>CAJWIK010000031.1 GCA_913042105.1 uncultured Gammaproteobacteria bacterium
ATTGCGGGCGAGCAGCCTATTAGCGAAGAAACAGCTTAATTTTTAAGTACTTTTTTAAGATGTTTTCCTGTGTGAGATTTTTTGTTTTTGATTAGGTCTTCTGGAGTTCCCATAGCAATAATCTCTCCACCGTTTGAACCGCCTTCGGGTCCTAAATCTATTACCCAATCACATGTTTTGATGACATCCATGTTGTGCTCTATCACAACTACAGTATTACCATTATCCCTAAGTCTCTTCAGTACCTTTAGAAGCAGCTCAATATCATACATATGAAGCCCTGTTGTAGGTTCATCAAGAATATAGAGCGTATGATTGTAGGCACTTTTTGATAGCTCTTTAGCCAATTTCACTCTCTGGGCTTCCCCTCCTGACAGGGTAGTGGCTTGTTGTCCTAATTTCACATATCCGAGACCAACATCCATAAGAGTTTCTAATTTTTTTCTTATGGAAGGTATTGCATCAAAAAACTTTAATGAATCTTCAACTGTCATATCCAATACTTCGTAAATATTCTTACTTTTGTATTTGATATCCAAAGTTTCTCTATTGTATCTTTGACCATCACATACATCACACTTTACATATACATCAGGAAGAAAGTGCATTTCGACTTTGATAACACCATCTCCTTGACATGCCTCACATCTTCCGCCTTTGACATTAAAACTGAATCTACCGATTTTATAACCTCGAGATCTAGATTCTTGTGTTCCGGCAAATAACTCTCTTAATGGAGTAAACAAACCTGTGTAGGTTGCTGGATTAGATCTAGGAGTTCTGCCTATAGGACTTTGGCTAATCTCAATAATTTTATCGATATCATTTATTCCTGACAGTTTTGCAAAAGGTTTAGTATCTCTTTTTTCAGCCCTAGAAATTTCATTTGATATAGCTGGTAATAAAGTTTGATTGATTAGAGTTGATTTTCCAGAACCAGAGACTCCTGTAACGCAAACAAATAGATCTAGAGGCAGTTCAAGATTTACAGATTTTAAGTTATGACCATCCGCTTTGGTGAGTTTAACTATTCTTTCTTTATCTAATTCTTTTCTTTTCTTTGGTATTTCAATTTTTCTCTTTCCTGACAAGTATTGACCCGTAATTGAATGCTTAGATTTAGCTATCTCTGATGCTGTTCCTTGAGCACATACTTTTCCACCATGAACTCCAGCTCCAGGACCTATGTCAATTACGTGGTCTGAAAATTGCATTGTCTCATGATCGTGTTCCACAACTATTACTGTGTTACCAAGGTCTTTCAATTTTTTTAACGTTTTGAGGAGCTTTTCATTGTCTCTTTGATGAAGACCAATCGACGGTTCATCTAAAATATAAGTTACTCCCACAAGACCTGCTCCAATCTGACTAGCCAATCTTATTCTCTGAGCCTCGCCTCCACTGAGACTTTCAGCACTTCTATCTAGAGTTAGATAATTTAATCCAACATCTACTAAGAACTCTAATCTTTCGTTTACTTCTTTTACTATCCTTTCAGCAATTTCTCCCTTTGAACCTTTTAAATTCATAGTGTTAAAAAAATCAAAAGCTTGATCTATTGTGTAAGAAGTAATTTCAGGAAGATTCACATTTTCTATGAAGACATTTCTGGCTTCTTTTCTCAATCTAGTTCCTGAACAGGCCTTACAGGAAGAAAGAGAGATAAGCTTTGATAAGTTATCTCTACTATAACTAGATTCAGTTTCTTTATATCTTCTGTCGATATTATTTAAAACCCCTTCAAATGCAAAGATTCGTTCTACCAAACTACCTCTTTTATTTCTCCAGCTAAAATTCACCGGTATTCCATTAGTTCCATTTAAAATAATATCCTTAATCTCCTCATCTAAGTTTTCAAAAGATTCCTCTAATGAAAAGTTATATTCCCTTGAAAGACATCTCAGAAGATGGAAGTGATATCTATGACTCATATCCCATCCAACTAACGCGCCTTCGCTTATGCTAGCCGTTGATTCGTGAATCACCTTAGAAACGTCTACATATGACTTCACTCCGAGTCCTTCGCAGTCAGGACAAGCACCTGCGGGATTATTAAAAGTGAATAATCTAGGTTCTAGCTCAGGTATGCTGTAACCACATTCATTACATGCCATTTTCGAGCTATAAGAAATATCTTTATTCTCATCTAAAAGGAAAATTATCACATTACCATCACTAAGATTAAGTGCATTTTCAATTGATTCTGCCAATCTTAATTGAAAATTTTCATCAGCGTCTTTGGGTAATACCAATCTATCGACTACAGCTTCTATTGAATGCTTTTTATTTTTGTTTAGTTTGGGATTATCATCGACATCAATAGTAATTCCATTAACTCGCATTCTTACATACCCTTGCATCTTAAGATCATCGAATACATGCAGATGTTCACCTTTCTGCTCTTTTATTAATGGAGCCAAGATCATTATTTTGGAATCATCTGGGAGTTCAAGTATCTTGTCACAAATTTGATTTGAGGTTTGTCCTTCCAGAGATAAGTTATGATCGGGACATATCGGTGTACCGGCTCTTGCAAATAAAAGTCTCAAATAATCATAGATTTCAGTAACAGTTCCAACGGTAGATCTAGGGTTATGGGAAGTTGTTTTTTGTTCAATAGAAATTGCAGGAGATAGCCCCTCAATGTGATCAACATCAGGTTTTTCCATCATAGATAGAAATTGCCTTGCATAAGCTGATAAAGATTCCACATATCTTCTTTGCCCCTCAGCATAAAGAGTATCAAATGCTAAACTTGATTTACCTGAACCAGACAGACCTGTTATGACTACTAGCTTATCTCGAGGAAGATCTATGTCTATGTTTTTGAGATTATGCTGACGTGCACCTCTTACTTTGATGTATTTCATGAAAAAAAATAATGTTTTGGAACTTAAGTTTAGAAAACAGATTATAATCTGAGTTAGTAATATTAACTAAATTAAAATTTTTATGGCTAGAAGCGGAATCAATAAAGTAATTTTGGTAGGAAATCTAGGACAAGATCCTGATGTTAAATATACAGCCGGCGGAGCTGCTGTCACAACACTTAGTCTGGCAACATCTGAATCATGGAAAGATAAGGACACGGGTTCTGATCAAGAGAAAACTGAATGGCATAGGGTGGTTTTATGGAGAAGGTTGGCTGAGATTGCGGGTGAATATCTCAAAAAGGGATCCAAAGTCTATATAGAAGGTCAGCTTCAAACCAGGAAATGGGAACAAGATGGCCAAACTCGATACACCACAGAGGTCATAGGACGTGATATGCAGTTCTTGGATAGTAGGGGAAGTTCTAATTCAGATAATTCTTCTTATGAAAATACCAATCAGGACATGGGTTCTCAAAATTTACCAGACAGCGGTATTACTGATGACGATATACCTTTTTAAGGTTTTTCAAAAATCAAAGTAGCGTTAGTACCTCCAAACCCGAAGCTGTTACTCAAAAAGTTGTTCAGGGCAGCCGGGATATTTTCTCTAACTATTGGAAAGTCTTCAGCGCCTTCATCAAGATTCTCTATATTGGCAGAGCCAACAATAAATTGTTCTTTTAACATTATAAGACCGTAAATAGATTCTTGAACTCCTGCAGCCCCAAGAGAATGTCCTGAGAGTGATTTGGTAGAGCTTATCCGGGGTATGTCGTCTCCAAAAACAGACTTAATGGCATTGAGCTCTGTGATATCTCCAGCCGGAGTACTTGTTCCGTGAGCATTTATATAGTCAATCTTTGATCTGCCACACATATCCCAAGCAACCTGCATACATCTCTTTCCACCTTCTCCAGAAGGACTAACCATATCTTCACCATCAGAGGTAGCAGCATAACCAGATAATTTGGCATAGATTGTTGCACCTCTAGCAATGGCATGTTCTTTCTCTTCAAGAATTAAGGACCCTCCGCCTCCAGCTATCACAAAACCATCTCTATCTTTATCATAAGCCCTTGAGGCAACAGAAGGATTGTCATTATATTTTGTAGACAGGGCTCCCATAGCATCAAATAAACTTGTCATTCCCCAATGTTCAGCTTCACCGCCACCTGCAATAACAATATCTTGTTTGCCGAGCTGTATTTGTTCCATTCCAGACCCTATGCAGTGCGCACTAGTTGCGCAAGCAGAGGAAATAGAATAATTTATTCCTTTTATTCCAAAAGATGTTGCGAGACATGCAGAGACAGTGCTTCCCATTGCTTTAGTAACTCTGTATGGCCCTATTCTTTTTAAACCTTTTTCTCTTAAGATATCTGCAGATTCTATCTGGTCTTCAGAAGAAGCACCTCCTGAGCCCATTATTAGACCAGTTCTGACATTAGATAATTCGTCTTGAGATAGATTGGCATCCTTTATAGCTTCTTGAGTGCTTAAGTACGCATAGGCAGCTGCATCACCCATAAATCTATAAAGCTTTCTATCGATGAGTTCTTTTAGATCTAAATTTTTAATTGAACCTGAAACATGACTTCTAAGACCCATCTCTTTATTGTCTAGATTTTCTGAGATGCCCGAACTTAAATTCTTTAAAGAATCTGTTACTTCAGAGGTATTATTTCCTAAACTAGAGACTATCCCCATGCCTGTTACTACTACTTCGCGCATATCAAAAACTAGAGGTATCTTGAAATAAACCCACCTTAAGTCCTTTGGCGCTGTAAATTTCTCTTCCATCCACAAGCATGGATCCTTCACCTATTCCGACTGTTAGATCAAGATTAAGTATTCTTTTGATGTCAATTTTAATTGTTACAAGCTTTGCAGTTGGTAAAACTTGCCCAGAAAATTTGACCTCGGATGCACCAAGGGCTCTTCCGCGACCAGGCTTACCTAACCAGCATAAATGGAAACCTACCAGCTGCCACATTGCATCGAGACCTAAACAACCGGGCATAACAGGATCACCTTTGAAATGACAATCAAAAAACCATAGATCAGGATTGATATCTAATTCAGCGATAATCTCACCCTTTGAAAACTTGCCCCCGTCTGTGTTGATTGTTGTTATACGGTCAAACATGAGCATATTTGGAGTAGGAAGCCTGCCATTTTCTTGGCCAAAGAGGTTGCCTTCAGCACAATCGAGTATTTCTTCTTTGTTGTAGTTGCTTTTAGGTGAGAAAGACATTTCTATAAAATTTAATTTTAAAAACTTAATGATACATCAAAATAGTTATAAAAAAATTAAGTTAATCTTGAGTCTAAGTTAGAGACAATCTGTTCTAATGCTGTCTTGTATTCATTATCAGGTATACCTTTAATTTCTTCTTTACATATATCTGAATAATAATTAAAAGTTTTATCAATTTCTTCCCGAATATTTGAAACGCTCAGCATTTGCAAGACTTCAGGAAAGGATTCCTTTTCACCTTTTTCAAAAAATTTTAAAAAAACATCTCTTTCATTAGAGTCCATATTTTTTAGAGCAATCAGAACAGGAAGGGTAAATTTACCTTCTTCAAAATCTTTACCCACTCTCTTGCCAGTTAGTGCTTCATTTCCAAAATAATCAAGAATATCATCTTGAATTTGAAAGCTTAATCCTAGGGAGGTGGCAAATTTAGCTAAACTAGAAAGCTGACTTTCTGAACAAGAAGAAAGTATCCCGGCAGTTAGAGCTGCTGATTTAAAAAGTTCTGCGGTTTTTCTATCGATTATTTCAAAATATTCTTTATCGGTTAAAACTTCCTTATTTTTCAACGCAAGCTGGAGTACCTCTCCTTCAGAAATTCTATTTGTAGAGTCGGCAAGAGTTCTAATAATCCTCGGATTTTCAAAACTAGCCATTAATTGAAATGCTTTAGAGTAAACAAAATCTCCTACTAATACACCGTGTGCATTATCCCACTTGGCATGAATACTTTCTTTACCTCTTCTAATAAGACTTTGATCAACCACATCATCATGTATGAGCGTGGCTGTATGAAGAAGCTCAATAGAACTTGCCAACTTTATAAGATCGTTACCTTGATAATTAAAAGCTTTGGCAATCAAAATACAGACAACTGGCCTTATTCTTTTTCCTCCTGAACTTACAAGATGATTTGATACTTCGCTTGCTAGTTTAATATCTGAACTTATTGATTCCACTAGATTAACTTCTAGAGAATCTAATTCATTGACGAGTAATTGTTTATAGATTAATTCCATATTCCTTCTATTTTAAATTAAGAAGAGTAATTCATGGAATTATATTGCGATTAGTTCATCTTTTTCGTATAGTGCACATCCCTAAATTCGTGATTGGAGAAAATATGTTTGCCGTAATTGAGAGCGGAGGAAAGCAACACACTGTTACAGAAGGCGAAAGCTTGAAAGTAGAGCTTTTATCTATGGAAGAAGGTGCAACAATCGAATTTGATAAAGTTCTAATGATATCTAATGGAGCAGATTCAAAAATTGGAAGCCCTTATGTAGAAAATGCGAAAGTAACTGCTAAACTCGTAGCTAACGGTAAGCATGATAAAATTCGTGTCTTCAAGATGAAAAGAAGAAAAGATTACAGAAGAACTTATGGACACAGACAAAACTTTAGTGAAATTAAGATTGAATCCATAAGTACGTAAACAAGAGATAACATGGCACATAAAAAAGCAGGTGGAAGTAGTAGGAATGGAAGAGATTCCAATTCTAAAAGATTGGGCGTAAAGAGTTTTGGTGGACAAACCATTTCTGCTGGATCAATCATAGTTAGACAAAGAGGAACTAAGTTTCATCCTGGAAAAAATGTAGGTTGTGGAAAAGATCACACACTCTTCTCTAAGGTTGACGGTACAGTTTCTTTTATCAAGAAAGGTCCCAAGTTAAGACAGTTCGTCAATGTAGAGCCTGTCTAAAACGCAGAACCTCCTTCCCAATAATTCAAATATAATATATCAATGAAATTCATTGATGAAGTCACCATTGACGTCAAGGCTGGTGATGGCGGTAATGGCTTATCCAGTTTCAGGCGTTTAAAAAATATTCCAAAAGGTGGTCCTGATGGAGGAGACGGCGGACATGGTGGTAATATAATTTTTCAATCTGTTAATAACCTCAACACCTTATCTCAGTTTAGATTTCAAAGGAAATTTCAAGCCGAGAATGGTAAAAGGGGAGGTAGTCAAAATAAAACTGGTTCAGATGGGGGTGATTTAATTATTGAAGTGCCTTGTGGAACTCTTCTTTATGACCTGGAGACAAATAATTCTTTAGCTGATCTTGTTAATGATGGAGATCAATTATTGTTATGTAATGGAGGCAGGGGAGGTTTGGGGAATTTAAGGTACAAGAGTTCAACAAATAGATCGCCTACAAAATTTACAGAAGGGAAAGACGGGGAGTCATTGTCACTAAGATTAGAACTTAGGCTTTTAGCGGATATTGGACTATTGGGGAAACCTAATGCAGGAAAATCTTCCTTGGTGCGTGCTGTATCAAGCGCAAAACCTAAGGTAGCAGATTATGCCTTTACCACCCTGCACCCAAGTCTAGGCGTTGTAGACTATTCCGATAGTTCAAGTTTTGTAATATCAGATATTCCTGGACTTATAGCAGGTGCTTCTCAAGGAGTGGGCTTAGGTATTCAATTCTTGAAACATTTAGCAAGAACTAGAGTGATTGTGCAAATTGTTGATATTTATGACAAATCTCCAGTTGATGTAATGGAGGAAATAGAAGAATTGACAATAGAGATTAAGGATTATGATTCTGACTTAGCTGAAAAAGTAAAATGGTTGGTATTGAACAAAATAGATCTAATTGATGATTCAGAATTAGATGCTCTAGTAGATGAACTTAAAATAAAATATAAGGGAATTTTAAATATATACTGTATTTCTGCAGCTAAAAAATTGGGTACGCAACAATTAATGAGAGAGATAGGCACTTATATGGAGTCTTTTGATGAGCAAGAATAACAAATGGGTCATCAAAGCGGGCAGTAGCTTAGTCTCAGGTAATGACTCAGGTATAAATAGTGATTTCATTTCCAAGCTTGCATCCCAGATTGATTTTCTAAAAAAACATAAGCAAGACGTAATTGTCATATCCTCAGGAGCCGTAGCAAAAGGTATGAGTGAATTAGGATTTACAGAGAGGCCTGAATCATTGGCTACTTTGCAAGCTTGTGCTGCTGTTGGTCAAAGAGGTATTACAGAGATTTATCAAAAAAATCTCCAAGTTTTTGGTTATAAAACTGCGCAAGTACTTATTACTCATGATGATATTGCTAATCGTACAAGATATTTAAATGCTAAAAATACTTTTGAATCTCTGTTAGAAATGGGAATTATTCCAATAGTTAATGAGAATGATTGTGTTGCAACAGAAGAGATCTCTTTTGGAGACAATGATCGCTTGGGAGCTGCATTAGCAGGTTTAGTTCGAGCAAATAAATTTGTTATGCTTACTGACCAAGATGGTATTTTTTCAAATGACCCAACTGTCGATAGTAGTGCAACTTTGCTAGGACATATAAATCTTGATGATAAGCACTTAGACCTTTCCCAGCAATTAAAAAGCTCTTCAGGGCTCTTGGGTAGAGGAGGTATGAGAACTAAAATTGAAGCGGCAAAAACTTCTCTTAACGGAGGTGCTCTAACTTGGGTAGCTAGTGGTTATGAGGAAGATACCTTAATAAAGATTTTTAATAACGAGTCTGTTGGTACAAAGATTTCAAGTGAGAAGTCAATTCTCCAGTCAAGAAAGTTATGGATTTCTTCATTTGGTGCAGTTGCTGGTACTTTAATTTTAGATGAAGGCGCTTGTGTTGCACTCACTTCTAAGGGAAAAAGCCTTCTTCCTGTCGGTGTTGTTGAAGTTAGGGGAGAATTTAATAAAGGTGATCTAATTGAATGTTCTAACGCTCAAGGTGTAGAAATAGCTAGAGGTTTGTCAAATTTCAATCACATGGAAATGAATTCTATAAAGGGGCTTAATTCTGAAGAAATTAAAGCAAAATTGGAATATCTCTCAGAAGAGGAAGTTATCCATAGAAATAATCTAGTATTAGATTAAAGTGCTTTAACTTTTTTTGAGAGTCTAGATTTCGTTCTTGATGCTTTATTTTTAGAAATCACTTTTTTACCTGCCATTGCATCAAGTGTTTTTTCAGCAGTGGCTAGTGCCTCTTTAGCTGTATCTTTATTCTTTTCTTCTATAGCACCGAGTACAGCTTTGACTGCTGTTCTAGTTGAAGCTCTTTGGGAGCTTTTGAGAGCATTTCTTTTGACGTTCTGTCTTGCTCTTTTTATTGCTGATTTAATATTTGCCATTAATTTTGTATATCACTGAGAGGCGAGCATAATGCATTCTGAATAACAGAGTGTCAAGTAACAATATCTAATAATGTCTAATAAGTATTTAATTGTAATACTGCGATTTCATGGTGATGTATTACTCACTAAACCCATGTTAGACAATATAAAACTCAATGATTCTGATAGCGAAATAGACCTTTTGGTATACAAGGGAACAGGTTCTATTTTAGAAAAAGAAGATAGTGTCTCTGAAATTATTGAAATAGAAGCCTCATCAAAAGAAAATATTTATAAAAAGGTTAAAAAAGAGATAGGACTCTGGAAAAAAATTAATACAAAAAATTATGATTATGCATTCTTTTTGACCACTCAATGGAGGGTCGTTCCTATAAGCTGGTCAATTGGTAAAGCAATGAAAGCGGCAGTAGATGACAAAAAAAGAAGGAAAAATCTTTGGATTAAATCTTTCTCTGTAATATTCCCTGAGGCTTTAGAAAAACATATTGTTCAAAGAAATCTGCTAGCTTTAGAAAGTTTAGGACTCAAGGTATTTAATGAAAATTTAACTCTTAACCCTAAGTATTTAGATATCGAATATAAAACTCTCTGTGATTCTTTCCCCTTCCTGAATCAAGAAAATTCTTATTGTTTAATCCATCCAACATCAAGACGAGAAAAAAAATTATGGGATACAGAAAAGTTTGGGCAACTAATTAACCATTTACTTAAAAAAGGTCTTTCGGTTGTTATCACCTCAGGTCCAGATCCTCACGAGATAAGTTATGTAGACGACATATTAGGGAAAGCTGATATTGTCGATAAACAAGTATTAAATCTTGCCGGCAAAACAAGCCTTCTGGGTTTAGCTGCTTTAATAAATGGTTCTAAATTTTTTATTGGCTTAGATTCCGTTGCATCCCATATCGCAGCATCAGTAAATAAAGAGTCGATTACTTTATTTGGTCCAAGTAATCCTGTGAATTGGAAACCTTGGTCCGATAAAGCAAAAATTATTTGCCAAGAAGACCTTCAGAAAATAGAAGTTGATGATGTAATGGTTCTTGTGGATGAAATACATAAACAATAAAGAAGGAGAGATTTATGGAAAGAAGACTTAAAACATTAATGGATGGCCTGACTTTCGGAGAAGGCCCAAGGTGGTATAAGAATAAGTTCTATTTCTCTGATTTTTATAGTCATAAGGTTTATGCCTTAGATCTTAATGGAAATTATGAAGTAATCGTGGATGTCCCCAATCAACCTTCTGGATTAGGTTGGTTACCAGATGGGACGATGCTTATCGTTTCAATGAAAGACAGAAAGCTACTTAGTTTTAAAGATAATGTTTTAGAGGAAATAGCTGATTTAAGCGGGCTAGCTGGTTTCCACTGTAATGATATGGTTGTTGATGTTAACGGGAATGCGTATATAGGTAATTTTGGCTTTAATACTTATGCAGGAGAAGAAGTTAAATCTACTAATCTTATTTTAGTTCGACTCGGCGAAGAACCTTGTGTGGCCGCTGATGATCTTATGTTTCCAAATGGCACTGTTATAACTGAAGATGGAAAAACGTTGATAGTGGGAGAAACATATGCGGCTAGATTAACTGCATTTGATATTAATGATGATGCTTCATTAACAAACAGACGAATTTGGGCAGATTTAACTAAAAGTGTCGATGATGGAAACGTTCCAGTTCCAGATGGAATGTGTATAGATGCCGAAGGCGCAATTTGGGTTGCCTCCCCTTCAACTGCAGATGTAATCAGAGTAAAAGAAGGTGGAGAGATATTAGAACGTATACCTGTCGAGAGTAATGCATACGCGTGCATGTTAGGCGGAGAAGATCAGAAAACATTATTTATTTGTACCTCTAATGCCTCAGGAGTAGATCCTGATTCTGCTTTAAGAGAAAAATCAGGCAAGATAGAAATCGTAGAAGTAGATGTACCAGGAGTTGGAAGACCTTAGAAATGTTCAATCTTTTTTTAGAAAATTTCGTCTTAATTTTCGTAGCGATTGATCCAATAACTATTTTGCCTATTTTTGCTACCTTTACTCAGGGATTAAATAAAAAAGATTTAATTACTTTATGTTTGAGGAGCACTCTAACAGCATTTGGAATTCTTTTAGTATTTTGGCTATTTGGAAGTGCATTACTTCAGATGATGGGAATAAATATTAATTCCTTCCGTATTGTTGGCGGCATGTTCTTAATGGTTATAGCTTATCAAATGGTCTTTGAGCAAAGACAAAGAAGAAGAAAGGAGACCGCGGAGGAGGCTATGGATGATGAGGAGCTTTCGTCTCTTGCTACATTTCCATTAGCTATACCGCTAATGGCAGGGCCAGGAGCTATAACTTTGGTGATGTTATTATCTGAAAAGTCTGGTTCATCAATTGAAAATCAAGTTATAGGATTTAGCCCAATTATTATTGTCCTTATACTTAACGCAATAAGTTTATGGGCCTCTGGAAAAATGGCTAAAAGGTTGCCTATATCTGTATTATCTGCACTCCAGAGAACCTTTGGCCTATTGCTCGGTGCATTAGCTATTGAATTTGTTATTGAAGGTTTAAGACAAAGCTTCAATATTT
>CAJWIK010000032.1 GCA_913042105.1 uncultured Gammaproteobacteria bacterium
CGCAGAATTAAAAAAAGCTGGCTTAAAGGTAACTCTTCCAAGACTTAGAATTCTTGAACTTCTTGAAGATGGAGACAAGTCTCATCTGAGTGCTGAAGAAATTTATAGACGTTTAATTGATGCTGGTGAAGAAGTAGGTCTTGCAACCGTGTACAGGGTTCTTACTCAATTCGAACAAGCTGGAATTTGTATAAGGCATAATTTTGAAGAAGGTCATGCTGTATATGAATTAACCCCTTCAGATCATCATGATCATATGGTGTGTCTAGATACTGGGGATGTGATTGAGTTTTCAGATGACTTGATCGAAGAAAGGCAAAAAATGCTTGCCGAAGAAAAAGGTTACGAAATTATAGATCACAGCATGGTTCTATACGTAAAACCTCTTAAAGATTAATTAACTTGAATAGACTTTTTTAAGCCCCATATAGGGTTTGAAAGGAGAAATCATTGAACGAAAACAAAAAACAAGAAAATTCAAATCCGGAAGAAGAAATAAATCTTGAAGGAATAAACCTGGATATGGCTTCAGATAATATAGATATTGAAGCTATAGCCGATAGCCAAGAAGAAATTTCTAAAGATGAGATTATTAAGGATCTAGAAGATCAGATTCTTAGAGCAAAGGCAGAAGTTCAAAATGTAAGGCGAATAGCCGCGCAGGAAGTTACTAAAGCTCGGTTATTCGGTGTTGAATCTTTGGCACGAGAGTTTTTATCTGTCAGTGACAATTTAGAAAGAGCAATAATTTCTTCTCAAAGCAAGGAAGATGATAATGTCATACAAGAGGGACTTGAACTGACTCTCAAGAGCCTTGAAACTTCGTTGAAAACTTCCGGTATTGAACTCATCGATTGCGAAAATCAAAGTTTTGATCCAGAAAAACACGAAGCAATTTCTCTTATTGAAGATAATAAACTTGAACCAAACACTATCATTGATGTTGTTCTCAAGGGTTATACGATAATGGACAGAACCCTTAGACCCGCAAAAGTAGTAGTTTCAAAAAATACCGAAGAAAAGTAAAAAACCCCTTGAAATCCGAAACATAAGCCCCATCTTATGTAATACAACATACTGCGGAGTTAAAGATAATGGCAAAAGTAATAGGTATTGATTTAGGAACAACGAATTCTTGTGTTTCTGTGATGGAAGGCGATCAAGCAAAAGTAATAGAAAATTCAGAAGGAAAGAGGACTACACCTTCGGTTGTTGCATACGGAGATGAAATAAAGGTAGGGGACTCAGCTAAAAACCAAGCGGTAACAAATGCAGAGAATACTTTATATGCTATAAAGAGACTCATAGGCAGAAAGCATGATGATGATGTCGTAACAAAAGACAGCGGTATGGTCCCTTACAAAATAATTTCGGCCGATAATGGAGATGCTTGGGTTGAGGCTGAGGGAAAAAAGCTTGCACCACAACAAGTATCTGCAGAAATCCTTAAGAAAATGAAAAAGACTGCAGAAGACTATCTCGGGCAAGAGGTAAAAGAAGCAGTTATTACTGTACCTGCTTATTTCAATGATTCTCAAAGGCAAGCTACTAAAGATGCAGGAAAAATAGCAGGTCTAGAAGTTAAAAGGATAATCAATGAACCTACTGCAGCTGCATTGGCTTATGGTCTAGACAAAGGTAAAGGTGATCAAAAGATAGCTGTTTATGATCTTGGAGGAGGAACTTTTGATGTATCAATAATTGAAATAGCTGAGGTCGATGGTGAACATCAATTCGAGGTTTTATCTACTAATGGAGATACTTTTCTCGGCGGTGAGGATTTCGATATCACGTTAATTGAATATCTAGCTGATGAATTCAAGAAAGAGTCAGGATTAGATCTCCATAATGATTCGGCAGCCTTGCAAAGATTAAAAGAAGCGTCAGAGAAAGCTAAAATTGAACTTTCTAGCAATCAACAATC
The DNA here is from genome assembly GCA_913042105.1 of uncultured Gammaproteobacteria bacterium. Classification (GTDB taxonomy): domain Bacteria; phylum Pseudomonadota; class Gammaproteobacteria; order Magnimaribacterales; family Magnimaribacteraceae; genus Magnimaribacter. Next base: position 1,925 of record CAJWIK010000032.1, read on the forward strand.
AGAAATCAACTTGCCTTATATAACAGCAGATTCATCTGGAGCTAAACATTTTGTTCATAAACTAACTAGGGCAAAACTAGAATCTTTGGTAGAAGGTCTTGTAGATAGAACCATAAAACCAACACAGACTGCACTTGATGATGCAGGCTTGAAACCTTCTGATGTTGATGAGGTCATCTTAGTGGGTGGTCAAACAAGAATGCCACTTGTTCAAGAAAAAGTTAAAGAATTCTTCGGTAAAGAATCTAGAAAAGATGTTAATCCTGACGAAGCTGTATCCGTTGGTGCTGCCATACAGGGAGCAGTTCTTGCAGGGGATGTAACAGATGTTCTCCTTTTAGATGTTACTCCTTTAACTTTAGGAATAGAAACCATGGGAGGAGTAATGACACCTCTTATTGATAAAAATACAACTATACCAACGAACAAATCTCAAGTATTTTCAACTGCTGAAGACAATCAGACTGCAGTGACCGTTCATGTCCTTCAAGGAGAGAGAAAGCAGGCTACTGAAAATAAAACATTAGGTCAGTTTAACTTAACAGATATACCAGCTTCTCCAAGAGGTATGCCGCAGATAGAAGTATCATTCGATCTAGATGCAAATGGTATTCTAAATGTATCTGCTAAGGACAAAGCAACAAATAAAGAACAATCAATAGAGATCAAGGCTTCAAGTGGATTATCTGATGATGAAATAGATCAAATGGTTAAAGATGCAGAGGCTCACGCTGAAGATGACAAAAAATTTGAAGAATTAGTCCAAGCAAAAAATCTAGGAGAAAACCTAATCCATAGTTGCAAAAAGACTCTCGAAGAAGCCAAAGAAAAAGTTGAGGATGCTGAAAAAGAAGCTATAGAGAATGGTATTCAAGAATTAGAAGAAGCTTTAAAAGGTGAAGATAAAGAAACAATAGATGAAAAAGTAAAAGTTTTATCAGAGGCTTCTGCACCTCTTGCGCAGAGATTGTATGAAGAAGAGGCAAAAAATAAAGAGGCTGCTGAGCAGGCTGGTGAATCTGAAGAATCAGATGTAGTTGATGCTGACTTTGAAGAAGTAACAGAAGAAAAAGAAAACCAAAATTCTTAATCAGAAATTCTATTAGGCCAGAGAAATAGATGTCTAAAAAGGATTACTATGACGTTCTGGGTGTTCCAAAAGGTGCATCCGAAGATGAGTTAAAAAAGGCTTATCGTAAGTTGGCTATGAAATATCATCCAGACAGAAATTCTGATGACCCAAATGCCCCAGAAAAGTTTAAAGAAGCCTCACAGGCTTATGAAGTTTTATCTGATTCCTCAAAAAGAAATGCTTATGACCAGTTTGGTCATGATGGAGTAGATGCCTCTGGTTTTGGTGGAGGCGGTTCTCAAGGGTTTAATGATATATTCGGCGACATATTCGGCGACATATTCGGAGGTGGAGACCCTTTTAGTAGAAGACAGAGGTCTAATAAAGGATCTGATCTTCAATACTCAATGACAATTAATCTAGAAGATGCTGTAAGAGGAGTTACCGAAAAGATAGCTATACCTGCTCTAGAAAGTTGTTCTGCTTGTGATGGTTCAGGTGCCAGTGAGGGGAGTGAGCCTATCACATGTAATTCATGTGGTGGCGCGGGCCAGGTAAGGATACAGCAGGGCTTTTTCTCTGTAGCCCAAACATGCGGCATATGTTCTGGTACAGGACAAACAATTAGTAATCCTTGTAAGGTCTGCAGAGGACAAGGAAGGGTTGAAAAACGTAAAACATTGTCTGTAAAAATACCTGCTGGTGTTGATACAGGAGACAGGATTAGACTATCAGGTGAGGGTGAGGCAGGGCTAAATGGAGGTCCATCAGGAGACCTTTTTGTTCAAATAAAGGTTCTACCGCATGATGTCTTTGAACGAGATGGAAAGCATTTATATTGTGAGGCACCTATTACATTTATAGATGCTACATTGGGCGGAGAGATACAGATTCCTACGCTAGATGGTAAGGTGAAAATAAAAATACCTGAGGGAACTCAAACAGGAAAGTTATTCAGACTAAGAGGCAAAGGTATAAGTCCAATTAGAGGTGGATCAACAGGAGATCTTCTTTGCAGAGCCGTTATCGAGACTCCTCAAAACTTATCAAAACAGCAAAAGCAACTTCTTAAAGATTTTCAAGAATCATTTTCCAGTGACTCAAATCAGAATCCTTTGAAAGAAGAATGGTTTTCTAAGGTAAAATCTTTTTTTGACACAAAGAGTTAAATAAATGCATAAAATTTTCATATCAGGCATTACTGGAAGGGTTGGCAGATTAATCGTTTTAGAAATTTTAGATAATGATTTTTTTCATCTTATTGGTGGGAGTTGCAATTTAAACAATGAGTTTCTCGGTAAGGATATAGGAGATCTAATCAATCGAAAAAAAATTGATATACAGATTTCTCATGGCACTCCTCTAGAAAAGGAAATAGACATTATTATAGATTTTTCATCTCCTGAATCTTCGATGTTAGTTTTGGAAGATGCACGGAGCAGAAAAATACCCATTTTAATTGGCACAACAGGCTTTAATGAATCTCAGTTAAAAGAAATAAATAAAATTAGTTCAGAAATCCCAATCTTACTGGCTCCCAACACTAGCTCTGGTATTGCTGTTCTTAAAACAATTATCACTAATTCAAGAGCTTTATTTTCAGAGGATAGCATTATAGAGATAGAAGAAACTCACCATGAAGAAAAAAAAGATTCACCTTCTGGAACGGCTCTAGACTTGAAAGAAACAATCTCAAGCCATTTTCCTAATTCTGAAATTACGGTTGAAAGCTTTAGAGAAGGCACTAATCCTGGCGAGCATACGATCAGAGTGAAACTAGCCAATGAGTCTATTGAATTAACTCACAAGGCGGAAGATAGATCAATTTTTGCTTCTGGCGCATTGATAGGGGCCAGATGGCTATTATCAAGACCTAAAGGTTTATATAGGATGCATGATATTTATTCTTCTTGAAAAGAAGGAAATATGTTTTAATTCTCACCTGAGACACTTGTCTCGAAAAGAAACACACGAAATTGTTTCAGATCTAAGGTGCTAAAGATCGCTCATCATTTAGTAAGTTCTGTAAATTCGTGGAAGTATAACCAGAAAAATGTAATGTTTTTCGTAAATTAAGGAGAGCAAATGGCTGAAATATCGCTAGAAAAAATGCTACAAGCAGGTGTTCACTTCGGACATCAAACCAAGTACTGGAACCCAAAAATGGAACAACATATCTTTGGGGTCAGAAACAAAATCCATATTATAAATTTAGAACATACGGTTGAAATGATAAAGCCGGCTCTCAAGTTTATAGAAGGCTTGGCGGCAAAAAATAACAAAATCCTTTTTGTAGGTACCAAAAGAACAGCAACTAGTATCATCAAAAATGAGGCTTTAAGATGTTCTATGCCTTATGTTAATGAGAGATGGTTGGGCGGAATGCTTACAAACTATAAAACAATTCGCTCTTCAATAACTAGATTAGAGACTCTTCTAAGACAGAAAGAAGATGGAACGTTTAGCAAACTCACAAAAAAAGAAGGACTCAAAATACAAAGAGACATAGATAGATTAGAAAAATCTATAGGTGGTGTAACTGAAATGGGAGGACTGCCGGATGCTCTATTTATAATAGATGTCAAAAGAGAATCTATAGCAGTTTCTGAAGCTAGCAAAATGGGTATACCTATTGTTGGGATTGTCGACTCTAATAGTAATCCAGAAGGTTTAGATTACGTTATTCCTGGAAATGATGACTCCATAAGATCTATAGCTTTATTTACAGAAGCTGTTGCAGATGCTTGTCTGAAAGGTTCAGAGGCGGCAACTGGTCTTAAGCAAGAAGAACCTCAATCAGGTCCTGCTATAGTAAGAAAAGTTGAGATAAGTGAGAAGCCTCCTGAAGAAAAACAAACTATTGCTGCGGACGATACTCCGAAGGAAGAGCAATTGGAATCTGCTGCACCTCAGGCTGAGACAGCTCAAGAAATTACTGATACATCTACTGAAGAAGAACAAGTCGTTGCAGAGGATGAATCTGCAGCTGTAAGCTCAAGCGATGTTAAAGAGGAAGAAAAAAACGAGGATTAATTATGGGTACTATTTCAGCTTCACAAGTTAAAGAACTAAGGGAAAAAACTGGCTTAGGTCTTATGGATTGTAAAAAGGCACTAGAAGGGACTGATGGCGATATTGATCTTGCTATTGAAGAGCTTAGGAAAACAAGCGGTCTTAAGGCTAGTAAGAAATCGGGAAGATCAGCTGCGGATGGTTTGATAGCCTTACAGGGCAGTGATGGAAATTTTTTCATGCTTGAAGTGAATAGTGAAACTGACTTCGTTGCTAGAGACGATTCTTTCGTGTCATTTACATCTGAAACCTTAGAGACTTATATAAATAATTCTGACAAGTCTTTAGATCAGCTACTAGCTGACGGCGTTGAGGACAATAGAGAAAAGTTAGTTCAGAAACTGGGAGAAAACATAGTTGTTAGGAGACTGGCAAAGACTGAAGAATCGTCTACAACAGGTTCTTATTTACACAGTAATAGTAAAATAGGCTGTATCGTTTCTTTGCAAGGTGGTGATCAATCTCTTGCTAATGATATAGCCATGCATGCCGCAGCAACAGATCCTATGGCCGTATCTCCCGCTGAAATCCCAGAAGATGTCTTAGAAAAAGAAAGGGAAATATTCAAGGCTCAATCAGAGGATTCAGGAAAACCTCCAGAAATAGTCGAAAAAATGATAACCGGTAAGATTTCTAAATTTTTAGCTGAAGTTAGTCTTACAGAACAAGACTTTGTTAAAGATCCTGATAAAAAAATAAGTCAGCTTTTAAGTGATAGTAATGCTACTATTTTAAGCTTCGTCAGATTTGAAGTTGGTGAAGGAATAGAAGTAGAAAAGGTAGACTTTGCAACGGAAGTAATGGCTCAAATAGAAAGTTAAATGTTAAATGAGATTGTTGAAGACGCTAAGTCTGGGATGGAAAAGAGCTTAGGTGCTTTAGAAGCTGCATTTAAGAAGATTAGGACAGGTAGGGCAACCCCTTCTTTGCTAGATAGCATTAAATTGGACTATTACGATAAACCGACACCTTTATCTCAAGTTGCCAGTATTTCTATCGAGGATGCTAAGACCTTAGCGATTGTGCCTTGGGAAAAAGGGATAGTGCAACAAATAGAGAAATCTATTATGGAATCAGATCTAGGGCTAAATCCTGCTACATCAGGAGACACTATTAGAGTTATTCTGCCAGATCTTACTGAAGAAACCAGGAAAGACTTCATCAAAAAAGCAAAAGCTGAAGCTGAGAATGCTAAAGTTTCTATTCGCAATGTAAGAAGAGAAGGAAACACTCAGTTAAAAGAATTTCTCAAAGAAAAAGAAATATCGCAGGACGAAGAGCGCCAAGGAGAGGAGCAAATTCAAAAGCTTACGGATTTATTTGTTGACAAGATAGATTCTACGTTTGAAGCAAAAGAAAAAGATCTACTAGATTTTTAAAATTTAGATATGGAAGGTCATCACACTGAAACCTTGCCTAAACATGTGGCAATTATCATGGATGGCAATAATAGATGGGCAACTGAAAACGGCTTACCTGGTGTAGATGGTCATAAGAAAGGAGTAGAGAGAGCTAGAGAGGCTGTTGAATATGCAGTTAAAAGAGGATTGTCTACTTTAACTTTATTTGCATTTAGCAGTGAAAATTGGGGAAGATCCTCCGAAGAAGTAAATCTCCTTATGAAACTTTTACATTCTGCTCTTCAAGAAGAAGTTCCTAATCTTATAAAGAATTCTGTTCAATTAAGTTTCATAGGCGATTTATCACAATTTGATCAAGATTTAATTGAACAAATGAAAAAGTCTGAACAGTTAACTTCTTGTAAAGGAAGAGACAAAAATCTTGATTTAGTTGTAGCAGCTAGCTACGGCGGACGATGGGATATCGTTAATGCTATTAATGAAATCAAAAATCAAGAAACAGATATTTTAGTTACCGAAGAAAATTTTAGCTCTTTTTTATCAACTTCAGCTTTTGAGGATCCTGACTTGTGCATTAGGACAGGCAACGAGATCCGAGTAAGTAATTTTCTTTTATGGCAAATGGCTTATTCGGAATTATATTTTCCAGATATTCTTTGGCCGGACTTTGATGATGATAAGTTTGAATCTGCCCTCATGGAATATGCAAAAAGGTCAAGACGCTTCGGCGATAAATCTAATTTCCAACTATAACCATGTTGAGACAGAGAATTATCAGTGCATTATTGTTAGTTTTTTTTATTTCTTCAATAGTACTTTTCTTTCCAAGTAATTTTTTAGTTTACTTTCTTGCCATAATTTCTGTTCTGTCATTCTGGGAATTTTTGAAAATAAGGCTTTCTAACCTGATTACATTTTCAAGTTTATTAATATTTATTTGCCTAATATTCGTTGCTCATTTTCCTTTTTTTAATAATCTATTCATTACTTTAAGCGTATTGATCTATGCAATTGCCTGTATTTTTATACTTAGCTTCCCTTTAAATAAAACTTTTCTTAAAAATAGTCTGACTTGGCTGTTCATTGGGTTTTCGATTCACTTAGGATTTTTTGCTTCTGTATTCCAGATCATATCTACCGATTCATTATCTTCCTTATCTTTAAACTTCAGTAACGACAGATTATTTATTTTGTATGTTGTTCTTATAAGTGCATTGATGGATTCAATAGCCTTTTTCGTTGGAAAGAATTTTGGTAAAAGGCCTTTCATTAATAATGTAAGCCCAAATAAAACTATGGAAGGCTTCCTTTCAGCAGTCACTATAGCTCCAATATTTCTCCTTTTGACTTCCTCTCAAGCATTTGAGCTACCTATTATCTTGGTTTTTATTGTTTTATCTCTAGTAAGTATATTTTCTGTTATTGGTGACGCCGTCGCTAGCTTAATGAAGCGAGTTGTAGAAGTTAAGGATTATTCTAATCTCATCCCTGGACACGGAGGTTTATTTGATCGTTTAGATAGCCACATAGCAGCATTTCCATGCTTCATCTTCCTTTTAAATATCCTCTCATGATTAAAAACTTAGCTGTCTTGGGTTCTACTGGATCAGTAGGGCAATCTACTTTAGAAGTTATAAGACATAACAAAGATAAATTTAAAATAGAGCTTTTACTGGCAAATTCAAATTTTCAATTGATGATTGACCAATATCATGAATTTAATCCAAAGTTCGTTTACCTTCATGATGACGGGGCTAAAAATTCTTTTTTATCACAAGTTGGTAACTTAAAGCCTGAAACGACTTTGCTTTCAGGACAAGAGGAAATACAAGAGGTTTTGAAATCTGATAATGTCCATATGGTAGTTGCTGCTATGGTGGGTGTCGCTGGATTGATACCTGTTTATCATGCAGTTAAGAGTGGAAAGCATGTGTTACTAGCCAACAAAGAATCTTATGTGGTGGCTGGAGAGCTTCTAAACAATCTATCAAAAGAAAATCAATCTACGATCTTTCCAATTGATAGCGAACATAGCGCTATCCATCAGTGCTTGCAGGGTGTAGGTAATAAAGATTCAGTTTCACGACTTATTCTGACTGGATCAGGGGGCCCTTTCTTAAATAAAGACGTCAATGATTTCTCATCAATCACCCCGGCAGAGGCAATCGCTCACCCGGTATGGAGCATGGGGGATAAGATATCAGTTGATTCTTCAACAATGATGAATAAATGCCTAGAGATTATAGAAGCTAGATGGCTTTTTGATAATGAGAATATTGATGTCCTTATACATCCTGAAGGGATCATACATTCCTTGGTTGAATTTACAGATAATTCTATAATAGCTCAACTCTCTATTCCGGATATGAAGATTCCAATAGCCTACGGACTGGGATTTCCTGAAAAAATAAATTCAGGTTCGAAGAAAGTTAATTTCGAAGAGTTAAATAATCTCTCATTTAGGAAACCTGATGTGAATAAATTTCCATCTCTAGAACTAGCAAAAGATTGCCTTAAAGAAGGCGGTACAAGTTTCACTGTATTAAATGCAGTGAACGAAGTCTGTGTAGAATCATTTCTTAAAGGCCAGATAGGTTATTTGGATATATATAAAATTATTTCAGATATTTTGGATAAATCTGACATTACTGAGGTCAAAGACCTTGATGATATTTTTGAAGCAGATACTAAATCAAGAAGAGCGGCGCTAGATATTATTAGATTGAATTAAATGGATATACTTTTTACTATATTTTCTTTTATTTTGCTGATTAGTATCATAGTAGGAATACATGAATTGGGTCATTTTTTGACTGCAAGATACTTTGATATTCACGTCTTAAAGTTCAAGATAGGTTTTGGCAAAGAATTATTTTCATTCAAAGATAAGCAAGACTGTAGCTATTCTTTTGGCATTTTACCTTTAGGTGGATATGTTCAAATGCTGGGAGAAAATAATATTCCTCAAGAAAATAAAGATATTCCATTAAAAGATAGAAAATCATATTTAGATGCATCACCGGGCGAAAGAGCTGCTGTGACTGTAGCAGGGCCTCTTGCAAATTTTGTCCTTGCCATCTTTGTATATTTTTATCTCGCCTTTGTTGGAACAATACAGCTCTCAACATATGTTGGTGAAATTATTCCATCAAGTCCAGCTCAAAAATCTGGTATTGCAGTGAAAGATAAAATAATTGAAATAGATCAACAGAGCGTAAATGCCTTTAACGATATTAATTTAATCCTTTCAAGTAGAATTGGTGACACAGGCTCCATAGATATAAAATATATAAGTAAGGGGTCAGAGGCTCTTACATCAATACCAATAAAGGAATGGCTGTCTGGAAATGATCAGACTTCACCTTATCTCGCATTAGGATTACAACCCTTTTTACCTGCTTTGGTTGGTCAGTTACAAGATGACGGCCCTGCTGCAAAATTTGGAATAAATGAAGGAGATTTAATCAAGTCAGTAAATGATCAAACTATATATACCTGGCAAGACCTCTCTAAAATTTTAAGTCAGCTTCCAAATCAACTAATTGAACTTGAAATAGTCAGAGACGGTACTCCACAAAAGCTCATATTAGAAACTTCAAGCTACATTGATCAAAAAGGAGTCATTAAAGGAAGAATAGGTATTCTCGCATCAAATGATTTAAGTAAGTGGCCTTCGGAATATACTGTTGAAAAAAAGGAAAATCTAATTTCTGCTTTTTTTGTTGGTATTACAGATACTTATAAATATACCTTATTAATCATTTCTTCTATCGGAAAAATGATAAGTGGATCAATTTCTACAGATAACCTTGGTGGACCAATACAAATATCAGTATTAGCAGGATCTGCAGCAAAAGCTGGATACGTAACCTTTCTATCCATGATAGCATTGCTAAGTATAAACCTTGGATTATTAAACCTTTTGCCAATTCCAATTTTGGATGGCGGACAGTTATTGATGATAGCAATTGAAAAATTAAAAGGCTCTCCTGTTTCTGAAGCAATACTAGAATACTCAACGAGAGTAGGGATAGTGTTGATTGTTAGTTTAATGGTGTTTGCTTTTGCAAATGATATTGCGAGGTTTATTTAATGATAAAGAGTCATTTAAAATTAATTTTCTTGTCAATTTCTCTTGTTTTTTTTCAAATTCAA
>CAJWIK010000033.1 GCA_913042105.1 uncultured Gammaproteobacteria bacterium
CCTTTGCAACACAGGTTAAGGGATCCTCAGCCACTATAACCGGTAAACCTGTTTGACTAGCTATCAAGACGTCTAAATCACGTAACATAGCACCTCCTCCTGTTAAAACGATACCTCTTTCGCTTATATCTGCACTAAGTTCAGGCGGAGAAGCTTCTAGAGCTGTTCTTATGGCTTGAATAATAGCTGAGAGTGGTTCAAGCATTGCATCATAAGCTTGCTTACTATTCATAGTAAAGGTTATAGGTATACCTTCAGCCAAATTCCTCCCTCTTACTTCCATTTCAATAACTTCAGAATCAGGAGAGGCAGTTCCGATAACATGTTTTACTTTTTCAGCTGTAGTCTCTCCCAGTAAAACACCTTGATTTCTTCTTACATAGGAGATGATGGCCTCATTTAATTTATCACCACCCACTTTTAAGGAATGAGCATAGACTACTCCGTTTAAAGCGAGAATTGCTACCTCTGTAGTTCCTCCACCTATATCCACCACCATAGATCCTGTAGCTTCTTCAACTGGTAAACCAGCTCCAATAGCTGCAGCCATAGGTTCTTCTATCAGACGAACTTCTCTTGCGCCTGCTTTAAGAACTGATTCTCTTATAGCCCTTCTTTCAACTTGAGTTGATTCACAGGGTACACAAACCAAAATTCTTGGGCTTGGTCTAACAAAACTATCCTCATGAACTCTTTGAACAAAATATTTAAGCATTTCTTCAGTAACTTGAAAATCAGCTATTACGCCATCTTTTAAGGGTCTAATAGCAGTTATATTGCCTGGTGTTCTTCCAAGCATTTTTTTTGCTTCCGTTCCAACTGCAACAACGGTTCTTTGGCCATTATTATTTCTTATAGCCACAACTGATGGCTCATCTAGGATTATTCCTCGTTCCTTTACATACACAAGAGTATTCGCAGTACCCAAGTCAATTGATAGGTCATTTGAGAACAATCCTCTTAATCTTTTTAACATTTAGTTTCCCGTTAAGAATTGCTTTGATTCTATTTAAATGTAACTCTAGCAATAGCATTGTTTTTGAGCAAGCTACAATATGCTACATTACTCATCTTTTTAAATTATTACATTCAAAAATATGGCTTTAAGCGACAAAGAATTAAAAGAAATTACTTACCTTGCAAGGATAAATGTAAAGGAAGAATCGTTTTCTTCATTGAAAAAGGAACTTGAACAGATCTTAACTCTTTTTGAAGAACTTAACGAAGCTGACACGTCATCTGTAGAGGCCATGTCTCACCCTCTAGATTTATCTCAGCCGACAAGAAAAGATGAAGTTACTGAAGAAAATCAAAGAGATGAGCTGCTAAAAAATGCACCTTCTGTTAAATCAGGACTCTTTATAGTTCCTAAAGTGATAGACGGAGAAGCATAAGATGGATCTGCACAAACTTTCTCTTAAAGACCAACTAGAAGGCTTAAAAAAAAGTGAATTTACATCTGTAGAGCTGACTTCGCATTATCTTAAAAGAATTTCTGATCATGACGAAAAGTTCAATTCATTTATAACAGTAACTGAAGAAAATGCACTGATACAGGCAAAAGCAGCTGATGAGCGCTATAAAAACAATAAATCTCTTCCTCTCGATGGAGTACCTATTGCTCATAAAGATATTTTTTGCACCAAAGGAGTAAGAACAACTTGTGGGTCAAAAATGCTGTCAAATTTTGAAGCTCCCTACTCTTCAACGGTCTATACAAAGCTTGATGAACAGGGCATGGTGATGTTGGGGAAAACAAATATGGATGAATTTGCGATGGGTTCATCAAACGAGACAAGCTACTTTGGTCCAGTTAGCAACCCGTGGGATACTGAATATGTTCCTGGAGGATCATCCGGAGGCTCTGCATCCTGTGTTTCTGCTGAGTTAGCACCGATAGCAACAGCAACTGATACCGGTGGTTCTATTAGACAGCCAGCATCTTTATGCGGTCTAACAGGAATAAAACCTACATATGGAAGAGTTTCAAGATATGGAATGATTGCTTTTGCTTCAAGTCTAGATCAAGGTGGTGTAGTGGCACGGTCGGCTGAAGATGCCGCATTAATCCTTGAAGGAATGTCTGGGCATGATCCAAAAGATTCAACTAGCTTAAAACTGCCATCGCCAGATCTTACAAAGAATCTTAAGAATTCTATACAGGGTATGAAAATTGGCCTTCCTAAAGAATTCTTTGAAAAAGATATGCCTTCTTATTTAGAACAATCAATCCAAGAAGCAATTGAAACTTATAAAAGTCTTGGAGCTGAAATCGTAGAAGTGTCATTAAAAAATATTAATTTATCGTTACCAATTTATTACATTATTGCTCCTGCTGAGTGTTCAGCCAATCTATCAAGATATGATGGTGTTAGATATGGTTACAGATGTGAGGATCCCAAAGATATAGAAGATCTATACATGAGAACAAGAGAAGAAGGTTTTGGAGCTGAGGTAAAAAGGAGAATACTAATAGGGACTTATGCCCTTTCAGCTGGTTTCTATGATGCCTATTATCTTAAAGCTCAGAAATGTAGGCAGCTTGTGGCTAATGATTTCACTAATGCTTTCGAGTCTGTAGACGTTATTTTATCTCCAACCACTCCAGGTACAGCATTTAAAGCTGGAGAAAAAAATGATGATCCAATAGAGATGTACTTACAAGATATATTCACTATTCCTGCTAATTTGGCGGGTTTACCCGGAATATCTATTCCATGCGGAGAGCATGGCGGACTTCCCTTAGGAATGCAGTTAGTTGGGAATTCACTTCAAGAAGACAAACTTCTGCAGTTTGCACATTCTTATCAATCAAATACAGATTGGCACAAAAAAATGCCAAATATTTAATATGAACGAAAATTTGAACAACTGGGAAGCAGTTATTGGACTAGAAATACATGTTCAATTATCGACTAAGTCAAAACTATTTTCTGGGGCTAGCACTAATTTCGGTGCCCTTCCAAATACTCAAGCATGCAATATAGATCTTGCAATGCCAGGCGTTTTGCCAGTTCTTAATGAAGAAGTATTGAAGATGGCTATCAAACTAGGGACAGCTCTTAGTTCTGACATAAACAGTCCAACTAGTTTTGCCAGAAAAAATTACTTTTATCCTGACTCACCTAAAGGTTATCAGATTAGTCAAATGGATAAACCAATAGTAGAAGGTGGATATTTGGATATAGAAACTGAAAGTGGTACTAAGAGAATTGGAGTCACGAGGGCTCATTTAGAAGAAGATGCAGGCAAATCTCTACATGATGATTTTGAGGGACAATCGGGAATAGATCTAAATAGAGCGGGAACTCCTCTATTAGAAATCGTCTCTGAGCCAGAAATAAATACACCAGCAGAAGCAGTAGCTTATTTAAAATCTATACACTCTATTATTAGATATCTAGATATTTCCGATGGGAATATGGCAGAGGGTTCCATGAGATGCGATGCTAATGTATCCGTTAGAAAAAAAGGAGATTTAGAACTGGGCACAAGAACCGAGACTAAAAATGTTAACTCTTTTAGATTTGTCGAAAAGGCTATTCAGTATGAAATAGAGAGGCAAGTACATGAAATAGAATCAGGAAATACGATCACACAAGAGACTAGGCTTTACGACTCTCAAAACAACACAACTAGACCAATGCGATCTAAGGAATATGCTAATGATTATAGATACTTTCCTGAACCAGACTTACTTCCTATAACTCTAGAAAAGGACTTTATTGAAAGCGTAATAAACGGTATGCCAGAAATGCCGAATGAAAAAAAAGAAAGATTTGTTTCCAAGTTTTCATTAAGTAATTATGATGCTGATCTTTTAGCAGCAGATAAGGATATTGCCAATTACTTTGAAGAAGTAGTTAAGATTTCAGATTCCCCTAAATTAAGTACAAACTGGATAATGGGAGAACTCTCTGCTCTGCTAAATAATGAAAATTTAAATATAAGAGATTCAAAAGTTTCTTCGGATAAGTTAGGTCAATTAGTTCTACGAATAGAGGATGGAACTATCTCAGGAAAAATTGCGAAAGATATTTTTGAAAAGATGTGGATATCAGGCAAAGAAGTTGACGAGATTATCAAAGATGAGGGCCTAGAGCAGGTAACTGATGATAAACAAATTGAAGCAATGATCGATGAAGTAATTAAAAGCAATCCTGAACAACTTGAGCAATATCGATCAGGAAAAGATAGGCTTTTTGGATTCTTTGTAGGACAAGTAATGCAAGCTTCCCAAGGAAAAGCTAATCCTAAACAAGTTAACGATATTCTTAAATCTAAATTAGAAAAATAACCTATCCTGTAAACAAATATTTATCATATTGATGAAATCTTTGTGTTTTGGTCTTCCTAAGAGAATTAAAAGCATTATTAGCAGCCTTAACCTTATGGTTGCTAATAGATATTTCCTTGGAAAATTATGTAATAAACATTGAGAGAGTTTCTGCAATGTACGCAGGCTTGTCTATACCCTCTATCTCCATAGTTACTTCAGTCTTCATTAGGTATCGACCTTCACCTTTATCATCTACAGAAACGCATTTGCTATGAGTCCTGACCTTAGCCCCTACATTGACTGGGTTAATAAATCTGACTTTATCAAGTCCATAATTAAAAACCATTTTTAAATTCTCAGGAGCTAAAACTGCCTGCGAGGTAAGATGCGGAAGTAAAGATAAAGATAAAAATCCATGAGCTATTGTTGAGCCAAACAAAGGTGTAGCTTTTTCTGTATCTACATGGATGAACTGATGATCTAACGTAGCATCAGCGAATGTATTTATTCTATCTTGATCGACCTCGAACCAATCTGAAGATCCTATTTCTTGACCTACGTAATCTACTAATTTTTCTGCTGGGACTAATCCAATCATTTCTTTTCTCCTATTTATTGATTAAATAATTCTTATATTCATCTCTTAAATTTGTTTTTAAAAGTTTACCAGTTGCTGTGTGCGGTAGGTCTTCAACAAATATAACATCATCAGGTAACCACCATTTGGCAACTTTACCATCTAGGAAATTTAAGAGGTCTTCTGCTGAAGGGTTTCCATCAGAAGTTTTTACTACAAGCAGTAGTGGTCTTTCATCCCATTTCTCATGAAGCACGCCTATGACACAAGCTTCTGCAACTTCTGGATGACCGACGGCAGCATTCTCAAGATCAATAGAGCTAATCCATTCACCACCAGACTTAATGACATCTTTACTTCTATCTACAATCTCCATGTAGCCTTCTGGATGAATTTTTGCAACATCTCCTGTATCAAACCAACCATTCTCATCTTTAGCACTCTCTTCGGCCTTAAAATACCTTTCTACAATTGTTGGACCTTTAACAAGAAGTCTTCCAAAAGCGATTCCATCCTTTGGTAATTCATTGCCATCATCATCTGCTATTGTCATATCTACACCAAAAAAGGCTTTTCCTTGTTTTTGTTGCAGATCATATCTGTCTTCTAAGTCCATATTATCCATTTCTGCAGTCTTCACAGTTGCTGTTCCTAAAGGGCTCATTTCAGTCATACCCCATCCATGCATGAGAAACACATTATGTTTCTCTTCAAACTCTTGAATCATGGCTCTTGGAGCTGCGGCTCCTCCAACCAAAGCTGTATCGACTGAGTCAATAGTTTTATTAGCGCCACTTAAATACTGAAGAAGACCAAGCCAAACTGTAGGTACTCCCATCAATAAATCTGGTTTCTCAGATTCAATAAGTTCATGGATCGATTCTCCATCTAACTTTGGGCCAGGGAATACTAGCTTTGCTCCAAACATTGCAGCTGCATAAGGGATTCCCCATGCATTTACGTGAAACATTGGAACTACTGGAAGAATAACTGTAGAGCTTGATACTTTAGCAACATTTCCTGAGCTAACTATCCAAGCATGCAGTACTGTTGATCGGTGAGAGTACAAAACTCCCTTAGGATTACCAGTTGTGCCTGAGGTATAACATAAACTGGAAGCAGTATTTTCATCGAATTCTGGCCAATCAAAATCTTCGGATTCTTCAGATATTAAATCCTCATAGCAAATAACATTCTTAAGTTTGGTTTCAGGCATATTATCTTTATCAGTAAGAATGATAAAACCTTTAACATCGCTTAATTCATCTTCTAGTGACTCTACAAGCTCTACAAAAGAAAGATCAATAAAAAGATACTGATTTTCTGCATGATTGATGATGTAGGTTAGTTGTTCAGGAAAAAGTCTAGGGTTGACTGTATTTACAACACAACCAATTCCAGAAACTCCAAAATAAAGTTCGAAATGCCTATAACCATTCCAGGCCAAAGTCCCTACTGTATCTCCTTTAGTTAAACCTATTTTAACCAGAGCATTTGCTAACTTCCTTGATCTTTTGGCCGCCTCAGAAAAAGTATATCTATGAATAGGACCTTCAACTGTTCTAGATACTACCTCAGCATCGCTATGATACTTTTCAGCATGCTCTATCAAACCTGATATCAATAGCTGGCCACTCATCATGTTTCCTAGCATTTTTTTCTCCTACTTTCTTAATATTGTTCTTGTTAGAGGGTCAGAATATCTTCGCTTCAACCACTCTTCAAGACTAAATTCACTCTGCCCATCATTTATTTTTTTTAACAGAATTAAATCTAAATAAAAATTCCATAAAAATGGAGCCCATTCAAGTTGCAACTCACTCTTCCATTCAATGCAAAGCTCATTTTGAGTTAACAATAGTTTATCAATCTTTTTAGCAGTCAGTGTTTGATGTTTCTTAAAGGGGTCTAAGAAATAGGGAAGAATGAATTTAAAACTCTCAGGAATATCATAGATATCTATAATCTGCTGATCTGTTTTGGATATAGCAAACCTTTCTAAGCAGATACTATCGGTAATTGGCATTCCCGTAGGGTTTATCCCAATTCCTTCAACTACCTTATCGAGTGTAGCTCTTCCTTTGTATGGCCCAATAAAAAATCTTGTTGGACAGTAATCATTTGCATAAAAATTATCCCAAATGATGATAGGATTTTTAAACAAGCTCTTTAAATCTTTGAGATTTTTTAATGAAATAGACTCACTAACAACCTCATCTCCAGTCCATAAAATATTTATACCAGGATCTATATTTGAAGCCAATACTTGCAAATACTCATTGTCTTTAATCTCTCCTCTGGCAAAACTTTTGCAATAGACTGTTGGACAAATCATCAAGGGATTTTTATTGATATTCTTGATAGAAGAAACATGTTGAATAATTTTAAGATGAGTCTCTGCTAGTTCTGCATTTCTTGCTTGATCTATGTCGTCAAAGAGAATTGCAAAATCCTTAAAACCAATTTTTTGAGCCTGTAGGATTTTTTTAGTCAAAGACTGTATATATTTATTTGAGAATTTTGTAATGTTCATTCCAGGTGATAAAGCAAAAACAGGTCTTACTGAATTCTTTTTGGAATCTCTAATAAAGGACTTTAGAGTCTTTATTTCCAAATCAGGGTAAGGTTTTTCCCAATTAACCCTATGAAAGGAATCTTCTTTAGGGCCATATAAATAAAAATCCATATTTAATTTACCCATATGATCTAAAACCTTGCATCTGTCCTGCTCAGAAAAAAATCGACCGTAATAACCTTCTATATATCCTTTTAGCATTTCTTTATTTTTCCTGAACAAACCCTATCATCTCCATTTAAATCTTTAAACTTTCTTATTTCAGAAAAGTTATATTTTTTTAAAAGCGATATGACTTGTTGAGATTGATCATGGCCATGCTCTAAATATAGCGATCCATTTTTTACAAGTCTTTCAGAGCTTTTGCTAATAACTATTTCAATATCCTTTAATCCTTTAGATGCAGATATAAGTGCACTTATTGGTTCAAATTTTAGGCCATCAGAATGAACTCGCGGATCATCAGGATCAATATATGGAGGATTACAAATAATAATATCAAATGTATCTGATGCAAATGCCTCTAACCAATCTGAGTGAATAAATGAAACACTTAATGAATTAGATTGCATATTCTTTGAAGCAATCTTTAAGGCCTTAAAGCTTTTATCAGAGCAAAATACATCCCATCCGACCCTTTCTTTTGACAAAGCAAGTCCTATGGCTCCAGACCCAGTTCCTAAATCTAACACTTTCTTTTCAGCAGTATTAAAATCTTCCAATACTTTCTCAATAATTATTTCTGTTTCAGGTCTAGGGACTAAAACATTCTCATCTACATAAAGGTCAAGGCTCCAAAAACCAATACTCTTTATGAGATAAGCTAGGGGTTCACCCCTTTCTCTTCTTTGGACCAGCTCTTTTAGTTCTGTTAATTTGTCGGAGCTTAATCTCGGATCATCTCTGTATAAAATATTCTTATCTATACTTAATAGATTTAAAATTAGAAGCTCAATATCTAGCTCTGTGCTTACCTCTGAATTATTTGATATTAATTTGATTTGATTTAATGATGAACAACCATCCATCAGATTGAAGATTCCAAATTAGCTAAAGCTCTGGCTTGATTTTCTTCTAGAAGAGTAGAAATCATAACTTCCATATCCCCATCTAAAAAAGCTGGAAGGTTATGAACCGAAAATTCTATTCTATGATCTGTAATTCTATTTTGAGGAAAGTTATAGGTCCTTATCTTTTCAGATCTGTCTCCTGAACCAACCATTACTCTCCTACTTTCCGCCTGCTCAGACTCAGCTTTTTCTTTTTCGGCATTCTGCAGCTTTGATTGCAGTAAAGATAAGGCCTTCTCTTTATTTTTATGTTGTGACCGTCCGTCCTGACACTCGACCACAAGCCCAGTTGGTATATGAGTTAATCTGACCGCGGAATCAGTCTTATTAACATGCTGTCCTCCAGCACCTGATGCTCTAAATGTATCAACTCTTAAATCATTTTTATCTATACTTACCTCTGCAAGATCGTCTTGTTCAGCCAGAACGGCAACAGAGCAAGCAGAAGTATGAACTCTTCCTTGCGACTCTGTAGTCGGAACCCTTTGAACTCGATGAACACCGGCTTCAAACTTCAATTGCATGTAAACATCTGAGCCTTGTATTCTGGTCACAAGTTCCTTAAATCCTCCATGGTCTCCTTCTCTTACACTGACCACTTCTAATTTCCAATTATTTCTTTCAGCAAGCCTGGAATACATTCTAAAAAGATCTCCAGAGAACAAAGCAGCCTCATCGCCACCTGTACCGGCCCTAATTTCTAAAAAAACATCCTTAGAATCATCAGGATCCTTGGGGAGAAGTAATCGTTTAAGTTCTATTTCAAGATCTTCTATGATCTTTTTTAAGTCATCATATTCAACCTCAGCCATTTGCTTAATTTCTGGATCAGAATCCTTCATAAGTATTTTTGCTTCTTCGATATCCTCTTCAGCTTTTTTAAGGCCAATAAAAGCAGTCACCAAAGGAGATAAATCTGAATATTCCTTGGAAAGTTTAATATACTCGACTTGGTTAGAAGTTACGTCAGGTTGACTTAAAAGTGCCTCTATCTCTTCATATCTTGAAGAAACTTCACCTAATTTATTTAAAATACTCTCTATCATTTATTTAAATGTTTGCCGATAATGATGTTAATGAAACAAATACTAAGTTTTATTTCTAATCTATTACTCATATCAGCATTATATCTTTTTGCAGGCTGTGCATCAGTTTCGATAGAACCTCAAAAATTAAATGAAAATATTACTAGTATTAATGAAAACTTTACAATAAAAGGTAAGTTTAAGCTTTCATTCAAGGATAGCAAGGAGACAGGCTATTTCACTATCGAGAAATATAAAAGTACTGTTTCAATGACTCTTGGGAAAAACTATCTGCTTCCTGAAAAAGATTTTTTTTTAGATCTAAGGGAAAGCTTTAAATTAGTTGAGTTTTTAGATACCGAGAAAAATCAAATTAGACTTCCCAATGTGCCAGTACAAAGTTTTCTTGAATTATTTTTAGGTATTAATAATTTTAATGCCAATAACGAAGAGTTAGATATAAATTTAGAATATGAAGCAGACTTTACTCATCCATCTAAGGTCTTTATTTCAACTAAAGAATTCGAGCTTATCGTTTTAGTTAAGAATATATGGAAGAGTTAAGATTACAAGCACCTGCGAAGATCAATTTACATCTTCAAGTGCTGAATAAACGCCAAGATGGTTTTCATAATATTTCCTCGTTATTTACTCTCATAGATTTATGTGACACTTTAAGTTTCAAAAAAAATAAAAAAGATATAGAGCTTATAGAGTCAGTACCTTTTGAAAATAATATTGTCCTGAAAGCAGCCAATTTAATAAAAGAATATTGCTCTGTTGAAGAAGGAGTAAGAATTGAGTTGAATAAAAATATACCCGATCAAAAAGGTTTGGGAGGAGGAAGTTCGGATGCAGCATCTACCTTGATAGGTCTAAAAAAGTTTTGGGGACTAGATATCTCCAAAAAAGAATTACTTGATCTGGCACTCCAACTCGGCTCTGATGTTCCTTTCTTTGTCTTTGGAAAGACGGCATGGGCAGAAGGTAGAGGTGAAATTTTAAAAGAGTTTGACTATAAAGATAGGTTCTTCTTATTGGCTCTTCCGGAAATAAAAATAAGCACAAAATACGCCTTCAACGAGCTATCAAAATTGAAAGAAGTAACTCCAAAAAGGCCTAGACCTAAGACTGTTGAATACTATAATTCGTTTGAAGGATGGTTAAGAAAAACAAAACCTGAAGCGGATAATATCTTTAAGGAATTAGAATCAGTAGGCGTTCCTAGATTATCTGGAACGGGATCAGCTATCTTTATGGAATATGAAAACTTAAACGAGGCAAAGTTAGCAAAAAAACGTTTTCCTGAATTAGTTTTAACAAAAAGCTTAGAACGTTCCCCATTAATGCAAATAATAGAATAAAATACGCGAATTATATGTTTGGGGTGTAGCCAAGCGGTAAGGCAGCGGCTTTTGATGCCGCCATGCGCTGGTTCGAATCCAGCCACCCCAGCCAAGTTTAGGTGCTTAAAATGATGAATTCTTCTCGATCTGGTCTAGTCCTTTTCTCAGGAAATGGTAATACTCATTTGTCTAATAAAATAGCCGAGCAACTAGGCATGAAACTTGGACAGGCAAAAGTCACTACCTTTAGTGATGGTGAAATAAGTATTAGTGTAGAAGAAAATGTAAGAGGAAAAGATGTCTTCTTAATTCAACCAACTTGTGCTCCTGCAGGCGATAATCTTCTTGAGCTTATAATCATGGTTGATGCTCTTAGAAGATCCTCTGCTGGAAGAATAACAGCAGTAATTCCTTACTATGGCTATGCTCGTCAAGACAGAAGAGTAAGATCTGAAAGAGTACCTATTAGTGCTAAGGTAATGGCGGATATTCTTGAAAGGTCTGGAATTGATCGCGTACTTACAGTTGAACTTCACTCAGAACAGATTCAAGGCTTTTTTGATATTCCAGTAGATAATGTTTATGGAACAAAAGTAATGAGAGATGACATTCTCAAAACTAATTCTGACAATAAGTTAGTCGTCTCTCCTGATGTTGGAGGAGTGGTGAGATCAAGGGCATTAGCTAAAGTATTA
>CAJWIK010000034.1 GCA_913042105.1 uncultured Gammaproteobacteria bacterium
AAAATTTATTCCAGGCTTAACGGTTTCCTGTCCAATAACCATTTCTGGCAATTCTCCAAAAACATTTAAGGAAAACAAGATACTTAAAAAAATGATGTTCTTTTTGTGCATATTATTATTTTAAACTAATAATTCTCAGGTTTTTATGAATATTATTAAACTTCATTGAAGACTTGTTCATGATGGTTGAGATTCATTAGGTTTATTTACTTGAATTATAAATGATAATGATTATCATTACTATTTTAAAATATTGTTACAAATGGCATGAATACACAAAGATTTGAGCTCACAGAGGAAGAAATAAGATTAGTAGCTCTTTATAGAAAGAAAGAATTAACTGATGCTAATTCTAAAGATGAGAGAATCCTAAACATCAAGCAATCTATGGAGTTTATAGATAAGTTTAGAGTTTTAATAGAAGCTGAAAGGGAGATGAAAATAAACTCAGAGTTAATATATAGATATTTGTTTAGGGTTCTTAGTCTTTTTAGAGACAGATGTAATTATTTCGGGTTAGATGCAAGATCGCATGTATTAGATATACTTGATGAAACAGAAACAGGCGTGCCCTCCTCTGAAACCGGAAGAAGACCTAGTTTGAATTAATATTTGTAAGGTCTAGATATCTCCAAAACTGGAGGTCGTTTATCTTTCCCCACCCATTTGAAGTGATGGGCGACCATACCAGGCTCTACGTAGTCAGGAAGGCCAACTATCTCAAGAACATTGTCTTCACAATATAAGTTGATTTCTTCTATTGAAGAACCTACAAGATAAAATTTTTCTTTATCCTTATTTTTTGCAACGCCATAGATAAACATAATTCTATTTTATATCTTTATACACAAGATTTGCTCTACTAATTCCATATATTTTGCATACTCAACTTCCATAGTATTCTTATTTATTTTGATGATAGGGATAATGTTTGTTTTGCTTACTTCTGTAAATTGACCAATTTCAAAATATTCTTCTGTAACTTTTAAGTCCATTTGAAGTTGTCCTTTTCTTGTAGATTGAATAGCCCTTTGCGTTGTTGTTCCTAGTAATAAGTCAAAAGAGAAATCTCTATCACTATCTTGAGTTGAACATCTCAGATTTATCATCTCAGCTTGTAAAAATGATGAAAAAATTAAGACAATGATCAAACTATTTTTTTTAATCATATCTACAGGGTTTTGATATACCAAGTCTACATTTTCCTAACTTTCTATCCATCTCTTCTTGATTGATAGATTTAAGATTCTCTTCACCACTCACAAAATTTGAATAGCCATCGCAGGTTAAATTTCTTTTTGCTTTTTCTTTAATAATTGCTTTTTGTATTGCTATTTTCTCATTAATTTTCAGTATAGAAATTCTGCCAGACTCAGGAAAACATAAATCAAAATCATTTAATTGATCTATTGAATCAGCGTAATTAGCGTTTAAAGCGCAAGCACTGAGCAATAGAATAAGTAATATATTTAGAATTTTCATTGTTTAAAATAATAAGTCTACTAAAAAGAATAAGATTGATGGAACTATTAAACAGCCTACGGCTGTATAGAAAGTAGCTGTCATTGCACCGTAAGGAACTAGTTTAGGATCAACTGCTGCCAATCCTGCTGCTACTCCGCTGTTTGTTCCCATTAAGCCTCCAAATACCATAGCTGATTTAGGGTTGTTCAGGCCAATTCTTTTAGCCACCAAGGGTGTTATTGTCATGACAAGAATAGATTTGACTAATCCGGCAGCTATACTTAAAGCTATAACTTCGCTATTTGCTCCTATTGCTGATCCGCTTATCGGTCCGACAACAAAAGTAACTGTTCCTGCTCCTATTGTTGTAATGCTTTTTGGGTCTTCATAACCAAATGCAATTGCAATCAGTGCCCCTAAAGTAAAAGACAAAACAACTCCAAAAAAGAGAGAAAAAATGCCTACAAATCCTGAAGAACGTAAGTCACTAAATTTTGCACCATAAGCAGTAGCAACAATAGCAAAGTCTCTAAGCATCGAACCACCCAGCAAACCTACCCCAGACAAAATGGCAATATCAGAAACTCCTTTTTCACCATTGGTGAAGACACCTGCAATGTATGCAAATATCAATCCTAATATTATCGCTATCGCTGATCCATGAAATCTACCATTGGTAAATTTGTCTGATAAATAGTAAGACAAGTAAACGATCAACCCAACAAAGACGAAAGCGGTGATCAAATTATTCTGGATAAGAATTTCTTGAATTAGATTCATCTATCTTTTTTGTAATTTGTAATAATCGGAATAAAAAGAAAAGAGACAACAACTACAACTATTCCAGCCACGATAGCCATCAACCCTCCATCAAGCGCCCCAATCACATTCTGTTTAGCTGCCATTGCAACAACTATAGGGATGTAAATCATGCTCCAAAATGT
The DNA here is from genome assembly GCA_913042105.1 of uncultured Gammaproteobacteria bacterium. GTDB lineage: Bacteria > Pseudomonadota > Gammaproteobacteria > Magnimaribacterales > Magnimaribacteraceae > Magnimaribacter. Next base: position 2,409 of record CAJWIK010000034.1, read on the forward strand.
GATCCCTTTTTCTGATACGTCACCAATTTTTAATTTTGTATTTAAGGAGCTTGAGCAATACATTAATAAGAACATTGCTATACCTATACCACCAACATTCGCATCTATACCAAATAAAGATCCTAGGAACTTTCCTATGATCAAACCTATCAGAGTACAAATTCCTAGTAGTGCGATTCCGTATATGACCATTTCAATTAAATAGAGTTTATATAGAAAATTGATCCACTAAGAATGACACCTATGAGTATGATGAATCTTCTCACAATAATAGTAGGCAGAGATTCGGTCAATTTAGCTCCAAAGAATCCTCCAACTACAGAAAACAAAACCATATAAAACACATAAGACCAAACAACGAAATCAAAGATGATAAAAATGGTTACAGAGACTGCTGTAATTAAAAAAGACAGCAATGATTTGACTGCAGACATCTGTTTTAGAGAGAGATTTTTACCTAGAGAAAGGACTGATAATAATGCTATACCTAGACCTCCATTGAAATAACCACCATACGCAGCCACAAAAGAAACTCCTACCTTTTGCAAGTTAGATGCTTGTAAATTTTGAGATTTAGATTCTAGGCTTGGATTAAAAATAAACAATAAAGTCGCAATCAAAATTAACCAAGGAATGAATCTTAAAAAGAATTCATCACTTGAATTAATTAGAAATATAGCCCCGATTACCGAAAAAGATAGTGTGACAATAAGTAAGGGGATTAAGCTTTTTATGCTGACTGAACGAAAAGTTTTTCTAAATCCCAATAAAGAACCAAAGTAGCCTGGAAGTAAAACTGCTGCGCTAGAAGTATTTGCTAAAACCGGAGGAATGCCAGTAAATAGAAGAGCAGGCAAGGTTATAAAACTCCCACCTCCAGCCAAAGAGTTCAGTCCTCCAGCAAAAAATGCTGCGGAGCATACTAATAATAGATCTTGGTATTCCACCTAGAACTTATAGCGCTTCCACAACTACAACATGTCTATCAGCAGATTGCGATGAAAATTTTAAAGCTTCTTTATATTGATCTGACTCGTAAGCTTCCTTAGCAATTTCAAGAGAATCAAATTGAACAATGACTGTTCTTTCGTAGGAGTCTCCCTCTAGTTTATGTTGCTTTCCTCCTCTCGCTAAGAATTTACCCCCAAATTTTTCTATAGCAGGGCCCGCTAATTTAATATATTCGCCGTAACCTTCTTCATCATTCACCTGACATAAAGTAATCCAATATGCTTTCATAATTTATTCCTGTCCTAATCTCGTATTTATAGTCATCTCAGATGAGAGATTTGTTAATTTATATGTATTTCCTTCAAAGTTAATTGGAGAAAATCGTGTTTTTCTTGTGAGTGCTTGAACGAACTTACGTGCATCTTTGGTTGAAAATACTCCTTCACTTTTATCAACATCGATATCAATAACTTTTCCTTCTTTTGATATTGAATAATGATAAGTAAAAGAACTTCTTCCTCTTGGTATTTCAGGCGGAATTTCAAACCCTCGACTTGCAAAAGATGCAGTACAAAACAAACGTTTACAGATTGCTAAACTGTTTTCTTCTGAGAGTAGCTCATTTTTAAATGCACAAGATTCTCCCTCACAATTTAAACAAATATTAAAAGCAGAGTCTCTATGGACCAAAACCTTAGTCATATTATCTTCTGATAAGAATTTTTTTGGATCACATGCAAATGAACTACCCTCAAGAGAGAAAGAATAAGAGGAAAATATAATACTACTTAGAAAAATTAGTTTTTTCATGGAAACCTCACAACATGACTTCTTAGTCTAATGAATAGACTTCAAAGGTCAAATAAGAGGGCCTTCTAAGATTTAAATTGCAATCTTTTTGAGTGAAGGATGGGTTCAGTATATCCACTGGGTTGAGATCTTCCCTCAATAGCCAAGTCAACAGCAGCAGAAAATGCTACACCATCATAACTTGGTGACATATTCTTATATTCAGGATCATTTTGATTTTGTTCGTCGACAACAACAGCCATCTTTTTCATTGTGTCGATCACTTGATCTTTATTACACAAGTCATGATGTAACCAGTTAGCAATATGTTGACTAGAAATTCTGCAAGTGGCTCTATCTTCCATTAAACCAACATTATTGATATCGGGAACTTTAGAACAGCCGACTCCGAAGTCTACCCACCTTACTACATAGCCCAAAATACCCTGGCAGTTATTATCTAGCTCAGCTTGAATATCTTCTGGACTCAAACTATCCGGATCTTTTAGTAAAGGGATTGATAAAATATCTTCCAGAGACGCTCTAGGTCTTGAAACGATTTTTGCTTGTTGTTCAGAAACAAGAACTTGATGATAGTGAATAGCATGCAAAGTGGCTGCTGTAGGCGATGGGACCCAGGCACAGTTTGCTCCAGCCTCAGGATGCATAGCCTTATTTTCATACATACCCAGCATTTCATCAGGCATTGCCCACATCCCTTTACCAATTTGAGCCCTGCCCTTAAAGCCTGTCTCTAATCCAATATCCACATTCCAGTCCTCATAAGCGGATATCCAAGGTTGTTGTTTCATTTGTGCCTTAGGAATGACCGGACCTGCCTCCATGCTAGTATGAATTTCATCTCCAGTTCGATCCAAGAAACCAGTATTAATAAATATAATTCTATCTTTTGCCGCTCGGATACATTCTTTAAGATTAACCGTTGTTCTTCTTTCTTCATCCATTATGCCAATCTTAACTGTAAGCGGATCCAACCCAAGCTCTTCTTCGACTCTAGCGAACAAATCACAAGTGAACTGCACTTCTTCTGGACCATGCATTTTGGGTTTAACAATATATACGCTTCCAGTTCTAGTGTTAGCTAGATTTCCTTGCTTAAGCAAGTCATGTTTCGCAATACATATGGTAAACATGGCATCCATAATTCCTTCCGGAACTTCATTGTCATTTTTATCTAAAATGGCAGGGTTGGTCATTAAATGACCTACGTTTCTAACCAAGAGGACACTTCTGCCAGGCAAGGTCATCTCCTCTTCATTAGAACTGGTATAAATACGATCGTCAGCCAATGATCGGGTTAACTCTTCACCGCCTTTCATGAATGATTCTTTCAAATCCCCTTTCATCAATCCTAACCAATTTCTATAGCCCAAGGACTTATCTTCAGCATCAACTGCCGCTACAGAATCTTCAAGATCTTGAATAGTAGTTACAGCAGATTCAAGCACCACATCCTTGATACCCGCAGGATCATCTTTACCAATTGAATCTTCATGATCTATTTGAATTTCTATGTGTAAGTTATTGTTTTTTAATAATATACTTGAAGGATTATCAGCATCTCCACAATAACCAACATACTTGCTATCATCCGATAATGTATTAGATGATTGATCACTCATACTTACTTCTAATTTACCTTCTTGAATCTTAAAACCGGTTACATCCTTATAACTGCCGGTTGAAAGAGAAACTGATTCATCTAGAAACGTTTTAGAAAATTCAATGACTTTATCTCCCCTTAAGGAATTATAAGGACCTGACCTTTCTGCGCCCCCTGCTTCTGAAATCATATCTGTTCCATAAAGAGCATCGTAAAGACTTCCCCATCTTGCATTAGCGGCATTAAGAGAAAATCTAGCATTCATAACTGGAACCACCAGCTGAGCTCCTGCTATCGTCTTGATTTCATCATCTACATTTTGAGTAGTTATTTCGAAATCTTCACCTTCATCTAGAAGATAGCCAATTTCTTTCAAGAAGCTAACGTAAGCTTGATGATCATGATCTGAATTTTTATTTGCAAGGTGCCAAGAATCAATTTGATTTTGAATGTCTTTACGCTTATTTAGAAGGTCTTTATTTCTATCACTAAAATCTTCTAGAATTCTTTCGAAAGATTTCCAAAACTGATCTGGGTCCACGTCTATGCCCTCTACGACTTCATTTCTTAAAAAATTATCGAGTTCTGCAGATACTTGTAAAGTTCCGTATGTGAGTCTTTTGGACATTTTTTTCCTTAAATTATTGGATTTTTTTTATAGCAGGAATACTACATTGATATCAGGTATAGATAAATATTTTTTTTACAGTTCAATTAAGCTAGCATAGTGCATCATTTAAATTATTAAGGAATTCAATATGCCCACCATTAATGAAGTTACATCTTTGGAAATTAAAGATTCAGTTGCGGTTCTTACTCTCAATTCTCCCCCGGTTAATGCTTTATCTGCAAACGTCAGGGAAGGATTAAATAATGGAGTAAGTGCTGCTATAGAAGATGAATCTGTGAAATCAATCGTAATCATATGCGAAGGAAGAACATTTATAGCTGGCGCTGACATTACCGAATTTGGTCAAGCACCGAAAGGACCTTCTCTTTACGATGTCCAAGATATGATTGAGAACTCACCCAAGCCTGTTATAGCGGCTATTCATGGAACTGCTCTTGGCGGTGGCTTAGAAGTTGCGTTGACTTGTCACTACAGAATAGCTGTTCCTTCAGCTAAATGTGGTTTACCCGAAGTGAATCTTGGGCTCTTACCTGGCGCTGGAGGCACACAAAGACTTCCAAGAATAGTCGGAGCGCAAAAGGCTCTAGTGATGATGACCAGTGGCGAACATGTTCCTGCTAGTCAATGTCATGAAATGGGATTGGTAGATGAGATGGCTGAAGAAGGAGCGCTAGAAAGTGACGCTATCAAATTCGCTAATCAAATAGTTTCTGAAGGAAAACCTCTGGTTAAAGTTAGAGACGCTGATGAAAAAATTAAATCTGATAGAGGAAATGATGCTTTGTTTGCTGACTTCAGAAAATCTATCTTAAGAAAAACTCGAGGCTTTCTGGCACCTGAATACAATATTCAGTGTATAGAAGCTGCCGTCAATTTACCCTTTGAAGAAGGAATGAAAGTTGAACAAGAGCTATTTATGAAACTAATGTCTGGATCTCAATCAGCAGCTCAGAGATATATGTTTTTTGCTCAAAGGCAAGTAACGAAAATTCCTGATATAGAAAAAGAAACTCCCCTGAAAGAAATTAATTCAGTGGGTGTAATAGGTGCTGGAACTATGGGTGGCGGAATTTCAATGAATTTTGCTAATGCAGGAATCCCAGTCACAATCATTGAGCAAAGCCAAGAAAGATTAGATAAAGGTATTGGTATCATTAGAAAAAATTATGAAAATACTGCTGCCAAAGGGCGAATATCTTCGGAACAAGTTGAAGAAAGAATGGCCCTAATTGACGGACAGACTTCTATAGATTCTCTCAATTCACAAGACTTAATCATCGAAGCTGTTTTTGAAAACATGGATCTTAAAAAAGACATCTTCAAGCAACTCGATACGATCTGTAAAGAAGGAGCCATACTCGCCTCCAATACTTCTGCGTTAGATGTAAATGAAATAGCAGATGTTACAAACCGCCCTGAAGATGTAATTGGTTTGCATTTCTTCAGTCCAGCTAATGTCATGAAGCTTTTAGAAATTGTCAGAGGTGACAAAACATCTAAGTCGGTTGTTGCAAGTTCGCTTGCGGTTGCTAAAAGAATACAAAAGATTGCGGCAGTTGTTGGAGTTTGCCCAGGATTTGTTGGGAATAGAATTCTTGCACAAAGACAAAGGGAAGCTAATAAATTAATCTTAGAAGGAGCACTTCCTTGGGATATTGATGATGCTTTGTTTGATTTTGGATTCCCAATGGGTCCATTTGCTATGTCTGATTTAGCAGGATTGGATATCGGATGGAATAAAGAGACTTCAAATGGCGAAACTTTACGCGACGTTCTATGTGAAGCTGGAAGATTAGGTCAAAAATCAGGTAAAGGATTTTACGTCTATGATGAAAATAGAAATAAATCTCCTGATCCAGAGGTTGAAGCACTCATTAGAAAATTCGGAGAAGAGAGACAGATCCAAATGAGAGATATAAGCAAAGAAGAGATTCTTGAAAGATGCTTGTATCCCATGATTAATGAAGGTTTTAAAATCTTAGAAGAAGGTATGGCAATACGTGCAAGCGATATAGACATCGTTTGGACTAATGGATACGGCTGGCCTGTGTATGAGGGCGGACCTATGTTTTATGGTAATTTAGTTGGCTATGACAAAGTACTTTCCTGGCTTCAAAATGCCGAGAAAGAACTTGGACCTGAATTCAAGCCTTCTGCATATCTAGAGAAAGTAGTTTCCGAAAAAATTAATATTCTTTAGGAGAAAAAGATGAATGAGCTCAATAGTAAAAGTGCTGGTGAACTGGCACAACTTATTCAAAAAAAAGAAGTCTCTAGTAGAGAAGTTGTAGAAGCTCACTTAGATAGAATTAAAGAAGTTAATCCAGAGATAAATGCTGTAACGATAGTGCTTGAAGAATCAGCTCTTAAATTGGCTGATGAGGTAGACAACTCTGAGGCTGACGAAAAAGAAAAACCCTTTTTTGGAGTTCCAATTACTATAAAAGAGAACATTGATTTTGTTGGCACTCCTTCGACGAACGGTCTTACCTTTCTTGCTGAATCTATGCCTCCTCGCAATACACCATTAGTAGATAGAATGTTACATGCAGGTGCTATACCGATCGGCAGAACGAATATGCCTGAAATGGGAATGCGTCTAGACACCGACAATCCATTGAGAGGCAGGACCTTTAATCCTTGGAATAAAGCTGTTACACCTGGAGGCTCTAGTGGCGGTGAAGGAGCTGCTATTGCTACAGGAATGAGTCCATTTGGAATAGGCAATGACATAGGAGGCTCTCTAAGAAATCCTGCTTATTGTTGCGGGATTACATCTTTAAAACCCTCGATAGGCAGGATTCCTTTTGTGAGAACAATAGCCCCGTTCGAAGACATGGGTATATCGGGAGCTTTTTTAAGTGATGGGCCTATGGCTAGATCTGTAAAAGATTTAAGAATGGGACTATCGGTCATGGCTGGAAGGCATATAGATGACCCTCAATCCATAGATAGCCCCTTAGTAGGGCACTTTCCGGATAAACCTAAAGCAGCTCTAGTTAAACAAACCAGTGATATACAACTTCCTGACGCTACAAAAAGAGAAATAGACAAGGCTGGAGCAATATTGGCAGCACGAGGCTGGGAAGTGGAAGAGGTAGAGGCTCCCGAAGTGGAAAGAGTGTATGAAATTTGGGGATCAATTTTAAATGAAGGCGTTGTAGGTGTTTTACCCGAAGAATTATTTAAACCTGAAACAGCAGCATATTTGAAAAGAATGGCTGAAGTAAACACTATCGATATGGCACTTGATGATGCCTTACTAGAAAGGCGAAGACTCAGAAGATTGTGGTCTGCATTTCTAACAAATTATACTGTTTGTATTGGCCCAACTTGGGCCAATCTGCAATGGCCCATCGATACTGATTTAGATCCCGACAAAGGAGATGAAGCCCTAAGAGAGAGTTTTATGTTTATTGCACCTGGAAACTGTCTAGGTCTTCCCTCTGTTGCTTTGCCTATGGGTGTGGACAATGGATTGCCTACAGGCATTCAAATCTATTCGGAGTTATATAGAGAGGACCTTTGTCTACATGCAGCTGAGATCATTCAAGAGGAAGCTCCGTGCCCTACTCCGATTGATCCTGTTAAATAGCTAATCAGATAGAATTCTACCGAGGATTAAAGATAGATCAGAAACGCTTTTCTTAAAAGCCTGTTCGTTGATCCTCTCGTTGTTTCCGTGAATAGAAGCATATTCATCTCCAGTTGCTATTAAAGGATTAAAGCCATAACTCTGGATTCCAATGCCTCTTGTAAATCGACTGTCTGTAAATCCAGTACTGACTGAAGGAGTCACTCTTGATCCAGGATAATGCTCTTTACTAAAATCTTCTATAGCCATAAAAAGCTCAGAGTCTGTGCGTGATATTGCTGGCACTGCAGACATGATCAATTCGACTTCAACACCTGTATCCTTAATGAGTGCTTTAAAGTCAGATATAAATTCATCTGTTGTTCTATCTGGCAGCATTCTACAATCCACTTCAGCCCAAGCTTCTGGAGGAACCACATTAATTTTACTTGAACCACTCATTCGCGTTAGAGAGCAAGTGTCTCTAGTTAATGCATGAGCAGAGGCAGAAAAGGACTGTAATCTCTGCAGGAAGACAGGATCTTTAACAGATTCCTTAATATTTCTATATTCACTGGAATAGGGCTCTTCAAGCCCACCTGATCTTTCAATAAAGACTTTTTCTACTTCTGGAATAATTCGGGGAGGAAAAGGATTTTCCCAAATAGTATTTAAAGCCTCTACTATCCGCGACACTGAACTAGTTGATCTCGGAGAAGATCCGTGTCCCGGAGTATCGATGGCAGTTAATCTCAACCAAACAGGAACTTTCTGCGTTATTTCCACACTAAAAACAATAGTATTATTAGATTGATACCCACTCCCACCTTCATTCAAAAGCAAACCTGCGCCTTCAAAAATTTCAGGATGATTATCAACGAGCCACCCTACTCCAAAATTTCCTCCTGATTCTTCATCTGCAGCGCCTATAAAAATCACATCTCTATTTAGTTTTTTTCCTTGCCTATGGAGATGTATAAAATTTGCAAGATGCGATATACCAGTTCCTTTCATGTCTAAAGCACCGCGACCTAAAATATATCCGTCTTTGATTTCTCCAGACAACGGCCCAAAGTCCCAGTATTTTTCATTAGCAGGAACAACGTCACTATGATGAAGCAAGACCAAGGCAGGCTTATCTCCGCCTTTTAATCTTGCCCAAATATTTCC
>CAJWIK010000035.1 GCA_913042105.1 uncultured Gammaproteobacteria bacterium
TTTATGGCAAGGAAGCACTTCTCAAATCGCGTCTTGAAAAAGATCAGCTCGAACTTGTAGGAATTATGCTAGAAGAAAGAGCCATATTAAGACGAGGAGAAAAATTATATCTCGATGAGGCAAAAACTCTTGAAGGTATTATTACTAGTGGCACCTATTCTCCTTCACTCAAAAAACCAATTGGATTAGCTAGAATTCCAAAAAAAGATATCAATAATTGTTTTGCAGAAGTGAGGGGAAAGAAAATTTTTGCTAAAATTGGAAATCCAAAATTTATCAAAGAAGGCAAAGAAATATTTAAGGAAAGATTATGAGTACGTCTAATGAAGTCAGGTATCTTGCAAGTCATGAATGGGGAAGAATTGATGAAGAGGGAATACTAACTGTAGGTATTAGTGAACATGCCCAAGACTTATTGGGTGATATAGTTTTTGTTGAGCTTCCAGATTTAGGAAAATCTTTAGATGCTGAAGAGGAATCTGCAATAGTAGAGTCGGTCAAAGCTGCTTCAGATGTATATTCTCCGTTATCAGGTGAAGTCATAGAGGTGAATGAAAAATTATTTGATGAACCCGAAATTGTAAATAACTCACCTTTCGAAGATGGATGGTTCTATAAAATTAAACTAGAAGATAGCTCAGCCTTCCAGAATTTAATGACAGAAGATGAATACAATGCTTCTTGCGAAGAATAACCAGATTAACCTTTGACTAATTTAAAAAAAAATAACCTTTTCTCTAAGAGACACATAGGAGCTAACGCAAAAGATAATGCTTATATGCTTGAATCTATTGGATTTAGTTCAATGGATGAATTTATCAACACCGTCGTTCCTTCAAATATACTTGAAAAAAATAAAGTTGAAATTGGTGAGGAAAAGACAGAAGAAGAAGCTTTAGAAGAACTTAAAAAAATTGCTAAGCAGAATAAGATTTATAAAAATTATATTGGGCAAGGCCACTACAACACTCATACACCAAAAGTTATTCTCAGAAATGTTTTTGAAAATCCTGGATGGTACACCTCGTATACTCCTTATCAGCCCGAAATCTCTCAAGGTAGATTAGAAGCACTGATAAATTTTCAAACTATGGTCAGTGATTTGACTGGAATGGATATCGCAAATGCTTCACTATTAGATGAAGCAACAGCTGCAGCTGAAGCCATGACTTTAGCTAAAAGAGTTACTAAATCTACTTCTGACGTCTTTTATGTTGATGAAAACAGCTTTCAAAATACCATAAATGTCTTAGAAACTAGAGCCAAGCCTCTTGGAATAAAACTAAAAATTGGTCCTTTAGAGTTAGCTAACAAAGAAGATTGTTATGGTGTCTTTATCCAATATCCAGGGTCAGATGGTCTCATTACAAATCATGAAGAAATAGTAGAGTCAATTCATGCAAAAAAAGGTATTGCAGTTTTTGCAACCGACTTATTAGCATTAACATTAATCAAGCCTCCTGGAGAAATGGGTGCAGATATAGTGATTGGTTCATCTCAAAGATTTGGAGTTCCTTTGGGATGTGGCGGGCCTCATGCTGCTTTCATGTCGGTCCGAGAAGACCTCAAGAGATCCCTGCCAGGGAGAATTGTAGGGGCTTCAGTAGATAGTGCAGGAGATTTGGCTTACAGGCTTGCCTTGCAGACTAGAGAACAGCATATAAGGAGAGAAAAGGCCACGAGCAATATCTGTACAGCCCAAGCCTTACTCGCCATCATGGCTGGATTCTATTCTCTATATCACGGCAGAGAGGGTTTAATAGAAATAGCAAAAAAGGTAAATATTCTAACGATTATCCTGAAAGAGAATTTATCACTCTTAGGGCTTGAGTCAAAAAATAAAGACTTTTTTGATACCTTAGTTATTGAAACAAAATCTCTAACTCATTCGATTCACGCAAGAGCAATTGAAAATGAGATCAATTTAAGGCAAATAGACTCTGAATCTCTAGGGGTCTCACTCGACGAAACTACAACACTAGATGATATAAAAAAATTGGTTGAAATATTTTCCGGGTCAGAAGTAAATCTTCAAGAAACTCAAACTTCTTCTATTCCTGAAAATCTAACAAGACAATCAACATTTCTTGAACATAAAATTTTTAATCAATTTCACACTGAAACTGAAATGTTGAGATACATAAGAAAGTTATGTGACAAAGATATTGCTCTAGATAGAGCCATGATACCTCTAGGTTCATGTACTATGAAGCTCAATGCAACTTCTGAGATGATACCTGTAAGTTGGCCAGAGTTTTCTAATATTCATCCTTTTGCTCCCAAAGATCAATTAGTTGGATATGCAAAACTTGTTGAAGACATGGAAGAAATGCTTTCCTTGCTTACTGGCTATGCTGCCATCTCCTTACAACCAAATGCGGGATCACAAGGAGAATATGCAGGGCTACTTGCTATCGACGCCTTTCATAAAAATAATAATGAAGCACATAGAGATATATGTCTAATTCCTAAATCTGCTCATGGAACTAATCCTGCTTCCGCTCAGATGGTCGGCTTAAAAGTGGTACCTGTTGATTGCGATGAGCATGGCAATATCGATCTACAGGATCTTAAAGAAAAAGCCAAAACACACTCCAAGAATCTATCTTCTTTAATGATAACCTACCCTTCTACACATGGGGTCTTTGAAACTTCTGTAACAGAAGTATGTGAAATTATTCATTCCCATGGAGCCTTCGTTTATATAGATGGTGCTAATTTTAATGCCATGGTTGGTTTATGCTTCCCAGGAGCTTTCGGTGGAGATGTTTCTCATCTCAATCTTCATAAGACGTTCTGCATTCCTCATGGAGGTGGTGGTCCCGGCATAGGACCTATTGGAGTCGTTGAGAAGCTGAAAGACTTTATTCCGTCCCATCATATGGAGAATAATGCTGTAGGACCTGTTTCAGGGACAGACTGGGGAAGTGCAAGTATTCTTCCTATAAGCTGGATGTATATAAAAATGATGGGTACAAAAGGTCTTCTGAATGCTACTCAAAACGCAATACTCAATACAAATTATATTGCGGCTAGATTGAAAGACCATTACGAAATTCTTTATAAAGGTAAAAATGGTTTAGTTGCGCATGAGTGCATAATCGACATAAGACCACTCAAGGAATTGGCTGGTATTGAGGTCGAAGATGTAGCCAAGAGATTAATCGATTATGGTTTTCATGCACCAACAATGTCTTGGCCCGTGGCAGGAACATTGATGATAGAGCCTACGGAAAGTGAATCTTTACAAGAATTAGATAGATTTTGTGAGGCTATGATTAAAATCAGAGAAGAGATAAGAGAGATAGAAAACGGTAAAGCTTCAATAGAAGATAATTTACTAAAAAATGCTCCGCATACAGCCAAGATGTTAATAACTAATTCCTGGGGTCATGAGTATGATCGCTCACAAGCGGCATACCCGGTTGAAGGTCTTTATGAAAATAAATATTGGCCTCCAGTGAGCAGGGTGGATAATGTTTATGGCGACAGAAACCTTGTTTGTAGCTGCCCTTCCATGGAAGACTACGAATAAGAGGTCCTTGTATCATCGATAGACCATGATCTTTTCTCTGCTTCACTCCTAAGTTTCTTGTCTGGATTTACAGCTGTAGAAATATCGGCAAACTGAAGCAAAGGAAGATCGTGTATAGAATCGGAATAGGCATAAATATTTTCAAATTGTCTTGATTCCATCCAGATTTTTATTCTTCTCACCTTTTCTTCTGAGAAATTAGGGACCCCTGCTATTTTTCCAGTGAATAGATCTTCCGCATACTCAGGATCCGTTCCAAAACTATCCTCAATACCAAAATGATTAGCAATGTCCTTGACTAGAAAAGATAAAGAACCAGATGTAAGAATCTTTATATCACCTGTATGCCGTTTTAAGAGTTTGGTAGTTACATCATCGGTGAGTCTACTGACCACATCAGCTGAAAATATTTTTATTGATTCCTTTAATTCTGACAGCTTCTTTCCCTTTAGGGGGCTTAAAAGAAACTCTGAATATTCGATGACATCTAGCTCTCCCCTTCTATAGCTATCTGTAAAAACAGCCATCCTGTCAAAAAAGTGATTGTCAGTAATAAAGCCGTTTTGGTCCATAAACTTCACCCACTCTCCTTCTGTGTCGCCATCAAAGAGGGTGTCATCTAAATCAAATAAAACTAATTTCATTTTTTTTATTATTATATGCAGGTAAGGATCAAAGTATGGAAAAAACATTATACAGACCAAATGCCGGCATAATAATTTTTAACAGAGAAGGAAAGCTTCTCTGGTGCAAAAGAAAGACAGGAGATGGATGGCAGTTCCCTCAAGGAGGAATAGATGAAGGAGAGTCTCCTGAAGAAGCAATTCTTAGAGAAACTTATGAAGAAGTAGGACTTCATAAACACCAAATTAAAATCATTAAGGAAAATGATAGATGGATCAAATACGATGTACCAAAAGAAAAAATTCCAAAATATTTTTCTCTAAAGAATAGAAATTTTAAAGGCCAGACTCAAAAATGGTTTTTGGCTGAATTCCTTGGACAAGATGATGACATTAACTTAAACCTGCATAATCAAATAGAGTTTACAGAATGGACTTGGTCAAGCTACTGGCATCCGGTCGGTTCGGGGGTAGAATTCAAAAGAGATGCCTATCGGAAGGTTTTAAAAGATTTTCTTCCCTTTTATGCTGACTACATAAAAAATAATTAGTCTTTAATGCTAAAAGAGAAATCTACACTCGAACCCTCAATTCCTTCTTTTAAATAAGTGAGTTCTGAAATAGATACATCGCCTGACGGACTGGAAGTAAATACAGTTGTGCACCTAGTGCCGTATATAGGAGATCTAATAAATCTATAAGGAATTTCCTCTCCATCTCTTATCTGGAGTTCTTTCTTTGTTTTTTCGTGAAGATTTCCATATTCTTTTTTCATAACATTAAAGGCTTTCTCTGCTGTAAATCCTTCATGCAAAATATCATTCAAGTCATGCTTTATTGCTTCAGCTTTCTTAGTTGAAGCATTCAATGTCAGGTTCCCTAAAGCATGCGTGCCTTCTGATATAAAGAAAATTCCTTCTAGTCTATTACATAAATAGAATAAGCCATTTTTGTCACCAACAATGAGGTTAAAACCCGCGTATTCTTCTTTTTCTGCCTCGAGTTCTTCTAAGTAAGCCTTTGCAGATAATTTAGATTCAAGAAATCCTGTAACGAGCGATCCTCTAGAGACCTGATATTTATTATTATTATTTTCTTTAAGATTAGTAATTGCAGCAAACTTTCCTTCTCGGTTTGTTCCAAGCCAAGTACCTCCAGCCACTTCATCTCTTCCGGCAAGTATGGACTGATTTGGCCACCAGTGCATACCGGTAGTTTGTCTCTCATGATATTCATCTCTGTTAGCAACAATCTTAAAAAAATAAGAATCCTTACCATGCCAATCTTTAGATTTTTCTACAGATAAAGCAATTAAACACATAAATTAGAGAGCGAAGAAGGACTTAATGATAAAATTGAGAATTGGAAATTCTACTCTATTTTTTACTTGGTACATTCTCAGGTGTTTTAGCTGGGTTATTTGGTATTGGAGGTGGAATAATCATTATTCCTACATTCTTTTATATCTTTGCCTATCTTGGATTTCCTGAAGAAATTCTATCACATATGGTTTTAGGAAGTTCTCTTGGAGTCATAGTCTTCAGTTCAATATCTTCTACCTTCTCTCATAACACCAAAGGAGCAGTAAACTGGAAGCTAATAAGGATAGTGGCACCAAGTATAGTAATTGGATCCAGCCTGGGAGGGTTAACAGCAGGCTATATAGAAAGCAGTACCCTGCAAGGACTAGTTTCGCTTTTCTTGGTTGTTGCATCTATTCAATTAATATTTGAATTTCCCCCTCCATCTCAAAACCCTAAAACAAATTTAGCAGGTCCTGTTATAGCGGGCGCAGGTATTGGTTGGCTATCTGGTGTTTTTGGAATTGGAGGTGGCATATTTTCAGTCCCTTACTTCTATCATAGGGGGCTTAAGATGATGAATGCGATAGGGACTTCTGCTGCCTGTGGCATTCCAATTGCCTTGGCAGGATCAATCTCTTACATTTTGATTGGATATGGGAATATTAATTTACCCGAAAATAGTATTGGGTACATCTATCTACCCGCCACAATTATCGTAGGGCTAATGAGCTCCTTAACTGCTAAATACGGAGTAAATATTGCGCATCGTATGAAACAAAAAAAATTAAGAATAGGCTTTGCTTTTTTAGTTATGATAATGGCACTGAATCTCTTGATGCGATAGATGAACGAAAAAAATAATAAATACTGGAAAGCAAATCTTAAGATAGTTATTTCACTTCTAATAATTTGGTTTATATCGTCTTTTGGTTTTGGAATAATTTTTTCGGATTATCTTGATCAAATAAAATTTGGCGGTTTTAAATTGGGTTTTTGGTTTGCCCAACAAGGAAGTATCTATATTTTTGTGATACTTGTTTTTCTTTATGTTTGGCTCATGAAAAGACTTGATAAGAAATTTTCTGAAGAAGAAGATTCATGACTACTCAATTATTAACCTATATCTTTGTGGGAGCCACATTTACTCTTTATATAGGAATCGCTTTATGGTCTAGAGCAAAATCGACAAATGATTTCTACGTTGCAGGAAAAGGGGTTCATCCTATTGCAAATGGTATGGCTACTGCAGCAGATTGGATGTCAGCTGCTTCTTTTCTTTCAATGGCAGGCCTTATTGCCTTTTTAGGAAAAGATGGTTCGGTCTATTTAATGGGTTGGACAGGTGGATATGTTCTACTGGCATTATTGCTAGCTCCTTACCTAAGAAAATTTGGAAAATTTACAGTCCCTGATTTCATTGGGGAAAGATATTATTCTTCAACGGCCAGAAAATTGGCAGTTGTGTGCCTTATTTTCATATCATTCACATACATAGCTGGCCAAATGAGAGGGGTTGGGATTGTTTTCTCAAGATTTTTAGAAGTGGATATCAACACGGGCGTAATTGTTGGTATGGCGATTGTATTTTTCTATGCAGTATTGGGTGGCATGAAGGGCATTACCTATACACAGGTTGCACAATACTGTGTCTTGATTTTTGCTTATCTTGTTCCGGCTATATTTATTTCAATACTAATGACGGGTGAAGTCATACCTCAGATTGGATTTGGCAGCACACTCGTTGACAGCCCAATATATCTTCTAGATAAACTCGATCAGGTTACAAGAGATCTGGGTTTTGTTGCCTACACTGAAAATGTAAAAACGAATATAGATATATTTTGTATAACTGCAGCATTAATGTTTGGAACGGCAGGTTTACCTCATGTCATCGTAAGGTTCTTCACCGTTCCGAGTGTAGGCGCTGCAAGACAGTCAGCAGGGTATGCTCTGATATTTATAGCTCTTTTGTATACCACTGCACCTGCAGTCTCTGCTTTCGCTAGAATGAATTTAATTGATTCCATTCAAGATCAACCTTACAGCACTTCTCCAAATTGGTTTAAAAACTGGGAAGAAATAGGATTAATCGCTTGGCAAGACAAAAACGAAGATGGGAAAATAAAATATTCCTCTGGAAATGCTCTTGAGGATATTAAACCTAAATATCTAGATGAAAGAGGTGAGTATGGTGAAAGGCTTCTACAGAATAAACCAAATCTCTCTAATGAGAATGAAATCTATATTGATAGAGATATCATAGTATTAGCAAACCCTGAAATTGCTCAATTACCTGGATGGGTAATAGCACTAGTTGCAGCAGGAGGTCTCGCTGCAGCCCTATCTACGGCTGCTGGTTTATTGCTTGTGATATCTTCATCTGTTTCCCATGATCTATTGAAAAAAACTTACATGCCTCAAATTACTGAGAAGCAAGAACTGAGGTATGCAAGGATGTCTGCTGCTGTAGCTATTGGCATTGCCGGTATATTTGGGATTTACCCTCCTGCTTTTGTAGCTCAGGTTGTTGCTTTTGCATTCGGACTTGCGGCCGCAACTTTCTTTCCTGCACTTTTCCTTGGAATATTCTATAAAAGACTCAACAAAGAAGGAGCAATTACGGGAATGCTGCTAGGACTCATATTTACTGCGTCTTATATTATCTACTTTAAGTTTATTAACCCTGAAATAAATAATAGTGATTTCTGGTTCATGGGAATTTCTCCTGAAGGCATTGGAAGTGTTGGCATGCTATTAAATTTTATTATTGCTTTATCTGTCTCAAGCTTAACAAAACCTCCTCCAGACGAAGTTTTAGAACTGGTTGATGACATTAGAAGACCTTAATGATACTACCTGAAATCGATCCAGTAGCACTTCAAATTGGGCCTATTGCCATAAGATGGTATGGACTAACTTGGCTGGCCGCATTTTATGCTATTTATTTTCTGATAAGACGATATCAAAAGGATTTAAATTTAGATCAAGTCAGCGATTTAATGTTTTATAGCCTTCTAGGAGCAATAATGGGAGGTAGGGCCGGTTATGTATTTTTTTACTCTATAGATCAATTCATTAACAATCCTTTCTCTATATTTTTTATTTGGCAAGGCGGTCTATCTTTTCATGGCGGGCTAGTTGGTGTATTAATTGCTTGTTTTTGGTTATCAAAGAGCTGGAAAGTAGATTTCTTTTGGTTAATGGATAGAGTCGCTCCTTTTGTTCCACCTGGTCTTGGATTTGTTCGATTAGGAAATTTTATGAACTCTGAATTACTTGGCAGACCGACTGATTGGAGTTGGGGTGTTATTTTTCCCTCTGATCCTCTTGGTATAACTAGGCATCCTTCCCAACTCTATCAGGCTTTTGGGGAAGGAATTTTACTTTTTATCTATATGCTTTGGATTGCAAAGAAACCAAAACCTACTATGAATATTTCAGGTCATTTTCTTCTAGGTTATGGCTTGATAAGGTTCCTCACTGAGTTCTTCAGGACACCTGATCAACATATTGGTTTTACCGCCTTTGATATTTTAACTAGGGGACAGATACTCTGCTTACCCATGATAGTAATTGGAATAATTCTAATTTATTATTCGTATAGAAAACAAACTTAAATTGATGGAACAATATTTAGATTTACTTAAAGAAATTAAAACTCAGGGTACCAAGAAAGAGGATAGAACGGGTACTGGGACGATCAGTATTTTTGGTCACCAAATGAGATTCAATTTACAAGATGGCTTTCCACTTGTGACTACTAAAAAAGTTAACTTTGATGCAATTCTCCACGAACTCCTCTGGTTCATAAATGGAGATACGAACATAAGATATTTAGTTAAGAATAAGGTGAATATATGGAATGAATGGCCTTTTCAGAGTTGGCTAGAAAAAACCGGCCAAGCGAATAAAATTACTATGCACTCTAGTGAATGGAAGGCAAAGTTAAGCGAATTTATAGAACTCATAAAAGAGGACGATAAATTTTCTGAGCAGTATGGCGATCTTGGGCCTGTCTATGGTAAACAATGGAGAGATTTCGAAGGCATAGATCAACTGAGTCAAGTCATTGAAGATATTAAAAGTAATCCAAACTCTAGGCGTCATATAGTTTCAGCCTGGAACCCTAAAGAAATTCCAATAATGATCAAATCTGGACTGCCACCTTGTCACACTTTATTCCAGTTTTATGTAAACGAGAATAAGCTTTCCTGCCAGCTATATCAAAGGAGTGCTGATGTATTTTTAGGCGTGCCCTACAACATAGCATCCTATGGACTACTGACTTGTATGATAGCTTCTGTAACAGGCTTAGAAACAGGAGAATTTGTACATTCCCTAGGAGATACTCATATCTATCTAAATCACTTAGATCAAGTTGAAGAACAGCTTTCTAGAGAACCACACATACTTCCTAAATTAAGAATAAATAAAAAAGATTCTCTATTTGATTATAGATATGAGGATTTTGAATTATTAAATTATGATTCTCATCCCTTCATTAGTGCGCCAATAGCCGTCTAATGGAAATTATTTTAATCGCAGCCGTTGATCAAAATTTAGCTATAGGAAAAGATGGTGGCATACCTTGGGATATAAAAGAAGATCTTAAGTTCTTTAAAGAAAAGACTCAAAATAGTGCAATTATTATGGGTAGAGCTACCTTTGATTCTATAGGAAGACCCCTGCCAAAAAGAAAAAATATTGTTATGACCAGATCTCCTCAAAATAGAGAAGGTGTTGTAGAAGTAACCTCTGCTGAAGAAGCCATAAATGAAGCAAAAATATTTTCAAAAACAATAAATATCATAGGTGGAGAATATATTTATAAAGAATTTTTGCCTATTGCAACAAAATTGATTATTACAGAAGTTGACTTAGATATCGATTCACCTGATGCTTATTTTCCGAAATGGAGCACTGAAGAATGGAAAGAGGTATCGAGAACAGCAAGCTCTGAAAATGGTATTAAATTTAGTTTCGTAGAATATCTTAAGATCTAGACACCAAGAGCTTTTCGTTTAAGCTTCAGGGCTTCCACCCTCTCCTCTTCGCCTTCAGTATAAGTAACCCATTTTCTTGCCTGATCTTGGACTCTTTTCTTCTTCTCTTTCTGTTTCTTTTTCTTATCGTCGAACTGTTTTTCAGCAACATCTATGCATTTTCTAAAGGCAGTGATGGCTGATTCCCATTTTTGGTTCTCAAAGTTAATTTGCCCTAGCAGCATAAATGCAGCAGCTTCATCCTTGAGTTTTCCTTTTTCTATTCCCTGTCTGATAGCATTTTCAGCTTTAGAGAATTCATCCAAACTGAAATGCACTTGGCCTAAAAAGATATATAGCTCACCTTCTTTAGACTTAATGGCAGCTTTTTCATAATAAGGCTTTGCTTTTTCAAGTTCCTTAGAAGCATGCCAGTATTGAGCTGCTGCTTTCAGAGTCTTTTCTTCTTTTTTTACTATGCCTTGATTTAAACCGTCTTCAATCACCCTTGCAGCTTTACGGGGATTCTCAAACATAAATAATAATTGAGAGAGAGCGGTAAACTCTCTTTGTTTGT
>CAJWIK010000036.1 GCA_913042105.1 uncultured Gammaproteobacteria bacterium
CGCTTGCTCTGAATCAATAAAGCCAATAGATACAGCAATTGAAGATCAAATTTTATATATCGGAAATGGCACTGAACCTCAAGATCTAGACCCCCATATCGTTACAGGAGTTCCAGAAAGTAAAGTTCTAATGGCTTTATTGGAAGGTCTGGTAATAAGAAATCCTGAAGGCCCAAATCCTTTACCTGGTGTTGCTGAGGACTGGACTATTTCAAGAGATGGTAAAACCTATATCTTTAACCTTAGAAATGACGCAACTTGGTCTAACGGAGATTCTGTAACTGCAAATGATTTTGTCTATGCGTGGAATAGAATGTTGATGCCTAGTCTTGGATCAAAATATCCCGACATGCTTTATGATCTCGTTAATGCTGAAGAATTTAATAAAGGCTTGATAACGGATTTTTCAAAAGTAGGTGTCAAAGCCTTAGATGATTTTACTCTTGAGGTTGTCCTAAAGAATCCAGCACCATACTTTTTGGAACTGCTATGTCACTATACAACACGTCCTGTTCACCAAGAAACTATTGAATCTTTTGGAGAAATGGATACTGCCGGAAGCCAATGGACTAGGCCTGGAAATTTTGTAGGAAATGGACCATTTCTATTAGATCGATGGGAGCTTAATAAAGTTATTGTAGTTAAGAAAAATCCAACTTATTGGAACAGTTCAGTTGTTAGATTGAATGCCATACATTTTTTCCCTGTTGATAATGCTTCTAGAGAGGATTTGATGTTTAGATCTGGTCAATTACATGTGACCAGCACAGTTCCCCCTGAAAAGGTTGAGTCCTATCAGGTTAAATACCCACAAAATATTCAAATTGACCCCTTTTATGGAACTTATTATTATCGTTTTAATACTCAAAAAGCTCCTTTTGATAATAAACTCGTAAGACAAGCATTGTCTTTAGCTCTTAATCGAACACTAATTGTTGAGAAGGTAACTAAGGGAGGGCAGGATGAAGCTTTCTCCTTTACTCCTCCTGATCCAGATACTTATTTCCCTCCAACAACATTAGAATTTAACCCTGAAAAAGCTAGAAGTTTATTAAAAGAAGCTGGTTTATCTGACACATCCCTATCAGTAGATCTTTTATACAATACAAGTGAAGGACATCAGAAATTAGCGCAAGCTATCCAGCAAATGTGGAAGACAGAATTAGACATTGATGTAACTCTGACTAATACAGATTGGAAAGTTTATTTATCCAGACAATCAATAGGTGATTTTCAAATTGCCAGAGCTGGTTGGATTGGTGATTATATTGATCCTAAAAGCTTTTTAGATATGATGGTTACCGGAAGGGGAAATAATCAAACAGGTTGGTCAAACAAAGAATATGATAATCTTTTGATAGCGGCAGCTAATAGCACTTCACAAGAAGAGCGTTTTAGAAATTTTTATGAAGCTGAGAAAATATTAATCGATGAAATGCCTGTAATACCTATCTATACCTATACAAGAATTTATATGCTTCATGAACATGTTCAAGGTTGGGGTGATAACCTCTTGGATTCAAGGCCCTATCAATTTGTTTATCTAGGTAATTAAAACTAATTTTGTTCAATTTAATCCTTCAAAGACTCTTTACAGCAATTCCAGTTTTACTTGCTGTTATAACCTTGACGTTTGTGATGGTTCATTCTGCTCCTGGTGGACCATTTGATGAGGATAAAGCTGTTTCTCCCGAGGTTATGGAAAAACTCAACGAAAGATATAACTTAAATGCCCCATTAATGGAGCAGTATGTGGATTATCTTGGTGGCGTTTTAGTTGGAGATTTTGGACCTTCTTTTAGGTATCCCAGCAGAACAGTTAGCGAATTAATTTTTACAGGATTACCCATAACTTTTGAGCTAGCTCTTTATGCAATTGTATTTGCGCTCTTTCTTGGGATTGGTACAGGAATAATTAGTGCATTAAAAAAGAATACTTATCTTGATTACATACCTATGACCACGGCTATGATGGGCATTTGTGTACCGTCCATAATACTGGGACCACTCCTCACATTAATCTTTGGAATTTGGTTGGAAGTCTTACCAGTTTCAGGATGGGGAGACCTAGCGGGGGATAAGATACTCCCTACTATTACCCTAGGAACAGCATACGCTGCCTATTGTGCAAGATTAACTAGAGGAGGAATGTTAGAGGTCTTAAATCAAGACTTTATAAGAACTGCTCGCGCTAAAGGACTCTCTGAAACTCGAGTCGTACTTGTGCATGCCCTCAAAGGAGGACTAACTCCTGTAATTGCCTTCTTAGGGCCAGCTATGGCGGGTCTATTGGCAGGTTCTTTCGTTGTAGAGACTATTTTTGGTATTCCAGGACTAGGAAGATTCTACGTAGAAGCTGCTTTCAACAGAGACTATACAATGATTCTAGGCTCCTCAATTTTCTTCTCCTTTATGATCATTGGATTGAATCTAATCTCTGATCTTATGGCAGCAGCAATTAATCCTAAATTAAGATAATGGATAATCAGGAAAGTAGCTTATTCAAGGATGCTTTAATAAGGCTCACAAGAAATAAACTATCTTTATTCAGTTTAATTTATATTGTTTCCTTGGTTGTAATGGCGTTGATCACCCCGTTTGTTGCACCCTTTGATTATGCATATCAAGATTTATCCTTAGGTGCATCAGCTCCTTCAGCAGATCATCTATTAGGAACAGACACCCTTGGAAGGGATCTCCTGACTAGGATGATGTACGGTAGCAGAATTTCTCTAATGGTTGGTTTTTTGGCTACATCTGTTGCTCTAGTCATTGGTGTAATCTGGGGAACAGTAGCTGGATTCTCGGGTGGTAAGACCGATGCAATCATGATGAGGATAGTGGATACACTTTACGGTATACCTTTCATTATCTTGATCATTCTTTTAATGGTTATTTTTGGAAGAAATCTAATACTCTTATTTTTAGCCATTGGCGCAGTTGAGTGGCTGACTATGGCAAGGATAGTCAGAAGTCAGGTTCTTAACTTATCAAAACAAGAATTTATCCTTTCTGCAGAAGCAATGGGAGTTAGTAAAATAAGTATAGTCTTTCGTCATCTAATCCCTAATGCAATGGGTCCTGTGATTGTTTACGCAACTTTAACTGTGCCCCAGATTATGCTCTTGGAAGCCTTTTTAAGCTTTTTAGGATTAGGAGTACAGCCTCCTTTAAGCTCATGGGGATTGCTAATAAGAGATGGTGCGGTTTCTATGGAAGAATATTGGTGGTTACTTATATTTCCTTCATTGGCCTTCTCACTGACTCTTTTCTCGCTTAATTTTATTGGAGATGGACTAAGAGATGCTATAGACCCAAGAACAGCAGATTCCTAAAGGTTTAGTTTTAATACTTGGCCTGGAAAGATTTTCGATACATCTTTTATCTCATTCCATTCTTGTATTTTTTGAGGACTAATATCAAATTTTGAAGCTATTCTGCTTATAGTATCTCCAGACTTTACCGGATAAAGCATTGTCCTTAATTGCCTTGAAGGAACATCTTGGCGAATGCGCTCATATCGTGAAAAAATCTTAATTTCTTGTTTGATCTGAAGAGGTTTCTCAATATCTATTTCATTCCATAACACTACATCTTCGATTGAAACCTTAAATTTCTTTGCAATATTCCACAAAGTATCACCTTGCATCACTTTATATACTCTCTCTCTAGGATTCTGAGTATTTGCCCAAGCAGCACCTCGAGGAACCATAATTTCCCTTCCAGCAATTATTAGATCTGAGCTCATGCCATTAATTTCTTGTAAAACAGCTACTTCAATTTTATATCTTGAAGCAATCTTAGAAAGATTATCACCTCGTCTTATTTTGTATCTATCCCACCTTACAAGATCATTTTGATCTAGAGATTCCAATTGAGTAATAAATCTATCTGACACTCCTATAGGTAAGAGGAGATAGTGAGGACCACTCGGGTCTGTAGCCCACTGATTGAATCCCGGGTTAAGTTCATAAATTGTTTCAGGCTTAAGGCCTGCTAAATCAGCTGCCTGCATGAGATCCAGCTGTCCGGGTATTTTTACACGTTCAAAATATGGTCTATTTGCAATACTGGGCAGATTTACTTCAAATGCCTTAGGGTCTTTGATCAACTCACATAATACTAATAATTTCGGTACATAAGCCGTAGTTTCCTTAGGGAGATTTAGATCCCAGAATCTAATAGGTAGGCCTTGTTTCTTATTTTTTCTTATTGCTCTATTTACTCGGGTAGGACCTGTATTGTAAGCGGCCATTGCTAAAAGCCAGTCTCCATCAAACCTCTTATTTAAGTAACTTAAAAATTGCAAAGCAGCTTCTGTAGATGCCAATACATCTTTCTTCCCGTCATACCACCAGTTAGTCTTAAGACCCCATTCTTTGCCTGTAGCAGGCATAAATTGCCATATACCTGTCGCACCATCTACAGATTTAGCATAAGGATCAAATTCACTTTCAACAAAAGGCAGTAGGGCTAACTCTACTGGCAGCCCAAGCTCTTGTGCTCTGGATAGAGTGTGATGCAGATAACGCTGACCTGATTTGCTAATTCTGTTAACCGCAGACTGATTCTTATAAAGTCTTTCTCTATAAATACTTGTTGCAGCTATTTGATCTTCAGGAATTCTTATTGTCAGCTCAGATCGTATTCTCTCCCATATATCAAATGGAGTTTCTTTTAGTTTATTTTCTACTATTTCAGGACTGGAAGTTGTGACAACTTGTGAGTCAAGCCTGATTACTTCTTTACTAATGGCAGTTGAGCATCCATTACAGATGACAAGAATCAAAAAGATTAATGCTTTATACATTTTAAAAATTATCTTTCCAGTTTCTAATTTCTCCAAGTACATCTGATGCTTCATTCAATTGTTTTGACGAATAATTTTGAGCAGCATTGATGACATTAGCTTCCCTACATCTTAAAAAAGGATTAATTTTTAATTCGGTTTCTATATTTGATGGCAATGAGGGTTGATTAGAGTTTCTTAGCTCTCCCACCTCTTTAATTCTTAATTCAATATCTTTATTTTCAGGTTCTACTGCTAAGGCAAATCTTAAATTTGACTCTGTATATTCATGGCCGCAGTAGACAAGAGTGTTAGGTGGTAGGTCTGTATATCGATCCATTGAGAACAACATATCTTCAGGCGATCCTTCAAATAACCTTCCGCAACCAGCTGAGAATAGTGTATCTCCTGAAAAAAGAATAGGATCAATAGCCTCATCTATAAAATATGAGAGTTGATCATCTGTATGACCGGGAGCTGAGAAAGCTTTAACTTCAATATTATTTTGAATTATAAAAGTCTCATTATCCTTTAGAGGATTTGTTATTCCTTTGATGTGTCCGCCTGATGGTCCGTAAGCCAAACAATCATATTCTGTTACCAGCTCATCTATTCCTCCGCTATGATCCCAATGATGATGAGTAACTAGAATTTCGGCAAGTTCAAGACCAGTCTCTTCAATATATTGATGCACTGGTTTAGCATCGCCAGGATCAACAATTGCAAATTTTCCATCGGACTCCATTGTCCACATATAGTTATCACTAAAGGCATTCAGATGACTTATTTTCATTATGTTTATAGCTTAGTTTGAGATTAGTTTTATTAACTGTAATACAATAAGTATTTTACAACAATGAAGGCAATAGAAGTATTTACAGATGGCGCTTGTAGGGGAAATCCCGGACCGGGTGGCTGGGGAGTGCTACTAATAATTGATGGAAAAGAATCTTCGTTGTGTGGCGGTGAAAAAGATACAACTAATAATAGAATGGAACTTACTGCAGCCATAAAGGCCTTAGAGGTCTTTAAAGAAGAATCTATTCTTACTCTTACCACCGACTCCACTTATGTGAAGGATGGAATAACTAAGTGGCTTGATAACTGGAAAGTAAAAAATTGGTTAACCGCTTCTAAAAAGCCAGTTAAAAATAAAGATTTATGGATAAAGTTAGATCAACTTAATGCAAGGCATAAAGTATCTTGGAAGTGGGTTAAAGCCCACGTAGGTCACAGAGAAAATGAAATAGCAGATATGCTAGCAAATAAAGGAATTGACGAACTCTAAATGTTAAAACAAATAATACTTGATACTGAAACAACTGGATTAGATCCAAAATCTGGACATAGAGTGATAGAAATTGGATGTATTGAAATAATCAATAGAAAATTTACGGGTGAACAATTTCATGTCTATTTAAACCCTGACAGGGAAAGTGATGAAGGTGCGCTTGCAATACACGGACTTACTACGGAATTTTTAAGTGACAAGCCTCGCTTTAGTTCTGTCTATGAAGACTTTATACACTTCATTAAAGAATCTGAACTTCTGATTCATAACGCTGAATTCGATATAAAATTTTTAGACCATGAGATTAAACTTCTTTCTAAGGATTTACCTAATATTTCATCTTGTGTCTCTAAGGTCACTGATACGCTTCAGATAGCAAGAGAAAAACATCCTGGGCAAAGAAATAGTCTTGATGCTCTAGTCAAAAGGTATGAGATAGGAGGCTATGATAGAGAACTGCATGGAGCCTTACTTGATTCTCAGATATTAGGAGACGTCTATCTCTCAATGACAGGAGGACAAAGCGCTTTGGATTTTACTCAAACTAGTAATCAAGAGCTCTCTGAAAATAACCAAGAGAAGAGTAATGTTCAATCAAGTTTAAATTTGAAAGTTGTAGACCTCAATGAAGAAGAGTTGACTGCACACAGAGAATATCTTTTAAGGATGAAGGATGAGACCGGAATAGAACCTATAGGCTTAAACTAAGATGAATATTGTAAAAACAAGATTTGCACCTAGTCCTACAGGTTATTTGCATATTGGAGGAGCTAGGACGGCCCTGTTCGCATGGCTCTATGCTAAATCTAATCAAGGCGCATGTATTCTTAGGATCGAAGATACAGATAAAGAAAGATCAAAAGAAGAATATACAAAGGAAATTATCAAAAGCTTCCAATGGCTTGGTATTAATTTTGATGATGAGGTTATCTATCAATCTAATAACTTTGATAGATATAACGAAGTTATCAATACTCTTATAGAAAATGGTTCGGCTTATGTCTGTAATTGCTCAAAAGATAGATTGTCTGAACTGCGTAAAGCACAAGAGAGTAAAGGACAAAATCCAAAGTATGACGGGAAATGTAGAGGGCTTAATTTAGAGAGATCAGAAGAAACGGTTGTTAGATTCAAATTTCCTCAAGAAGGAACCACTAAGTTTACTGATATTGTGAAAGGCGATATCGAAGTTAAAAACAGTGAGCTTGATGACTTTATTATTGAAAGAACTGATGGGGCAGCAACTTATAATCTGTGCGTGGTCGTTGACGATATAGATTCAAACATATCACATGTCATCAGAGGAGATGACCACGTCAATAATACCTTTAAACAGGTGAATGTTTTTAGTGCCTTGAATAAAGAAGTTCCTGTTTATGGTCATGTTCCTATGATCTTAGGCGAAGATGGTAAGAGATTGTCTAAGAGGCATGGTGCTTTGGGAGTAGGGGAATACGCTGCAATGGGTATCCTTCCAGATGCATTGAAAAATTATCTTCTTAGATTAGGATGGTCAAAAGGAGACGCGGAAATATTTAATCATCAAGAAATGGAAGATATTTTCAAAGAGGGCGATTTCAATCAATCCCCGGCCACTTTTTCAATGGATAAACTATTGTGGTTTAACAAGCATTACTTAGATCAACTGTCAGTGGAGCAACTCATTGATGAGATAGAACTCCCTGAATTTGATAAAAGTGAATATTCGATAGCAGTGATTGAAACAATCAGGGAAAGATGTTCATCTTTAAATGATTTCTCATTAAATTCCTTTTATTTTTTTAATGATCCTACAGAATATGATGATCAGTTAATTAGTAAACACTGCAATGAAAATACATCTGATCATATGACTCTTCTTGAGTCTTCTATGACTAGTTTAGAAGATTGGAATCAAGTTTCTGTAAAAGAAGTCATTGATGAGACCGTTGCAAGTCTATCAGTGGGCTTTGGTAAAATTGGACTTCCATTAAGGTTAGCTTTAACTGGAACAGTCAATTCACCCTCTATCGATGTTGTATGCAGTATTTTGGGTAAAGAGGTAACGCTTGAAAGATTGAATTCCTTTTTGAATCGGATTAAGAATTAAGAAAGTCGTCAATAGCCTGCCAAGCAATCAGTCTAATCTCATCGCTTTCCATCATAATTTCATGCTGAGATTTAATATCTTTGATGGTAACAAGATCTGATTGGCTCAGTAATTCCTTATTCAAAGAGTTATTTACTAATTTATCTTCAGTAGCATTTAGATGAAGAAGGGGGCGGGTGATTGTCTTAGACCAGTCAGTACTTTTAAACTCATTAGTCCTTCTTAATGCATGTTTCAACCATCCTACCGTAATGCCTTTTACTCCAAGTTCAGGGTTATTCTTGAGCAATTGATAAGTTCTATTAAACCGAATTTCATCAGAAGTTAGTGCATTCTCTAAAAAAGGTTCTCTGATCCAACCTTCATTCTCATCCCAGGATGGTTTCTGCATTGGGAATTCACCGAGTCCAAATATTTCCAACAAACCGATAGTGGCTACTAATTTTCTGGAAAAAGAATTTGCCCTTACTGAAACCATGGGAGCACAAAGAATGCATTTATCAAAAATATTGTCATCCGATATGAAGTAAGAAGTCAGTAGACAGCCCCCCATGGAATGACCAAAGCCAATAAAAGGTTTTGGACATTTTTCAATAAAACATTCGTTTATTACCTTAACTAAATCTTTGTCATAGGTTTTAAAATTATCTATGTGACCAATTTTTTTATTTCTAGATTTTCTTGAAGACAATCCTTGTCCTCTCCAGTCCATCATGGCAACAGCATAGCCTCTTTCAACAAACTCAGAGATGACTTCGTAATATTTCTCAATAAATTCTGTTCTCCCTGACTGAAGTACAATTGTTCCTTTGGTGCTTTCTAGATTCCAAAAAGCTATTCTAAGTTTATTCGTTGCATCTAATGGAAAATAGAAAGCTTCTCCATTAGGGCAAGAAAATTGATCGAGTTCAAATAAAGGGGCTGTTTCCATTTAGTTATTTTTCAAAATTATTTAATTCAATTAGAATAGCATCATGAACTATCTTAAAGGTATTATTTTTCTGACTACATTATTGGTTTTAAGTAGAATTATTCCTCATCCACCCAACTTTACCCCCATCCTTGCTGGGATAATCTTTCTTCCTTTCATTAAGAGAGATATAAAATTTTCAGTATTTGTTCCAATAGGTGGAATGCTCATTTCTGATTTTATTATTGGTATGCATTCTCTTATGCTGTGGACATACGGTCCCATTATTATTTTAAGCTTATTAAGCTATTATTTTTCTAATGATAAGGCTAGTCGAATTGCATCTTTAGCCATCGCTTCGCCTGCGATCTTTTATCTTATAAGTAATTTTGGAGTTTGGATTAATTCTCCAATGTACACGAAGGACTTTAGTGGTTTAATCCAATGCTATGTAAACGCCATTCCCTTTTACGCAAATAGCGCAACAGCTTGTATATTGTTTTGCAGCGCCTTCTTTCTAATAAAAAGTTTTTTAAAGAATAATAGATTAAGTTTTAATTAAGCATCTAAGTATTTATTAAAAAATGAACTGATTCTTTTCATTTTCTCAATTCTATTCTCTTCTCTTGAGAATCCATGAGTTTCTTTCTCAATAATCATTTTTTCATACTCAATACCATTTTTATCCATAGCTTTCATAAAAGCTTCAGCTTCTTTAAAAGGGGTTCTAACATCTTTTTTCCCATGAATAATCATATAGGGAGTTTTAAGCTTACTAACATAATTGATAGGAGACATATCTTCAGCCTTCTTTCCATCACCAAATGAATCTTCTAGAAACTTTTTTCCACCTCTACTTCGTCTTATGTCACCACTAGAATATTGAGCATTTATGTCATAAAGACCAGCTTCACTGACAGCGCATTTAAATAGATCGGGTCTCATCATTGGTCCTTGAGTGGCGGCATAACCACCATAGCTTCCCCCATAAACACAGACCTGATCTTTGTTTACCATACCCTGGGAATCCAAGAATTCAATGGAATCAAACATATCGGTTAAAACTTCGGCAAAGTTACCTCGCACATGATCAGTATGTTTAAGGCCATAACCTGTAGAGCCTCTTATATTGTTTTGTATAACATTAAAGCCTTCGGCTGCTAGAAATTGAACTTCTGGATGAAACCCCCAATAGTCTCTTGCCCAAGGACCGCCGTGAGGCATGACAATAGTTGGTGCATTATCTTTTCCAACTGCCTTTGTAAAATAAGATTGAATATCGTCACCATGTCTATTTTTAAAGTCTATGACCTGCATAGGAGCTAAATTACTGTAACTTGTTTTTGACCAGTATCTTCCTAAGGGCGAGATTTGATTCTTTTCTTCATCAATTAAATAATAAATACCTGGGTTTATATCAGACGATACTCGAACCACGCCTCTAGTCCTGTCAGTGGAAGCTGAAGTGAGGGCTACTGCACGATCTGGAAATGCATTATAAGCTTTGATAGATAAGTCTTTCTGTTTGTTATAGTCTGAGAGAAATAGGTATTCGGGTTTGCCATTATCTATTCTAATTTTATAAGGACCCTCTCTGCTAGATCTTACGGCTGTGATATCAACTTTAGAGTCTCTAAAAAGAAGTTCAAAAGAATTAGATCTAAGATCATATTCATATAAACCTGATCGATCTGAGTCCATATATTCTGTGACCAACATCTTCCCATTTGAATTAAATCCATCTATAGACATTCCTCCTGCTCCAAATTCATATTCTTTAAAGAATACCCATCCAGGTGTTTTATTGTCTTCTCTTGTTGGGGGAACATAGCAATTTGTATTTGAAGCACACTCACTGGAATCTAGAGATCCGGCAGGAAGGTTAGGTTTATATAGAAATATTTCTTGAGCGTTATCTCGAGAACTG
>CAJWIK010000037.1 GCA_913042105.1 uncultured Gammaproteobacteria bacterium
AAATAAAACCTTTGTCACAATAGATGGAAAAAGCGCTAAAGATTTTGATGATGCCGTTCTGGGAGAAAAAGATGAAGAAGGAAATCTGATTCTTTATGTGGCCATTGCTGATGTAGGTCGTTATATAGACAAGGGAAGTTGTCTTGATCAAGAGGCTCTTGAGAGAGGCACATCTGTTTACTTTTCTCAAAGAGTCATCCCCATGTTGCCTGAAGTATTAAGTAATGATTTATGTTCCTTAAAACCAAATGAAGATCGATTTTGTTTAGTTTGCAAAACTACAGTCGATAGCGAGGGTAATCTATCTGGTACCTCGTTCTTTGAAGCAATTATCAACTCTAAGTCACGACTCACTTATGGCACTGTCACAAGAGAAGTGGAGAGAAAGCAGTTTAAAAAACCTTATGATCACTCATTAAAAATACTCATAGAGATTTACAATAGACTTAAAAGTAACAGAAGCCAAAGAGGTTCATTGGAACTCGATGTCCCGACCTTTATACCTAAAGTAGAAAATCAAAAGATATCTAAATTTGTAGATTCTCCCAGGGAGATATCTCATATGATGATTGAAGAATTTATGCTCGCAGCAAATATCTCTGCAGCTGATCTGTGTTTAAAATTTAATATTCCTTCGGTTTTTAGAGTGCATCCCAAGCCAGATATTCTTAAAGTAAAAATATTGGAAGAATTCCTAAGAAGCCGAAGAATTAATGCATCTTTAGGAGATGGTAGTGATATTAAAAAATTAACCGCCTTAGCTCATATTGCCAAAGACAGGAAAGATAAAAATATTATTCATTCTCAGATCCTATTCTCAATGAGTCTTGCAACTTATGAGTCAGAAATAGGTGGTCACTATGCTTTAAATTATGATTCATATTCCCACTTTACTTCTCCGATAAGACGGTATCCTGATCTGCTAGTTCATAGGGTAATTAAATCTTTGATTCATGCGAATAATGGTGCAGTAACTATTGCAGATAAAAAACAAATCAATAATCCCATTTATACCTTTGATGAATTAGAGGCATTAGCAAAAGATTGTTCTACCAAAGAAAGAGTGGCAGAAAAAGCTGAACGAGAAGCTCTTAGTCATCTTAAGTGTGCTTTTGCAGCGGAGCATGTCGGCGAAACATTTGATGGACAAATAATTGGGGTAACAAATTTTGGATTATTTATCCTGCTCAAGGGGATAAATATTGAAGGGCTTTGCCATATCAAATATCTTCCAAGAAAAGAATTCTATGTTTTTGATGAACATAGCAAGATGCTTCAGAGCAACAGTTCTCGACATTCATATTCTCTAGGTGATGAGGTCAAGGCTGTTATTGATAAAGTTGAAGTTTTTTCAAAGAAAATAGATATAAGACTTTTAAAGTGAAGCTAAAAACAGAAGAGGAATTGGTATGTGGCATTAATGCTGTATCTCAAATCATCAAAACTAGACCAAGTTCTGTTCATAGTCTTTTCGTTAATAATGTCAGTAATGAAAGATTGAATGACCTAGTAAGAGATGCCACAAAAAATAAAATAGAGATAATTAAAGAAAAATCTTCATTCTTTGAAGATAATTTTGAAGGAATTAATCATCAAAATGCTGCTGTTATTTGTAATAAAAGATCTGAGGAATCTGAACAATTTTTAGATCCTATTCTCAATAAAGATGAAGTTAAAATTTTAATTCTTGAAGGCCTCACTGACCCACACAATGTTGGAGCGTGCTTAAGAAGTGCAGCAGGTGCTGGTGTTGATGCCGTAATTGTTCCAAAGAATCGATCATGTCACCTCACTCCAACTGTAAGGAAGATATCCTGCGGAGCATCGGAACTTATTCCATTTGTAGTTGTCACAAATATAGTCAGAGTAATTAATAAACTACAAGAAAAAGGAGTAATTGTTTACGGGAGTGATCTTCAAGCCAATCAGTCTTATGAAAATGTAATTTATTCAAGTAAATATGCATTAGTTGTTGGATCTGAAGATAAGGGGATTAGAAGATTAACAAGAGAAAACTGTGATGAACTAATCAAAATTGATATGTCTGAAAAAATGGATAGTCTTAATGCATCTGTAAGCACCGGTATCTTGTTATTTGAAATCGCGAGACAAAATAAAATTAACTGAAACAAATATAGTAAAATAAAATTTATGCTAGCCCAACGCACCCTTTCTAACTCTATAAAAGCATTTGGAATAGGCCTTCATAGTGGTGAGCCGATCATGTTGAAGCTAATGCCCGCTCCTCCAGATACAGGAATAATCTTTAGAAGAGTTGACCTTGATCCAGTAGTAGAAATAAAAGCTAGAGCAGAAAATGTTGGTGATACAACCATGTCAACCTCACTGACCTGGAAAGATGTAAAAATATCTACTGTAGAACACCTTCTGTCTGCAATGGCAGGATTGGGGATAGATAATGCTTATGTTGAGGTAAATGCAGCCGAAATACCTATCATGGATGGTAGTGCTGGACCGTTTGTTTTTTTAATACAATCTGCAGGGTTGCACGAACAAGACGTACCCAAGAAGTTCATTAGAATAAAAGAAAAAGTGAGAGTGCCATATAACGATGCATGGGCACAAGTCTCGCCTTTTGAAGGTTTCAAAGTAGCTTTCACCGGAGAGTGGGATCATCCAGTTTTAAAAAAACATGGCACTAAAGCATCTATTAACTTCAATAGTACTTCGTTTGTGAAAGAAGTAAGTCGCGCTAGAACTTTTGGGTTTTTAAGTGATCTAGAGACTTTAAAAGAAAATAATTTAGCTCTAGGTGGAAGTGAAAAAAATGCCATAGCACTTGGAG
Source organism: uncultured Gammaproteobacteria bacterium (assembly GCA_913042105.1). GTDB lineage: Bacteria > Pseudomonadota > Gammaproteobacteria > Magnimaribacterales > Magnimaribacteraceae > Magnimaribacter. The sequence goes on from CAJWIK010000037.1 coordinate 2,807, forward strand.
ATGATGACATTCTTAATGAAGACGGTTTGAGATTAGAAAATGAAATGATCAAGCATAAAATCTTAGATGCCATAGGAGATCTCTATCTACTTGGCCATAATCTAGTTGGTTCCTTTGAAGGATTTAAATCTGGCCATACTGTTAACAATGCTTTGTTAAGAGAGCTTATAGCTAGACCTGACACATGGGAAGTAGTCACTTATGATGATGCTGATAATTCGCCAATCACATATCTAGATCCTATTATTGATCCGAGTTCTGGATAAATTTTTTTAGATAAACTGTTTGCACCTGATAGAATTGCAAATATCAAAAGTTTATGGGTCTATTAGATAAAATCTTTGGTTCAAAAAACCAAAAAATATTAAAAAAAGTTCAACCTTTAGTGAATAAAATAAATTCACTCGAAGATGAATTCTCGTTGCTAAGCGATAATGATTTAAAAGGTAAAAGAAATGAATTTATAGAAAGATTTAAGGACGGAGAATCTCTAGACTCACTTCTTCCTGAGGCTTTTGCAACTGTCAGAGAGGTCAGCAAAAGACAGTTGGGCTTAAGACATTATGATTGCCAGCTTTTAGGCGGTATCGCTCTTCATAACTGCCAAATAGCTGAAATGGCAACCGGTGAAGGGAAAACATTAGTCGCAACCCTACCATCATTCCTCAACTCAATTACTGAAAGAAAAGTGGTTCTTGTCACAGTCAATGACTACCTAGCTAAGAGAGATGCTGGGTGGATGGGACCAATCTATCAAAATTTAGATATGGAGGTTTCTTTCATTATTCCCGGTCAGAACATGGAAGAGAGAAAGAAGGCCTATGAAGCTGATGTGATCTATGCGACAAATAATGAATTAGGTTTCGACTTTCTAAGAAATAATATGGTTGTAAATACCCAAGATAGATTAATGAATGATTACTATTTTGCCATCATTGATGAAGTTGACTCTATTCTTATTGATGAAGCAAGAACACCATTAGTCATATCTGGACCAGCCGAAAATACAGCAGAAATTTATCAAAAAATAAGTAAATTTATTCCACAACTGGAAGAACAAATAATTGAAGAAGAATCGGAAGAAGAAGAAATAGAAAAAGTGCAATCGGGTCATTTCATCGTGGATGAAAAATCAAAACAAGTCGAGCTTACAGATCTCGGTCATGATTTTATCGAGACCCTTCTAAAACAAGATGCTCTATTGGAGCAAGATCAAAGTTTATATTCATCAGGTAACCTAAGATTGCTTCACTATATCCAGTCATCTTTGAGAGCTCACTTTCTTTTCAAGAAAGACATTGATTACATGGTTCAAGAGAGACAGGTAGTTCTTATTGATGAAAATACTGGAAGAGCAATGCCAGGAAGAAGACTTGCAGATGGGCTGCATCAGGCAATTGAACAAAAGGAAGGCGTTCCCATACAAATGGAAAGCCAGACTTTGGCTTCATGTACTTTTCAAAATTACTTTAGACAATACGAGAAACTTTCAGGTATGACGGGAACCGCCTCCACTGAAGCAGAAGAATTTTCAGAAATTTACGGCCTCAATGTACTAGAGGTCCCTACCAATGAACCAATGGTAAGAGATGATAAGAATGATCTTGTTTACTTAACTCAAGCTGAGAAATATAAAGCAGTAATTGAAGAAATAAAGGACTACCAAAATAAAGGCAATCCTATTCTTGTAGGAACAGCCTCCTTGGAAAGTTCAGAGTTATTATCGGAGTTACTCAAAAAAGAAAACATAGAACATCAAGTCCTAAATGCCAAGAATCACGCCAGAGAAGCAGAAATTATTTCTCAAGCAGGCAAACCGGGAGTGATTACCATAGCTACCAACATGGCTGGTCGAGGAACAGATATTGTCCTTGGAGGAAATTGGGAAGCTGAAAATGAAAAACTCAACATCACAGATCCTGATAAAAAAGAAGTTTTGAAAGCGCAATGGAAAGAACTTAATTCCAGTGTTCTAGATTCAGGTGGACTGCATGTGATTGGCACAGAAAGAAATGAATCAAGAAGAATGGACAATCAGTTAAGAGGAAGGTCAGGTAGACAAGGCGATCCAGGATCTTCTAGATTTTATATATCACTAGAAGATAATTTGATGAGAATATTTGCCTCTGATCAATTTAAAAACATTATGCAGCGAGTTGGTCTTGAAGATGGCGAGTCCATCGAACACAGAATGTTAAGTGGAGCTATAGAAAGAGCTCAAAAAAGAGTTGAGGGAAGAAACTTTGATATAAGAAAAATGTTGCTTGAGTATGATGATATGGCAAATGAACAAAGGCAGATTATATATTCGCAGAGAAACAATATATTAGAATCTGATGTCATTACCGAACTCCTAGATTCGATGCGAGAAACAGTTATTGCAGATGAAATTAACGCGGTGGTTCAAAATGATCTGGAGCCTCACGAATGGAACTCAGAAATACTAGAAAGTTCACTTTCAAATATATTCGGACTTCAGTTGCCCATTAAAGAATGGATAAGAACTAATAACAGCATTACTGTTGATGAAATAGAAGAAAAAATATTAATTTCAGCTCAAGAATCTTATAAAGAAAAAAGCAATACTGTTGGCTCCGTCATGAGAGATTTTGAAAAACAAATTCTTTTGCAAATTATTGATAGTGCCTGGAAAGATCATTTGGCAGAAGTAGATGCCCTAAGACAAGGAATAGGTCTCAGAAGTTATGCAAGCAAAAATCCTAAGCTTGAATTTAGAAGAGAATCTTTCGAATTATTTGAAAGCCTTTTAAACAAAATAAGGGTTGAAGGTGTTAGGTTTTTATCCAGGGTAGAAATAGAGCTAGAGGACTCAGGTGGGCTAAATCTACCTAAACAAGACCAGCAACAGTCACTAGATCACCAAAGTCCACAATCTGCTTTAGAAACTCCTAGATCAGAAGAATCTTCATCTCAAGGGCAAGGCAATAGAAGATTAAGAAGAGCTGAAGCTAAAATGGCCAAGAAAAATAGTAGAAAAAAATAATGCCTAAAAAAATTCATAATATTGATGGCATAGAATTTGGTACTGCTTCGAGTAATACAAGATATGGTCCCAGAGACGATAGTCTCGTAGTAAAACTGCCTGCAGAATCTAAGCTTAGCGGTAAATTCACTTCCAATAAGCTGAGAGCTGCACCCGTAAGCCTTGCAATAAATAATCTCTCACTTACTTCAAAAAAAAATAAAATTCTTTTAATCAACGCAGGGAATGCAAATGCAGCTACCGGCCCAAATGGGCTTAAGGATGCTCAATCTTATTGCAGTGCAATAGCTAAGAATGTAGGTGTTAACAAAGAAAATGTAATCCCCTTTTCAACTGGAGTGATTGGACAATCATTACCTGTAAAGAATTATTTAGAAGCCTTTGAATCTGCGTTAAACAAAATTGATTCTAGAAATTGGAAACAAGCAGCAAGTGCAATCTTAACAACTGATACGAAGCCTAAGATTGTTTCCAAGGAAGTTAAGGTTGGTAATACTTCTTATTACGTTACAGGTTTTGCTAAAGGTTCGGGGATGATAAGACCAGATTTTGCTACCTTACTAAGTTTTGTTTTTATTGATGCCAACCTCAGCCAGAGTTCTTTAAATAAGATTCACTCCACTGCTCTAAGTGAGAGCTTTGAGACAATTACTGTTGATGGAGATACTTCTCCTAATGATTCTTCTCTTTTAGCCACTAATGGTAATTCAACAAAAAATATCAAAAAAGGGTCAGCTGCTGAAAAAAAAGTTTCTAAAATTATTATTGAAATATTCAAGGAGCTTTCGGAACTCCTCATAGAAGATGCAGAAGGTATAACTAAAAAAGTTATCATCCATGTGACCCAAGCAAAAGATCTTGAGCAAGCTAAATCAGTTGCCTTCACAATAGCCGAGTCTCCTTTAGTTAAAACAGCTATGTTTGGTAGTGATGCCAACTGGGGCAGGATTCTCTCAGCAATTGGAAGAGATAAGACCGTTATAAATATTGATAAAGTTAAAATTCAACTTAACAAAGAGCCTTTGGTAAAAAATGGATTTATTGATCCAAAATATTCTGAAAGGTTGGCCTCTAAGGCAATGAAAAAGAAAGAAATAAATATCGAGGTAAGCTTAGGTGCAGGCAAGGCAGCCTTTAGAGCGATGACTTCAGATCTTTCTGAAGATTATGTGTTGATAAATAGCGACTACAGGAGTTAATGTTTGGTGTCGTAATCCTCTTCAATTTCGACCACATCTTCCCCGGCTATCTTTCTGCTCTCACTAGCCCAAGCACCTAAATCTAAAAGCTGACATCTACTAGAACAGAACGGTCTATATTCATTTTTTTCAGAATATTCAGCTTGTTCTCCGCACTCTGGACACTTTACGTACATTATTTTTGAGAAAGGAATTTCTGATGTATATTTTTCACGGCCCTTTGCAAATCTTCCAGTGAGCCATCATTCACAATCACTTCATCGGCTAGATTTAACCTCTCTGAGCGAGAAATTTGAGCACTAATAATTGATTGAACTTGCTCTTCGGAGACACCATCTCTTTTGAGTGTTCTCTCAATTTGAATCTCGATTGGAACATCTATAACCAATACTTGAGAACAATAGTCCTTCTGATTGGTTTCCAGTAGCAAAGGAGAAACTAAAATTGTATAGGGGCTATTAGATGCTTCAAGTTCATCTTTGATTTGATTGGCAATGGCCGGATGAAGTAAAGATTCCAACCATTCTTTTTCTTGATCTGATTGAAAGATAATTTCCCTTAGCTTGGCTCGGTCCAACTCTTCGTCTTCATTAAGAATATCGTCTCCAAAGTGCTCTTGTATTTGAGCGAGGCAAGGCTTTCCTTTTTGCACAACCACTCTTGAAGCAAGATCAGCATCTACAATATCTATACCTAGAGCTTCAAAACTATCTGAGACTGCAGTTTTGCCGCTGCCTATTCCACCTGTTAACCCTATAATCATGAATTTGATATTACCAAAAGCAGCAAAAGATTACCCCTTAATTTAGAGTCTTCTCCAAAAATCTGATCGCAGCATTTGCAAAGATATCGTTCCTATCGCCTGCAATCATATGGGCTGCTTTATCTATCTCAATAAACTCAGCATGGTTGATAGTTGTAAGAAAATCATCTACTTCGTCTTGAGTTACGACATTACTCAATGCACCACGAATTAGAAGCGTTGGGACAGAGATATCATTAGCATAGACCCTTTGTTTTTCTCTATAAACAGACCTGTTGCCGGTTCTGGATTCAATAAATTTTGGGTCCCAATGCCAATAATATTTTCCATCACTTTTTAGTCTTAAATTCTTTTTTAACCCAGAAATATCTTTTGGCTTTTCTCTATGAGGAAGATAAGAAGATATAGCATTAGACGCCTCCTCTAAAGATTCAAAACCTTTAGAACCTGAACTCATAAACTTAAGGATTTCGTTGGAACCATCTTCATTAGGATAAATTCCAATATCAACCATCACCAAAGCATTGCAATAATCTTGATAGAGTTTGTCTCCCGCAGTGCTCAATGAGATCATGCCTCCTAGAGAAGCTCCAATCAGAGAAGCCGGTTTACCTATTTGCTTAATAATACTCAATAAGTCCTCTCTATAGCTCTCTATTGCGTAATCACCGTCTTCACTCCAGTCACTGTCTCCGTGGCCTCGTAAGTCTATAGCCAGAGCATAAAATCCGGATTGCGAGAGTTTTTCAGCGGTTCCTCCCCAGGCATAACGGGTCTGACCTCCCCCATGAAGCAATATCACAAGAGGATCTGATGAATTGCCACAAGCAGTAGCCTCAATATTCAATCCAGAACTGACCTTAAATTTCATTTATTTATGTATTTGTAAAAAGAAAGGAGGAATTGTTCCATGTTTAGTGAGAAAATCTAGAAAAGTTTTCAATTTATGCAAAAAGCACCAAAAACCTTTCTTGAAAGAATTAAATATATAGGACCAAGTGTCATAGTAACTGGAAGTGTTGTGGGCAGTGGCTCTATAGTGATGACTCCATTATTAGGTGCTGCAGCTGGCTTCGTATTACTCTGGTGGTTGCTATTAAGCATGTGGAGTAAACCAATCATTCAAGCTGAAATAAGCCGTTATGTAGTTGTAACCAAGAAAACTTTTTTAGAAGCATTTGCTGATATGCCAGGTTTTAAGACAACCATTCAAGGGAAAACAACATCCTGGTTAGTGTGGTTTATGTTCATAGGAGTCATACCTTCCATTGCTGGAATGGGTGGACTTGCAGGAGCGGTTGCAGAGGCTGGAAACTCTATGTTTCCTGTTTTTAGTGTAGAAATATGGGTAGCCATCTGTTGTTTTGGTACATGGCTATTGCTTTACTATGGATCTTATAAAAGTTTAGAAAAAACCTTATTAATTATGGTGTTGTTTTTTTCCTTTATGACCATGATTATTGCCATTGCGATGCAATTCACTGAATACCAAGTGAATGTTGAACAAATATCACAAGGGCTAACGTTCAAATTTCCAACCGAATATCTTCCTTTGGCATTAGCTGTTTTTGGGTTCACCGGTATTAGTTATGGAGAAATAATGGCTTATACCTATTGGTGTCTAGAAAAAGGATATGCAGATAATACAGGTAATGATATTGAAGAGACTAAGCATTGGATAAAAACTATGCAAACAGATGTGTGGGTCACTGTTGTATTTATTACCGTCGGTACACTACCCTTCTTTTTTCTAGGGGCAAGTGTATTAAATACAGTTACAGAATTACAAACTTCTTTAGCAACAGGCTCATTCTGGGATATAGATGTTATTAGTGCCTTACAAAATATGTTTTCTCTCGTATTGGGTGGCTGGGCAAAATGGCTATTCATTGTTTTGGCTTTCTTTGTCTTATTCTCAACTCTATTATCAGGAACAGCTGCCTTTACTAGGACAATATCGGACTACCTGATATCAATGGGGTTGGTAAAAGAAAAAGAAAACACCAGAAAGAAACTGATTCAGATAGTTGCACTTGTCATACCTTTTTTATCTGGTCTATTTTATTTCATACTACCCAATCCTTTTACGCTGCTATTAATAGCAGGAATTTGGGCCGCTATAGGCTTACCAATAGTTAATATTGGTGCGATTTATTTAATTAATAAACTAGATGTCGAGCTTCAACCCAAACCTATAACAAAGATCTTTCTCTGGGTTAGTTTAATTTTACAATTAACAATGGCTTTGCTTATTATTTATGACATGACAATAGGATTCTAAAATGGAAGAAATGGAATTAGTAAAATGGCCTTTTTTAAAACAGACATGGGGAATTGAGTTTGAAAGATCTGAAGGCTCCTACTTGTATACAAAAGATGGAAGAAAAATACTTGATGCAGCAGGTGGAGCGATTGTAAGCAATATTGGGTATGGAAGAGAAGAAGTAGCAGATACTATTGCTAAAGCAGTTAAAAATAACTCTTACATCTTGCCTCCCTTTTTGACACCTGAAAGAGAAGCACTATTAGATGAATTAAGAGAACACTGGCTTCCACCTCACCTAACAAGGATTCATTTATCTTCTGGAGGTTCAGAGGCTAATGAATCTGCAGTTAAACTTGCCATTCAGTATCAAGCGAGTAGAGGGAAAGCAGAGAAAAATATTATTTTAACCAGAAACCTCTCCTATCACGGTACTACATTAAATATGTCAGGAATTTCTGGTCACGTAGCAAGAAAAAGAGGATTGGAGAGTTATGTCCCTAAACCAACAACTATAGAAACTCCCTACCCCTTAAGATGTCCTATAGGAAGCTTTCATCCTGATGCAAAAGAATATTATTTAGATAATCTGAGAAAAACCGTAAAGAAAATAGGAGCTGAGAATATCGCTGCTCTATTGATGGAGCCCATCAATGGATCTAGCGGCGGAGCCATCACTCCACCAGATGGTTATTGGGTAGAAGCTCAAGAAATACTTAGGGAGAATGATATCTTATTGATTGCTGACGAAGTGATGACCGGATTCGGAAGAGTGGGTAGTGATTTCGCAAGTAACCTTTA
>CAJWIK010000038.1 GCA_913042105.1 uncultured Gammaproteobacteria bacterium
AAGAGTCAAAATATTATTTACTTTCCTGATTTAAGAGAATACTTAGGTTTATTTGCTTCAAGATTTTACGGTCTCCCAAGCACTAAATTGAAAGTAGTATGTGTTACGGGCACCAATGGGAAAACAACCTCTGTTGAGACTTTCTCTAGCATGAGTAATCTATTGCAAAGTAAATGTGGTTACATGAGCACGATCAATTCTTCTATTGATGGTCATATTCTTAAAGAATCAGTTTTGACTACAGAGCATCCAATCCAGATCAATAGTTTCCTGCGAGAAGCTCTAAACAATAAAGTCTCATATATCGCCATGGAAGCCTCTTCCCATGGCTTAGAGCAGAATAGATTAGCCGGGGTAGAAATAGATTACGCCATTTTAACCAGTTTTTCTCACGATCATTTAGACTATCATGGAAGTTTAAAAAACTATAAAAATTCAAAAAAGAAACTCTTTTATGATTTAACACCACATAACAACATCATTTGTATAGACAGTGAATTTGGCGAAAATCTGCATCAAGAACTTAAGAAAATAAATCAAAATACTTATAGTGTTTCTATTGAGAAAGAGGCAGATTTCTATGCAACATTTGAGAAAAGTAAAGGAGGTCTCAATGTAAACCTGAAAGCTTTTGAAGAAAACATTAACTTCGAGCTAAGTACAATTTCTAGATACCTTGCTTCAAATATTATTTGCTCTATTGCCGTTCTTGTCTTGGAAGGGAAAACTCTTAGAGAAATTTCAAGTATCACTAAAGACATACAGCTACCCAAGGGCAGATTAGAGAGAATCTTTCATGAAAAGAACCCAATCTATATTGACTATGCTCACACTCCTGAAGCACTTGAATGTGCATTAAAAGAAATCCGAAGAAGTCATGAAGGTTTGATTTGGTGTTTATTTGGATGTGGAGGAGATCGTGATAAGCAAAAAAGACCCTTAATGGGTAGTGTGGCTGAACAATATGCCGATGTGGTTGTATTGACTAATGACAATCCAAGAAGGGAAGATGAAAAAGCGATCATTAGCGATATTCTTTCAGGGATTGAATCCTCAGAAGATATTTTAATATTCCCCGACAGAAGAGAGGCAATAGAAAAGATTCTTACTGAATTTAAGAAAAGTTCAAATAAAGATGTATTATTAATTGCAGGAAAAGGACACGAATCTCACCAAAATATTGGAAACGAACTCCTTGAATTTAATGATAAAGATATAGTATCTGAATTCTTGAAAACGAAATAAGTCATGGATTTAAACCAGCTAGCTCAGATTTCTAAAGGTAGGCTCATTGGAGAATCCGTTAACTTTGAAGGTTTTAGCATAGATTCCAGAACCATCGGTCCAGGTGAATTATATATTTCTTTATTAGGTAAAAATTTTGATGGCCATGAATTCTTAGCAGAAGCAAAAGGCAAAGGTGCTTCAGCTGCTGTTGTAAGTCAATCAACCCAGATAGATTTTCCGCAAATTCTTGTGGATGATACCTTTGATTTTATGAGGAGTGTTGCTGCTTACAACAGAAATGAATTTAAAGGTAAGGTAATTGGGATCACTGGAACAAATGGCAAAACAAGTACTAAACAAATTATCTTTAGTCTTCTGAATAAATATAACAACTGTCATAGAACATTGGGGAACATGAATAACCAGATAGGTGTCCCTTTTTCTTTGCTAAGCTTACAAAATAATTATCAATATTCTGTTATTGAAATGGGAACTAGCGAACCAGGTGAAATAGAAATATTAACTAGGCAAGTAAATCCAGATATTGCCGCTATAACTAATGTATCAATAGGTCATTTAGAAGGTCTTACGGATACAGATTCTATTGCTTTAGAAAAAGGAAATATTTTAGATTTCCAAACAAATAATGGAATTGCTTTTTTACCAAAAGACTCAAATTTTTATCAATCCTGGAAACACAGAACTAATGCAAAAGAAGTCTTGTCATTCGGTTTTGATAAAGAATCTGATTTTAGGATATCGGGAATAAAGTCAGATTTAGAGAATAATCTCACCAGTTTTAATTTATATTTTGATGGTTCAAAAGAAGAGCTACTTATAAATGGTATTGGATTGCATAATGCGCTGAATGCCGCCTTATCTTTTGGAGTGGCTTTTCATTGTGGTATTGGATTATCTCAAATCAAAGAGAACCTTAAAGCTGTAGATCTTCCTCAAAGAAGGCTGTCGGTGTTTAAATCAATATCTGATTCAATTCTAATAGATGATTCTTACAATTCTAATCCTGCTTCGCTGAAGAACGCTCTAGATTCGTTAGAAGAAATGAAAGGAAAGAAAATTTGTGTTCTTGGAGAAATGAAAGAATTAGGAGAGGGGTCGGCTGAGATTCACAAAGAAATGTATCATTATGCTAAAGATAAAACAGACAAAATCCTTCTCTTGGGTGATGTATGGTCTTCCATTGATTTAGATGAAACGGATTCTTTAATAATTTTTGATAATCATGATGAGATATACGATTACTTAGTTTCAGTATTAGACCATAACACTATATTATTAGTGAAAGGTTCAAGATCAACAAGAATGGACCTTATTGCCGATAAACTAAAAAATTAAATGCTATTACCATTATTTGAATACCTTTCCGAGTTTTTTGGCCCTTTTCGTGTCGTTGAGTTTCTTTCTACTAGAGCAATATTAGCAACATTAACCTCGTTGATTTTTTCATTAATCTTGGGTCCAAGGTTTATAAATAAAATGAAAGATATACAGGTTGGTCAGGTTATAAGAGAAGAGGGCCCTGAAACTCATCTTTCTAAACAAGGAACGCCAACTATGGGGGGTACACTTATACTTAGTTCTATATTCCTAAGTGTAATTTTATGGGGAGACTTAGAAAATAGATATTTATGGGTAGCGTTTCTAACGGCAATGTCCTTCGGTATTCTGGGCTGGGTAGATGATCGTTTAAAGATAAAATATAAATCTAGTGATGGACTATCCGCTTCTAATAAAATTTTTTGGCAGTCTATTATTGCTCTCATTGCATGCTCTTACTTATACATGAGCCAAGAAAATATTGCTGAGACTAGTTTGATAGTTCCGTTTTTTAAAGATGTCTCTATTCCTTTGGGGTTAGGTTTCATAGTACTTTCCTATTTTGTAGTCATAGGAACTAGTAATGCTGTAAATTTAACCGATGGATTAGATGGACTTGCCATCTTGCCTTGTGTGATGGTAGCTGCAGGCCTAGGCATAATCGGTTATCTAGCAGGAAATATTATTTATTCAGATTTTCTAAACATACCTTATTTGCCTGGTACAGGTGAGATGATAGTATTTTGTGGTGCTTTGGTAGGAGCAGGAATAGGTTTTCTTTGGTTCAATACATATCCTGCCCAAGTTTTTATGGGTGACGTAGGTTCTCTGTCTCTAGGAGCTGCTTTAGGTATTGTGACTGTAATTATAAGACACGAATATGTATTACTGGTAATGGGTGGGTTATTTGTAATCGAAGCATTATCAGTTATTGTTCAAGTAGCTTCATTTAAGATGACAGGTAAAAGAGTATTTAATATGGCTCCTTTGCATCATCACTATGAGTTAAAAGGCTGGCCCGAACCAAGAGTAATTGTCAGATTTTGGATTATTACATTCATGTTAGTTTTGCTTGGATTAGCTCTTCTTAGGCTTAGATAGAAAGGGTGGAAGAGAAATTTCCATTAGTCATAGGCTTTGGTGCAACAGGCTCATCACTAATAGATTATTTATCTAATTCTTACGAAAAAATATTTTTGATAGAGGATTGGAAAGATAATCCTAATCTAAAAAGAATTATCCAAGAGATTCCTAAAGTCGTTATTAATCCGAAACTAGACCATGATCTTTTTTCACAGGTCTCAAAGATTTATCCAAGTCCTGGAGTACCAAGTGACCACGTTATTTTCGTTCATGCAAGAAAAAATAAATTACAAGTTTCATCAGATATACAAGAATTTCTTGTAAATCATAAAAGTACAAAGATATTAGTTACAGGAACAAATGGTAAGACTTCTACCTGTCTATTAATCAAGCACTTATTTGAGTATTTTTATCCCAATTTAAAGATAGCTGCTTTAGGGAATATAGGAGAACCTGTGCTTGATTATTTAGAAAAAGAGGTTGATGTCTCTATTATTGAAGTTTCGAGTTTTCAGCTTGAATTATTAAATCAAATTGAATTTGAAATAGGCTTACTTTTAAACATAGAGCAAGATCATTTAGATAGGCATGGAACCTTTGAAGATTACAAGGCAATGAAAGAAAAGGTCTTGAAGCATTCTGCTTTTAATATTTCTTTTAATAATAAAAATTCTTTAGGTAAGGATTATAAGAATTATCATAATCATGAGTTACCAAAAGGTTTTTTAGAGTCTTCTACTCTATCAAATTGGCCTCTACACGATAAACAAAATTTAAGAGCTAGCATTGAGGTCTTAAATACATATTCAAAGCACTATAAGGGCATTAAGAATGATAAAAATCTCTATGAAGATATCCTAAAGAGCCTTAAGAGTTTTAAAAAATTACCGCATAGATTTGAGTTTGTTAAGCAATGTGAAGGCGTTAGCTTTATTAATGACTCAAAAGCTACAAATATTGATGCAATGATAAAAGCAGTTAGTTCAGCTAATCAATATAGTCAAGACGGCAATATTTATCTGATTTGTGGAGGGGACCTGAAAGGGCAGGATATTCTTTCTGCAGATTTATCGGAGTTAAGTAATGTAAAAAATATACTTATTTATGGAAAGGACAAAGCGACGATTTTTAATTCAATGAATAAATACTCGGAGTGCTTGAGTGTACAGGACTTAGAGTCAGCATTTAAAATATCAGTATCAATGGCAAAAGAAGGTGATCATGTTTTGCTTGCACCTGCATGCTCAAGTTTAGATATGTTCAGTGATTATCGAGAAAGAGGAGACAGGTTTAAGCAACTTGTGAACGATCTCTAGATGGACAGATTCAATTTTTTTCACAATTTTGACTACCTCAAACTAGATTTCATATTAATTTTTTTATTCTTAACGCTTAGCTTTTGTGGTCTTTTAATTTTAGCTTCTGCAGCTGTGCATTTCTCAGATTTAATATATGGAAATCCTTCGGCATTATTTAACAGACAATTATTTCATTTTATTTTGGGTATTATCGGATTGTTAATATTTTTTTTAATCCCATTAAATTTTTGGTTAACTTACGATAGATTACTTTTAACACTAGGATTCTTATTACTACTTTTAGTTTTTGTTCCGGGAATAGGCGTAGAGGTCAACGGGGCTAACAGATGGATAAGAATAGCTGGCTTTGGCTTGCAGCCTTCAGAGGTAATGAAGTTTCTAAGTGTGCTTTATGTGTCCTGTTATTCTGTAAGACGTATCAAACAAATTCAATCACACTGGATGGGTTTTTTTAGACCTGCATTAATTATTATCAGTGTAATTTCAGTAATTTTGATACAACCTGATTTAGGCTCTTCTGCTGTGATATTTATAGCTGTCCTTGGGGTTTTATTTGTTGCTGGAGTAAAGTTAAAACAATTTATGGTGGTCGCTCTTCTTGGATGCATAGGGATATTCCTAATGATTGCCCTTGTACCCTGGCGATGGGAGAGGATTGTTTCATTTATGGACCCTTGGAGTAATCCTTGGAGTAGTGGATATCAATTAACTCTATCCTTAATGTCTATTGGAAGAGGAGACTGGTTTGGTGTTGGGCTAGGTCAAGGTCTTATGAAAATGGGTTATTTACCCGATGCACATACTGACTTTATCTTTTCAGTGATTGTCGAGGAGACAGGAATTTTAGGTGGTCTAATGATAGTTGCTTTGCTTTTTGCTTTATCATTTAGAATATTTTACATCGGTAGAGAATCTCTTCTTAGAAAGAATTTTTTTGGTTTTTATTTTTCATATGGAGTTGCACTGCTTCTTGGATTGCACACCTTTATCAACGTAGGAGTGGCTTGTGGCCTACTTCCAACTAAAGGGTTAACCTTGCCATTAATAAGTTATGGAGGAACAAACTTAATAATGGTTTGTTTAATGATCGGATTAATTTTAAGGGTAGACTATGAAAATAAAAATTCTATGCCCATAACGATAATAAAACATAGAGCCGAATTCTGATGAAAATACTCATGATTGCAGGAGGTACAGGAGGACATGTCTTTCCAGCACTCACTATCGCTAAGAAATTTGAAGAACACGGAAATGATATATCTTGGATTGGAAAATTAGATAGCCTAGAGGAGAGAATAGCCTTAGAGGAAGGTTTTCATTTTTTCCCTATTCGAGCAAAGGGATTCTTAGGAAAAAATTTTATTGAAAAGATAGGTGCGATTTTTACTTTATCAATCTCAATTCTAAAGAGTATTGTCTTAATTATTAGGATAAAACCTGATTTGGCAATATCAACCGGAGGATATCTGTCTCTGGCTCCAGGCTTGGCAACTATTTTTTTATGTCCTTTATATATTCACGAACAAAATAGCATACCGGGTATTTCTAATAGGATATTACACAGGATATCAAAAAGAACTTTTGAAGCTTTTCCTGGGACTTTTAAACAACCGACCCAAAAAGTGATTAATGTAGGTAATCCTATAAGAGATGAAATCTCTAGAATCGCTGATTTAGATGATATAGAAGACGATAAGTTTAGAATTTTAATTCTTGGTGGCAGTCAAGGGTCACAGCAAATTAATGATATTTTAATTCAAGCTATGCATGATAAAAAAAATCTCTCACATTGGGTTCTTACACATCAAGTGGGGCAACTTAATACAACCAAACTCAAAGAAGCTTATATAAAATCTGGAGTAAAGTTTGTCATTAAAGAATTTATTGAAGATATTGCTACAGCATATAGAGAGTCCGATATTATTATTTCTCGCTCTGGGGCGATGAGTGTTACGGAGATCTGCGCAGCACAAAAAGTATGTATTCTACTTCCGCTTCCCTGGTCTGCCGATAATCATCAGATTTTTAATGCTAAATTTCTTGCTGATAGAGGAGCTGCTCAGATGATCGAATCTGATATTTCTAATGCTGAAATCCTATACGAACTTCTAATTGATCTCGAAAAAGATGATAATAAAAGAAATTCAATGAAACGAGCAGCGGGAAAGGTTTTCCCAAGTTCCACTTCAGAAAGAATATTTAATTGTATTAATGAATCCCTCAAGTTTTAAATTAAAAAATATCCATTTCATTGGTATTGGTGGCAGCGGTATGAGTGGCATTGCCGAGGTGTTGAATAATTTAGGTTATCTAGTTTCTGGTTCTGACAATTCAAATTCATCTAATACCATTCGCCTTGAGAATCTGGGTATTAATGTCTACTACGATCATAAATCGGAAAATCTAGATGGAGTTGAGATGGTTGTAAGATCTACAGCTATACTCGATGATAATCCGGAGATTCTTGAAGCCAAAAGACGATTGATACCTGTTTTGGCTAGAGCAGAAATGCTCTCCAGTTTAATGAATAATAAAAGAGGTATTGCCGTCGCAGGTACGCATGGCAAGACAACCACAACTAGCTTGATAGCCTCTATTATGAGCCATGCCCAATTGGATCCAACATTTATAAATGGAGGTATCATTAATAGTTTCAACTCCAATGCACAATTGGGCAAAGGAGAGTACTTAATCGCTGAGGCTGATGAAAGTGATAGATCCTTTCTTTTGCTTCAACCCTCAATTTCTGTAATCACAAACATCGAACCTGATCACTTAATTAATTACGAAGATAATTTTGATAATCTAAAAAATGCTTTTTTAGAATTTATAAAAAAACTTCCTTTTAATGGTATTTCTATAGTGTGTGGAGATGATCCCGTTATAAGTGAACTCAAAACAAGCTTTCAAAGGTCACACATCAGTTATGGCTTTGACCCAAAGAATGATTACGTGCTCTCGGAGTACGAGTCTGATGGCAGGAAATCTACTTTTAAGATTACTTCCAATCTTAACTCAATAGACATCACCCTCAACATGCTGGGTCAACATAATGCTCTTAACGCAGCGGCAGCAATCGTTTTATGCTTACTAGAGAATATTCCTGTCAAAGTCATAAAGGAGTCTCTTGAGGGCTTCATGGGCATTGATAGGCGCATGCAAATATTAGGAGAGCAGGTTAATGAGAAATCCTCCAAAGTCTATATAGATGACTATGGACATCATCCTACAGAGATACAAAAAACAATCGAAGCAATAAAAAATTCTTATCCCGACCATAATTTAACTATGGTTTTTCAGCCACATAGATATACCAGAACAAAGGATTTATTTAATGAATTTATTCAGGTTTTAAAGGATGTCGATAATTTGATACTTTTGGATGTTTATCCCGCTGGAGAAAAGCCCATAAAAGGAATTGATAGTTCAAATATCAAGAAATCTCTAGAAGATTCAGGTTTTTCTAATGTTGAGCTAGTTGAGAATAAAGATCTTGTTCTAAAGAGAATCACTGATTCACCTGACATAAATACAGTGTTTATTTTTCAGGGAGCGGGAGACATATCTTCTATCAGCAAGCAATTTGAAAGGGAATATTTTTAATGGATTCAATTGCAACCTTAAAACAAAAAAAAATATTAGTCCTCTCTGGTGGTTGGTCTGCAGAAAGAGATATATCTCTAAAATCTGGTATTGCTGTTTCAAGGGCATTGCAAGAAAATGATATTTTACATACACATGTAGATTTAACCTCAGAAGAAGATGCAAAAAATATTTCTGAAGAATATGATATAGCCTTCATAGCGCTTCATGGAAGAGGTGGAGAAGATGGATTTATTCAAGATGTTCTTCAATCAAAGGGCATAAAATTTACCGGAAGCGATGCATTATCTTGTCAAATATCCTTGAATAAAACTGAAGCAAAAAAAATTTGGAGAGAGTTACTTTTACCCACTCCTGATTTCGTCGAAATAGTAAATGCTGGTAATTCTAAAATGAAACTGACCCCTCATTTATCTGGGGAAGAAGACATAACGGCTCTTGATAAGACGTTTGTTGTTAAGCCAGCAAACGAAGGTTCAAGCTTTGGCATTACTATCGTTAGACCTGGACAAGGTAGCCTAGAAGAGGCTATGAGAGAAGCAGTCAAGTATGATTCTTCTATTGTAGTTGAGGCTTTTGTAGAAGGCAGAGAATTGACGGTTGCGATCCTTGGTAATGAAATCTTTCATCCCATTCACATTCAACCAGCTGGAGAATTCTATGATTTCAATTCAAAATATGCTGCTTCAGGAACAGAATATGCAAAGGCAAACTTATCTGTTCAAAAATTACAAGAAATAAAAGACTACGCTTGGCATGCTTTCTCTTCATTAGGTTGTAGTCATTGGGGAAGGGTAGATTTTATTGAAGATAAAGAAGGAAATTTTCAGATAATCGAGGTAAATACTATTCCAGGCTTAACGGAAACTAGTCTATTGCCTAAGGCGGCTTCTTATGCAGGCCTAAGCTTCAGCGATGTTGTGATTAAAGTCCTTCTTTTATCTTGCAAATAGCTCTAGATATAAATAAAATGCGCACCACCTTGCTCTACATGACTAATATGAGAGCTTTAAACCACGAGGCAAACAATGAGAAACTACGAAATAGTATTTTTAGTACACCCCGATCAATCCGATCAAACTTCCCCCATAATTTCAAGATTAGATAAGCTAGTTAAAGAGTCTGGTGGAAATGTTCATCGCTCAGAGAATATTGGTAATAGGAAACTAGCGTATCCTATCCAAGATCAGTTCAAGGCTAGTTATGGCCTTCTTAACATTGAATGTAATCAAGAAACCATAGACGAAATTAAGAATTCTTTTAAATTTAATGATTCTATAATTCGCAATTTAATCTTAATTGCTAAAAAAGCACATACTGATACTTCAGCTCTTCTGCTACAAACAAAAGAGGATAATGATAAAGATTCTTATCAAGAAGCTAGAGAGCAAGTTAGCAAAAATGTTGATAGAGGTGCACAAGCTGCCTCATCAAGCAAAATAGAGAAATCTGAAGAGAAATCTGAAGAGAAATCTGAAGAGAAATCTGAAGAGAAATCTGAAGTTGCTTCTAATGAAGAAAAAAAGGAGAGTGAATAATGGCTAAAAAACAAAAGAAGAATTTTAAAAGGAAGGGTGATTACGATAACCGTCCTAAGTATTGTAAGTTCTCTTCTTTAGGCATAGAAGAAGTAGACTTTAAAGATATCAAATTACTTAAAGAGTATATTACTGAGACAGGAAAAATAATCCCTGCAAGAATGACTGGAACTTCAGCAAAATATCAAAGACAACTCAACAAGGCTGTAAAGAGAGCGAGACATCTTGCACTTATACCTTATACAGACTCACACTATAATTAAGCTATGGAATTAATACTTTTAGAGAAGGTTGCACAATTAGGAGATCCTGGTGATCTAGTTAATGTTAAATCAGGTTACGGTAGAAATTTCCTTATACCTACAGGAAAGGCTGTTAGAGCTGATGATGAAAATAAAGCTGAGTATGAGAAGAGAAAAGAAGCTCTCATGACGGCTGAGGCAGATAGAAAAGGTACTGCTACAAAACAATCTGAAGCAATGCAAGGTCTATCAATTGAAATTTCAGCTTCTGTTTCTGAGGAGGGCACTCTATACGGTTCAATAGGTACCAGAGAAATTGCCGATGCTCTTACGGAAAAAGGTTTTGAAA
>CAJWIK010000039.1 GCA_913042105.1 uncultured Gammaproteobacteria bacterium
GACCATTTACCTCCGTCAATAGAACCATATTCAAAACTAGAAGTTCTCATTACAGAGGAAACTCCCAAATACAAGAGGTAACCAGAACAGATGTATTTAAGAATGGATAAATAAAATTCATTTGAAGTGATTAAAATAACAATACCTGTAATAGCAAGAATCGAATGGAAAAGAATTCCTGATCCAATTCCAAATGCAGTCCAAATCGTTACATTCCTGCCATGCCGTAAGCTTTGTCTAGTGATTAAAAAAAAGTCAGGGCCTGGACTCATGACAGCAAACATATGAAGAAAAACTACGGTCATAAATTCAGTCACAATAAAGTTGGTTCAATTTCTAATTTAATATTAGTTTTCAAATTCACATCATTTATGACTTCGTTTGCAAAACTTAGAATTTCATTACCTGTAACTTGCTCATAGGAAACTAAGACTAGTGAATGTTGGGCTGACATACCTACACCCCCTTTTCTTTTTCCCTTCCATCCAAGTTTCTCTAAAAGGTATGCAGAGGGTATTTTTATTGAATCGCCAGCATCATATGTAGGAATTTCTGCATCTAAATTTAAGCTATCGACATCTTTTTTATTAATAAAAACATTCTTAAAGAAACTACCTACATTAGGATAGACGTGGTGGTCTGGTAAGACACGCTTTCTAACATCAACCACTAAATCAAAGACTTTTTTCGGCGTTATACTAGAATCACTAAGTCCCTGTGAGCTGATCTCATTTTTTAACGACTGATACGCTGTATTAACTGTAGCGTCCGAGTTTGTGGTAAAAGTTACTGATAAGATTAAAAGTTCGGATCTTTCTTTAAAGACACTAGTTCTGTAGCCAAATTCACATTGCTCATTTGTTAGAATTTCATAATCATTACTATTGACATTAAAAACTAAAACTTCTTTTATTGAATTTGATATTTCAGATCCATAAGCTCCTATGTTTTGTATCGGTCCAGCACCTACAGTGCCTGGTATTAAGGCTAGATTTTCCAATCCAAATTTATTGTTCAGAAGAGTCCATTTTACAAAATCATGCCAATTCTCACCTGAAGCTACCTCCGTTGTATCTTCATCAATAACCTTAATTCCCTTTAAAGAATTTTTAACCACCAGCCCTTCAATCGAATTGATTGGGACTATATTTGTCCCTTCTCCTATCAAAATAATAGGTAAATTATTAATTTTTGAAAACTCTAAAATATCAGCCAGTTCATTCTCTTTAGTAAGTTCACAGTAGAATTCAGCCTTCTCGTTAACTTTTAAAGCATTCAAGTTCGATAACGAGTACTTTTCTACAAATTTCATTTAATTTGCTTAGCTATTTCAATTGCTCTTTTTAGGTCAATTTCAGTATCAACTCCTAAATGGTATTTACCAACTGATTCAGTTGCAAAAATCATCTCTCCGTTATCCATAGCCCTCATTTGCTCTAAATTCCTTTCAATTTCATTATGTGTTTGTTGCCAGGAAACAAAAGATCTTAGAAAACTAGCTTTATATCCATAAATTCCAAGGTGCTTTTTAGCTCTTGCAATATCTAACTTATGTCCTTCTCTTGAAAAGTCTTCAACTAAACTATTTGATCCTATCCAGATTTTTACTACGTTTTTGTCATATAGATCATTTTCTTTTAAATCAGAAAAAAGAGTGACCATATTGGCGTTCTTTTCTGCTGCAAGACTGGCTAAATTATCGATATCTTTTGGGTCTATAAAAGGTTCGTCACCTTGAACATTAATAACAATATCATCATCCATAAATTGAAGAACATCACATGTTTCAGCAAGTCTATCTGAACCTGTTTGATGATTGATGCTAGTTAGAACTGCTTTTATTCCATTCAAATCACAATGTTCGATAATTTCTTGAGAATCTGTAGCTACGTGTATTGAATCAGCCTTACTCTCTTTAACCTGATCTACAACTCTTTGGATTAACGTTTTACCTTCAATTTCTTTTAGGGGTTTGCCGGGTAGTCTCGTTGAGCCAAGTCTTGCAGGAATAAGGACTTTATAGCTCATCAGAGAGATTTCTAGCCTCTTCAGGAAGCATCACAGGGATACCGTCTTTAATAGGGTAAGCAAGCTTACTTGTCTGACAAACAAGCTCATCACCAATTTGCTCTAGAGGATCTTTAGATACAGGACAAACTAGAATATCTAAAAGTTTTTTATCAATTTTATTCATTATTTTTTCGCAAGTTTATTTATAATTTTATCTGCAATCTCCATGTCTTCAAACTTAGCTTCAACAGATAAATACCAAAGATTCTTATTATCCATATCTAGGCATCTGACAGCATCTTTCTCTGTCATTATAATGGGTAATGAATCATTAAAATCAAGATCCTCTTCAAGAAATTGATAATGATCAGGAAAACTATGATGAATAGGGTTTAAGCCTAAACTAGAGAGTGTTTTATAAAATTTAGCTGGATTACCTATCCCAGCTACAGCATGAACATTTTTTGATAAAGGCCAGGCGTTTGCCTTAAATCTCTTATTGTCCACTATCCTTGCCCATTCAATGGGTTGATAATTCATTAAATACTTATTGTGTTTAGTTTCTAGATCTACAACCTTAGAAGAACTCACAACGAAATCAGCTGCCTCTATACGCTCAAGAGGTTCTCGTAATGGGCCAGCAGGTAAACACAATCCATTTCCTATTCCTCTGTTACCATCAAATATCACAATCTCTAAGTCTCTATCCATCTTGTAGTGCTGCAAACCATCGTCGCTAATAACAATGTCCGTGTCCGTATCAAGCAATAATTTTCTTATGGCAGCAATCCTATTTGAAGATATACAAACCGGCCTAGAGGTATTCTTGAAGATTATAATTGGCTCATCACCACTGAGTTTTACTGAGGTATCATCATCTACAATTATTGGATTTTTTGAAGAATTACCACCATAACCTCTTGAGACAATACCAGGCTTATATCCCCTACTCTCTAAAAGCTTAGTAAGCCAAATCACCATAGGTGTTTTACCTGTGCCACCCACAACAATATTACCTACAACAATAACAGGTACATCTGGTTTCCATGATAATTTTGGTTGAGAGATAAATCTTTCTCTCTTTCGTTGAGCAGCAAATTTAGTCAAGATCGAAAGTGGCCATAAGAGCCAAAGCCATAATTTTTTTTGATACCAGCTTTGTTCAATAAAACTTACAGAAGATAAATCATTAATATTTTGTTCTACTAGTTTTGGCATTAAGTCTTTGTCTTTAGTTTCAGCTGGATCATCTTTGAATTGATTTTTATGCAACTCTGCGTATTTACCATCTTGAGAAATGAGCGTTTCATGATTACCAACTTCAACAATCTTTCCATGTTCTAGCACTACGATTTTGTCAGAATTTTCAATCGTTGATAGTCTGTGAGCTATAACCAGAGTAGTTCTATTACGAGTTAATTCTTGAAGCGCTTCTTGAATATAATTTTCCGATTCCGAATCAAGAGCAGATGTAGCTTCATCAAGAATTAATATGGGCGCGTCTTTTAAGATCGCTCTTGCTATTGCTATTCTTTGTCTCTGGCCTCCCGATAACAAGACCCCATCGTCACCTGCCGTCGTTTCATAACCATCCGGAAGTGCTTCTATAAATTCATGGGCATTTGCTTTCTTTGCAGCTATCTTAATTTCTTCTAAGCTTCTTTCAGAGGCACCATAGTTTATGTTGTTGGCAATAGTGTCATTAAAAAGAGTAATATTTTGGCTGACAAGGGATATATGTGATCTAAGATTTTTGATGTCGTAATCCGTTAACGAAATATCATCAACTTTAATTTCTCCCTCAAAATCATCATAAAATCTTGGTAATAAACTCATTAAGGTTGTTTTACCTGCTCCAGATTTACCAACGAAAGCGACAGACTCACCATCTTCTATCTGAAGATTTATATCACTTAGTACGTTATTTGAAAGTCCCTTGTAAGAAAAAGAAACGGCATTAAAACTAATCTTTCCTTCAATACTTGTAGCTGAATGTTCGCCTTCATTTTTTTCTGATTCTTCATCCAATTGATCAAATATATCCTCGGCGGCTGCAAGACCTTTTTGTATCTGACTATTTATCTCAGAAAGCTGCCTTACCGGTTTAGCAAGCATGCCGGCAGCACTAAAAAAGGCAATGAAAGTCCCTGGTGTCATTTCAGAAACAACAGAAGCATCTAAAGCTAACCATGTTATTAGTGCTAGAGCTGCTGATACAAACATTTGCACTAAAGGAGATGCAATAGAATTTGTAGCCTCTAATTTTAAGTTTTGTTTTCTATTATTATCGCTTGCCAGATTAAATCTATTTATTTCATATTCTTCTCCACCAAAGGACTTAACTTCTTCATATCCATTAATCGTTTCAGATGCTACGTGGGTTACATCCCCCATGGCTGTTTGAATTTTTCCACTTATCTTTCTTAACCTTTTCGCAGCAATACCAACTATTAAAGCTATAAAAGGAGCAGCGATAAAAAGAAAAAGAGCAAGTTTCCAATTTAAAAACATTAGGTATGTGATCAAGCCGATCACAAGCAGGCCTTCTCTTATGAAAATCTTTAGTGCGTTAGTTGCAGCACCAGTCACTTGCATTACATTAAATGTAATTCTTGAAATTAAATGACCAGAGCTATGTTGGTCGTAATAAGAACTGGGGAGGACAGTTAACTTACGAAAAAGTTCTGTTCTGATGTTATGAACCAATCGATTGGAAATCGAAGATAGGAGGTAATTACCAACAAAGAAGCCTAAGCCTCTAACAAAAGCAATTGCTATTAAGGCTAGAGGAAGTATTAACCGCAGATCGGCAACTGGGTTATTAACGTGATCTATAACTCTTTTTAACCATTCTGTAGCCGCTACTTGAGAGCCAGAATATATAGCAAAACCTAAGATACTGAATATAAACAAAGGAATATATGGCAAGACATAAGAAAGCAATCTACCGTATAGTTTTAAGCTGGATAACTCCTTATTCCTTTTACCCATTACACTATTCTAAGCTTAAGAGCTTATTCAGTCGACTAGAGACATTTTGGTCATGAGTTGCAATAATCAAAGTAATATCTTTTTCGGAAATCATATTCATTAAAAGGTCCATAAAACTTTGAACATTCTGACTATCCAAATTACCTGTCGGCTCATCCATTACAAGGAACGAGGGGTCATTAGACATAGATCTAGCTATAGCTACTCGCTGCCTCTCTCCGCCCGACAATTGATTTGGATTATTCTTTTCCTTACCGACCAGGTTTACTTGAGACAACAGAGTTTGCGCCTTGGAAAGAGCTTCATCTTTTGATTTGCCCGATAGCATTGCAGGTAAGGCAATATTTTCCAATGTTGATAATTCCGATAGAAGATGATGAAACTGATAAACAAATCCTATTTCTTTGTTCCTGAAAACAGATCTTTCATCAGAGTTTAACTCCGTGATACTTTCTCCTTTGACGATCACCTTGCCAGAGTTTGGTTGCTCTAATCCACAAATAATATGTAAAAGCGTAGATTTCCCTGAACCCGATGCTCCTATTAATCCTAGACTTTCTCCTTTATCTAAAGATAGAGAAAAGTTATCTAAAACAGTTAAAGATGAATCATTTGCCTCAAATATTTTAGAAATATTTTGCACTTCTAATATTGGGCTACTCATACTTTAAAACCTCCACTGGATCAATTTTAGAAGCTAGTCTTGCGGGATAAATTGTAAATATCAAGCAGAATAGGAACGTAATAATGCAAATTGTAGAAATCCACTCGAATCTAATATCAATTGGAAAATAGTCTATGAAGTAGACTTGCAAAAAGCTTACACCTGTTAAGGACTCCAAGAAATTGATTATCAGCCCAAAGTTTAAAGAAACCATTAAGCCAAGTAAGCAGCCAAATAATATCCCCATAGATCCAACCAAGCTTCCAAAAATTAAAAATATATTTCTAATCGTTGCGGATGTTGCTCCCATAGTCATGAGAATAGCAATCTGAGGTTTTTTTTCATTCACTGTCATTACCAGCATAGACATCAAGTTGTATGCTGAAAGTACTATCAGCATAAATAGCATTAAAGCCACTAAAAATCTTTCATTCTGAATAGCCTCAAATAAAGTGCCGTAGTTTCGCTTCCAAGTACTTGACTGATATCTTTGTTTTCTAGATTCTTGTAAATTTGCTAGGTCTGACTTTACTTGATAATCAGCAGTAAATAGATCTCGATACTTAATTCTAACTCCGTTGATAGAATCATCCATTCTCAATAATTTTGAAGCTTTTGAAATATTCATATAGGCAAAACTTTGATCTAATTCAGGTGCACCAACGCTAAAAATTGCACTTATTCTAAATTTTTTAGTTCTTGGAAAGATTCCAGCTAAGCCCAATCCAGTATCAGGAACAAGAACGTTTATAGAATCTCCTACTTTTATTCCGAGTTGAAAGGCAAGAATGTCACCAACTATAAGATTGTAGTCATCTGCTTCAAGACTATTAAAAGTGCCCTCAACTATATGATCATTTATAGCTGAAACCGTTTTTTCATACTTTGGCTCAACTCCAAATAAATAAATACCTTTAAGAAAAGAACCTGAACTTACCAATCCTTGTGTTTCTATGTAAGGAGCAACTCCCTGTATTTCAGGATTTTCATTAAGTGTATTTCTGATAGAGATAAAATCATCAACCTGTATATCACCAAGTATCGAGGCATGAGGAATAGTTTCTAAGATCCTATCTTTTAATTCTCTTTGGAAGCCATTCATTACTGAAGTCACCAATATTAGAATTGTAAGACCCAGTGTGATGCCAAATATGGCCATCCCAGAATGAAACGAAACAAAGCCTTTTCTTCTAGGACGAAAATATTTGAGTGCTAAAAAAATAGATATATTTTTCATACGAATCCTATACCAATTTTGAGTTTATTTAAGCGGTATTAGACTTTTCTTCCTTCTTTTTATAAGGTGGTACTAGTCCTGCTAGTTTCATTAAATTGAATCTTGTTTGCTTATAAACGGCTTTAGCATGACTAAATTCCTTAAACCCATCGTATCCATGATAAGAGCCCATTCCGCTAGGTCCTACGCCACCAAAAGGCAAGTCTTCCATTTGTATATGAGAAATTACGTCATTTACCGTAACTCCTCCAGAAGTTGTGTTATTTAAAACATAATCCTTTTCTTTATCATCCCCACCAAAGTAATAGAGCCCCAATGGTCTATCTTTACTGTTTATATAATCAACAGATTCAGAAACCTCTTTATAAGTCTTAATAGGGAGCACAGGACCAAAGATTTCTTCTTGCATGATCTTCATATCTTCAGAAGGATTTAAGACAATAGTCGGTGGAATTTTATGATGCGGTTGTTGCGAGAAATCATCATTAGAAGGATTAATTTCCACTATTTCAGCACCCTTCTCTTTTGCATCTTCTAGATAACTTTGTATTCTATCGAAATGACGTTGATTAATAATAGACGTAAAGTCTTCGTTATCTTTCATGGTAGGAAACATTTCTGATGTGACTTCTACACTGGCTTTAACGAACTCATCAACTTTGTCTTCAGGCACTAAAGCATAATCAGGAGCCAAGCAAATCTGACCAGCATTCATGGTTTTTCCTTGCATCACTCTTGCAGCTGCTTCTTTTATTTTTGTATCCTTACCGATTACTACTGGAGATTTTCCCCCTAATTCAAGTGTAAGAGGTACAAGATTTTCTGAAGCGGCCTTCATGACATGCTTAGCAATGGCGGTACCACCCGTAAAAATAAGATGATCAAATGCCAAACCACTAAATGCAGCGCCAACTTCAGCATCACCAACAAACACAGCCATTTCAGATTCATCAAAATACTCTTCAATCATCAATTTCAAAAGATCAGATGTAGCTGGAGTCAACTCAGAAGGTTTATGCATAACTCTATTTCCTGCAGCAATAATTCCTGCCAAAGGAGATAAAGCGAGGTTAATTGGAAAATTCCAAGGGCTAATGGCACCTACAACGCCCTTAGGTTGGTATCTCACCTCAGCTTTTGCTCCCATCAAAGATAAAGCTGAACCAAGAGGGGCTATAGCAGCTTTTCTTTTTTCAGTTTTCATCCATTTTTTTAGATTCTTTTTGGCATGCTGCATTGGACCAATGACTGACTGTACTTCGGTTACACCTGACATCATCGGATCTCTGTTACCAAAATCATGACTTACAGTTTCAATAATTTTTTTATCATACTTAGTGACCATTGCGACAACCCTATCCAATCTATCTGCTCTAACTGAGATATCTGGTGCACCATCTTTGATATTACAACTCTTCTGTAGTTCTAATATACGATGCATCTCTTGTATTGTTTCAGTACTCATTTCTTTCCCCTTTGTTATTAAACTGATCTTTTTGCTTTATCTTTATCATTTGTTGTCTTGATGGTGTCTCGTATTGCATCCCAATCTTCATCTTTCAAAGGTGATAGCGATTTATAGAAGTTTCCTCCTGTAAGATACTCAGCGCCATCTATTGCAATACATTGTCCATTTAAATAATTACACCCATCAGACATTAAAAATGTAGCTAAGTTTCCTAGCTCTTCCATTTCCCCTACTCTTCCCATTGGATTTTGACTATAACTACTTGAGTCAGAAGATGCCTTATCAGGATCTTGTCCTGGTGAAAGTCTAGCCCATGCTCCTTCGGTAGGGAACGGTCCAGGTGCAATAGCATTGATCCTAATACCTGTTTTGCCCCACTCTGTAGCTAATGATTGAGTCATTGAATAAATGCCGCTTTTGGACATAGCAGAAGGAACGGTAAAAGCTCCACCAGTCCATACCCATGTGGCAAGTATTGAGATGATATTTCCACCCATACCCAGCTCTAACCATCTTTTTCCGACTGAATGAGTAACGTAGAAAGTTCCATGAAAAACAATGCTGGCGATAGCATCAAAGCCTCTGTGAGAGAGGTCTTCAGTTCTGGATATAAAGTTTCCTGCAGCGTTATTTACAAGACCATGTATAGGACCCTCTTCAAAAATCTCATTAATTGTATTGTCTACGTCTTGAGCACCTCTTATATCTAATCCGTAGCATTTCACTGAACCACCTTGCTCATCCATAAGTTCTTTTGCTGTTTCTTCAAGCACTGATACTCTTCTTCCACAAATTAATACTTCGGCCCCATATTGAAGAAAGTAGCGAGACATTTCCTTTCCTAGCCCTGAACCACCACCTGTTACAAGTATTCTCTTCCCTTTTAGTAAGTCTTCTTTAAACATTTTCTCTCCTTAAATTTAGCTCTCTACTATAACAAATAATATTGTATAAACCCTCATTTAGAGTCTTATTGAGAATTTTCAAATACTTCTAGATTTCTATCTTCCCTGTAGCTCTTATCTCTAATCCACTGATGACGTTTACTAAAGAAAATAAAAATTGCTGCAAAAAACATTAAACAGGCTCCGAGCAAATAAGGCAGAGAGGGACTAATAATATAAAGAGGCATAGAAATAATTGGTGAAACTACATGACCTACTGGTATGACCATACCTAAAAAACCACCGGCGGTGCCTTGATACTCCTTACCTACAGAGAGAGACAAAGATGATGATATCCCCGGACCCAGCATACCTCCGCCTAATCCATAAAAAAATAAGCACATATAGACTTGAACTAAGGAAGAGCTGAAGGCATATCCAAAAAGAGATAAGAAATTAAGAATTATTCCTAATTTAATTAAGGTTCCTGGAGAGGTTTGCAATCTATCAGCTACAAGTAACTGGCCGTTCAAAACACCCAATGCAGACAACATAAAACCGACACTGGCAAAAGCTATATAGTTTTCTGATGAAGGCATAACCACATCTTGAAAAAAGAAAGATGAAGTCTGAACTAAAGATGCGTTACAAATACCAAACACTGCTGAAACAATCAAAAAAGGCCATACACGAGAATCAAACATTGAAAGCTTTTTAACCGCTTCTTTGTTAATGACTTTAGGAGGGGATTGTTGGAAAACAACAAATATAATTACAATAAAAGCTCCAGCTGCAAAGAGAAAAAATGGAGCTGTATAAGAAACCAGGAGTAATAATCCAGCAATAGCGGGTCCAAGAATTCTGCCCATAGAAAAACCGGAATCTAATCTTGCAAATGCTCTACTCCTTGAATCAATTGAAGTGATATCAGCAACCCAAGCACCAGATGAGGGCCTGGTTGCACTTCCAAACATACCATTCAGTAATCTAGCAGCAACTAATAAAAAAAATAATAAGCCACCAGTCATTAATTCCTTTTGACCTAATGAAATCGTAAAGCTAAATAAGATCAGAGAGATAGCAAATCCAAGTAATCCTATAATAACAATTTTCTTTCTACCCACTGAATCACTCAGAGAGCCCCATACAGGGCTTAAAATCATCCAAGCCAAGGCAGATGATGCGAATATTGAACCAATCTGGATTTCATTTAATCCTAGGTCTCTTGCAATTGGAGGGATAGTTATAAAAACAACAGATTGGCCAGCGCCCACACAGAGCAGACCTGCAGCCAAAATCCAAATTGTATTAGGAAGCTTTTCTGTGACTT
>CAJWIK010000040.1 GCA_913042105.1 uncultured Gammaproteobacteria bacterium
GGATATGGAGTATACAGACTATGACTTTTCATAAATTACTTATCGCCAACAGAGGCGAAATTGCATGTAGGATAATTAAAAGTGCTCATGATATGGGTATAAGTTGCGTAGCAGTCTATGTTGATGCAGATGCTGATTCTCTTTTTGTAAAGCAAGCCGACGAAGCCATAAGACTTACAGATTCTTACTTAAATTCTAAGGAGATAATAGCCGCTGCTAAAGCTACTGGAGCACAGGCAATCCATCCTGGTTATGGATTTCTATCAGAGAATGCTAAGTTTTCTAGAGATGTGATCAAAGAAGGTTTAATTTGGGTTGGCCCCAATTCAAAAGTTATTACTTCAATGGGAGATAAATTAAAGGCTAAAGTCTTAGCCGAAAAGGCAGGCGTACCTACCCTTCCTATGACAACAGATCCTAAGAAAGCCTCTTCAATAGGATACCCCTTACTTATCAAAGCCGCTGCTGGTGGAGGCGGAAAAGGTATGCGTATTGTTGATTCAAATAAAGAATTAAAAGAATCGATACTTGGGGCTCAAAGAGAAGCATTATCTGGATTCGGAGACGATAGAGTCTTCATAGAGAGGTATGTTGCTTCTTCGAGACATATTGAGATTCAAATATTGGGTGACTCCTACGGAAACGTAGTGCACCTAGGAGAAAGAGAGTGCTCCATCCAAAGAAGACATCAAAAGATTATTGAAGAATCGCCTTCTCCTAGAGTTGATCCTGAAATGAGAGAGACAATGGGTCAAGCTGCCGTAAACTTAGCAAAAAAATTAAAATATGAATCTGCAGGAACAGTTGAGTTTTTAGTGGATGATAAAACGGGTGAATTTTGGTTTTTGGAAGTCAATACCAGATTACAAGTTGAACACCCTGTAACGGAAGGTGTCACCGGCAAAGACTTGGTATATGAGCAACTTAGAATCGCGCGCGGTGAAGAACTTGGTTATACCCAAGAAGAAATTGAGTGGTCTGGATCCTCTATTGAAGCAAGGCTCTATGCAGAAGATCCTTCTAACGATTTCCTTCCTGCAACAGGTAAACTGATCGCCTACGAACCTGACTCTAACATCGAAGCAAGATGGGATACGGGAGTTGAGCAAGGATCAATAATTGGAACAGACTTTGATCCAATGATTGCGAAAGTAATAAGTACTGGAAAATCTAGAACCGATGCAGCCAATAAATTGGCACTAGCTCTAGAATCACTTCATATAGGCGGTGTAATAACAAATAGAGATTTCTTGGTTTCGTCTTTACGTTCAGAAGCTTTTCATGAGGGACTTACCACTTCTGATTTCATTGAAAAAGTTAATCCACAAAGATCAATACCTATGAGTGGGGAAAATCTTGAACTTTCTTCTTCAGTGGCTGCGCTTTGGATTCAAGGCTTGAATAGAAAAAACTCTAATGTACTTAATCAAATTCCTTCTGGATGGAGAAATTCAAAACTTCCGCGACAAAAATTATCTTTTCGTTGCCTAGAAGAAGAAACAACCATTAACTATATACGCAGAAGAGATGGCTCTTTTAATTTAAACAATGGATCGGTTGCCAATATATTTAAGTGGGAAGAATCTGGAATTGATATTGAGATAGATGGTCGAAGATTCTATGCGAAAGTTACTCAAGATTCTAAAACGATTGTAGTTCATATGCCATGGGGCAATGCAGTGCTTGAAATTCTTCCCAGATTTACTCTGCCTGGAAGCGAGGTCCAAGCTGGTGGTCTAATAGCGCCAATGCCTGGAAAAGTTATTGACCTTAAGGTAAAAGTTGGCACTAAAGTTAAAAAAGGAGATACTTTAGTGATATTGGAAGCTATGAAAATGGAACATCAAGTTAAGGCTTCTGAAGATGGAAAAGTCACCAAGCTTTTGGTCAAGAAAGATGAGCAACTTGAGAATGGTGCTCTATTAATGATCGTAGATCCAAAATAAATTTATGGGCCTGTCATTGAAAGTTTCCGATAATTCGTTGGAAACACAAGAGTTTTTGGAAAGTCCAAAGCCTCTATTAAGCAAATCAAAAGAAAACCTCCTGTCTGCAAGACAAAAAGAGGCAATTTTAGGCCTAGAAGAGTTAATAAAAGAAGGCTATCCTCAATTGACTATGTCTCAAATAGCCAACAGGCTTAAAGTCTCTCTTAGAACTCTATATAAAATAGCGCCAAAAAAAGAAGATTTATTGTTAATAGCGGTAGACAGATTGTTATTCAAGATAGGTGCCGAAGCTCAGAAAGCTATCAATACTGATGATGGGCCTTTAGAAAAATTAAAACTATTTCTCCATAAGACCAATGAAGCAACAAAAAACGATACTCTCGCCTTTACTGAAGACTTTGGCAAAATTCAAGGTGCAAGAGCTCTTATAGATTCTCATGAAAATTACGTTGTAAACTTAACAAAAAATATGCTCGATGAGGCAATCAAAGCAGGTGAGATAAACAAAATAGATACCTCTTGGATGTCTCTAGTATTATCAGGTCTAACAAGAGAAACAAACAGGAAATATTTAAAGAAAGCATCTAAAGCCGAAACAGCTGACTCGGCTAAGGAGATGATGGAAATAATTTTTAAAGGTTTGAAAAGTAAATAAAAATTTTAAAGGAGAGATGATGAATACTGAGAGAGAAAAGATAATTATAGGGAATTGCAGTGGTTTTTATGGCGATAGACTATCAGCTGCAAAAGATATGGTAGAAGGAGGCCCTATTGATGTTATTACAGGTGATTATTTGGCCGAGTTAACAATGACCATTCTCTACAATCAGAGAATGAAAAGAGGAGAAGATCAAGGTTATGTAGGCACTTTCTTGAAACAATTTACTGAAATTGCAAAAGCTTGTGAAGAAAAAGACATAAAGATTGTTACTAATGCAGGAGGCCTTAATCCCTCTTCAATGGCATCTAAAATAGAAGAGATCGTTGAAGAACTAGGTTTAAACCTCAAAGTAGCTTACATAGATGGCGACGATTTAGCTCCTAGAATTGAAGAATTAGGTGCTGCTGGAGAAAAGCTGGAGAGTATTGAAAAGGGAATAGCTCTTAAAGATCATGGGAAAGAAACTTTAACGGCCAATGCTTACTTGGGCGCCTGGGGAATTAAAGAAGCTTTAGATGCAGGAGCAGATGTAGTGGTTTGTCCAAGAGTGACTGATGCTGCTGTTGTCATAGGACCTGCTGCATGGAAATTTAATTGGTCTAGAAATGACTTCGATGCATTAGCTGGATCACTAGCTGCAGGACATATTATAGAATGCGGTGCTCAGGCGACTGGTGGCAACTATTCGTTCTTTCAAGAAGTTCCGAGTTTTAAAAATATTGGTTATCCCATTGCTGAAATCTACGAAGATGGAAGTTTTACGGTAACAAAACACCCCGGAACAGGCGGTCTTGTTTCTGTGGGAACAGTCACAGCACAACTTTTATATGAAATAAATACTCCAGCCTATATGAACCCGGATGTGATAAGTCACTTCGATACTCTTAAGATTGAGCAAGAATCACAAGATAGAGTGTATGTCTCCGGATGCAGAGGCAGTAGTGCTCCCAAGACACATAAAGTATGCATTAATCTGTCTGGGGGTTTTAGAAATGGTAGCGAGATATTACTTACAGGGTTGGATATTGAAGAAAAAGCAAAATTAGTAACAGACCTAATCTTTGATAATGTTGGAGGCAAGGAGCAATTTGATAAAGTTGACATTCAACTTTTACGCACAGACAAGGAAGACCCTAATTCTAATGAAGAGGCACAAGCTTCACTAAGAATATCTGTGATGTCCACCAACCCCGATCTTGTCGGAAGATTATTCAGTGCCAAGACAACGGAATTAGCACTTGCTTCTATTCCTGGCTATACAGGTAGAGCCGGCACGGCTGCAGGACATTTTATAGAATACTGGCCTGCTCTAGTTGATAGCAAACACATAAAGGAAATTGTCCATTTTGAAGGCAAGAGCAAAGAAGTAATACCCACTAGTCAGATGGATTATGAAGAAATCTATTATCAAAAAGAGCCTTATGAAAACAAGCTTCAAGAAATTGAATCTTACAAAAACGTTCCTTTTGGTAAGCTTTATGGGACTAGGTCAGGGGATAAAGGTGGATGTGCTAATTTAGGTGTTTGGGCTAAAACACAAGATGCTTATTCTTATTTATTTGAATTCTTAACCGTAGAAAAAGTTAAAGAGTTACTTCCTGATTTAGCAGAATACAAAATAGACAGACATGAATTACCCAATATCTTATCGCTTAATTTTTATGTTCACGGAATATTACAAGACGGTGTTTCATCGTCTACAAGATTAGATGGACAGGCAAAATCATTAGGTGAATACCTTAGGGCCAAGAATATTGAAGTACCTGAATCATTAATCTAAAAATAAAATAGGAATAACCATGAACAATACATCACAACTATCTCTTGAAGGTCTTACTTTCCAAGCAACTAAAATTAATATTGAGGAGAATGTGTTAACAGTGACACTGAATCGTCCTGAAAAGAAAAATGCTCTAAACAACGTAATGATGAACGAGATTTGCTATGCATTATCTTATGCAAAGCAAGAGAGAGAAATTAGAGTTGTTGTGATAGCAGCTGAAGGTGACGTTTTTTGTGCAGGTGCAGACCTCAAGAGAGAAAAAGCAGAATCAAATGTACCTAAAATTGAAGGCTCAGATGACATCAGTTTACTTATTAGACATCTTTATAAACCTGTTATTTGCAAGATTCAAGGGTCTGTTCATGCCGGTGCCCTGCTCATGGTTACAAATTGCACACATGCAATTGCCGTTGAAGAAGCTAAGTTTTCAGCTCCTGAGATTTTACGAGGGGTATGGCCCCACATGGTGATGGCTGGTTTATTTAGAGTCATGCCTAAAAGGGCTGGTCTAGATTTCTGCATGAGAGGACAGGCTATTGATGCAAAGAAAGCCGAAGAATGGGGACTCATTAATGAATCAGTTAAGAGCGATCAACTAGATGAAGCTGTAAGAAAATTAGCTTCAGATCTTGCAAATCTTGCTCCTGGAACTATGCAATTTGGATTAGAAGCCTATGTTAGTCAAGATTCTATGGATTTTGATGAAGCTTTACCCTACCTGGGTAAAAAAAGTGCTGAAACATTTGCCGGTCCTGACGCTCAAGAAGGTATCTCTGCTTTTCTTGAAAAAAGAGAACCAAATTGGGATTAGTTACTTTCTACTCGCTATATAGATAGCTGTTAACACAATAAAACCACCAAATATCTGTAAGGGACTTAATAATTCCTCAAGTAAAAGCCATCCATAAAATGCAGCAGCTACGGGTTGCATTAACAGTACCAAAGAAGAAAGGTGCGCAGAAACCTTTGAAATTCCATAAGTGATCATTCCCTGAGCAATGGTTTGCGAGAAAATTGCATATGACAGAAGAATTATAAATTCCGATAAGCCTATAGTTAATTCTTTAGTTTCAAAAATACTTATCAAAAATAAACAAAAGGCTGTTATCAAAGTAACTAGAAATAAAGTTTTAGCAGGTCTTAGTTCATCGGTCAGATCTTTGATAGAAAGAATATAGCCAGCATAAAAAATTGCCGCCACCAACCCAAGCGAATCTCCGAATACCATGACACTTTCGCCCGGCAAAACAACTAATGAGACTCCGATTAAGGCGAATACTAACGAAATGATGAAAGATAGTTTAATTGTATAACTGAGAAATAAAACACCGAATAAAACTACAAAAACAGGCGCTGTATTGGCCATTAATGTTGCATTAGCAACAGATGTAAATGATAAGGACCAATTCCAGATTGACATATCTAAGGCAAAACATATTCCTCCAAAGCACAAGAAAAATGACTTTCTTGTATTCCATTGAAATTTTTCTTTGTAACCTCGTTCTTCGTATCTCATCCAAAGATAAAGAAAAGGCAGTGCAAAAAATGCTCTGTAAAATGCAATCAGAGAGGGCGAAGATTCGCTAATTTTTACAAAAATACCCGAACCTCCCAACATCAAAGCTCCAACAAATAAGAACAGGATGCCTTTAAAGAGATCTGTAGATTTATTTTTTTCTTCGTTCAAAATCTTCGGTTATACTTTTGTAAATGAATCAAGTTCCATCCAATAATACTGAGATTGTATCCGTATCAGATATAAACAACCTGGCTAAAGGTTTATTGGAAAGAGATTTATCTAATGTGTGGATACAAGGTGAAATTTCCAGCTTCACAGCCCATGGATCAGGTCATTGGTACTTTACCATAAAAGATAAAAAGTCCTCTTTGAGTTGCGTCATGTTTAAGTTTGAAAATCAAAATATTATTTTTGAACCTAAAGTTGGTGATGAGCTAATATTAAATGGAAACATTAGTATTTATGCTCCTTCAGGAAGATATCAATTTAATGTTAAACATATTGAGGTATTTGGAGAAGGCGCCTTACTCAAGGCCTTTGAGGAGCTAAAAAGAAAATTAGATAACGAAGGTCTTTTTCATGCAGATAAGAAAAAAGATATACCCCCTCTTCCTCGCTCTATTGCTGTTATTACTTCTGAAACTGGTGCTGTGTTAAGGGATATTATCAATGTTCTAAGACGGAGATCTCCTTTTATAAAATTAACTTTAATCGAATCTCAGGTACAGGGAAAAACTGCTGATCAAGAAATCACAAGTGCCATAAGAAAAGCGAATAACTTTTCAGAATTTGATCTTATTATCTTGGCAAGAGGTGGTGGTTCAATAGAGGATTTATGGTGTTTTAATATGGAGTCAGTTGCGAGGGCTATTGCAGAATCTGAACTGCCTATAATTAGTGCAATTGGCCATGAAACGGACTTTACAATTAGTGATTTTGTTTCAGACCTACGCGCGCCAACACCCTCAGCTGCCGCTGAAATAATCAGTCAACAACATTCGAATCTACTAGATTCAATATCTAGACTAAAGAATGAAATAAGTAATATATTCGTTAATCAGATTAAGAACTTAAAAGATAAGTTAAAAAATAAATCTGCCTTACTGAGGCATCCGGGAGAGAGACTTAGAGAAA
The DNA here is from genome assembly GCA_913042105.1 of uncultured Gammaproteobacteria bacterium. Taxonomy (GTDB): domain Bacteria; phylum Pseudomonadota; class Gammaproteobacteria; order Magnimaribacterales; family Magnimaribacteraceae; genus Magnimaribacter. The sequence goes on from CAJWIK010000040.1 coordinate 7,047, forward strand.
CATCTCAGAAATTAGATAATTTAGAGCTAAGAATGAGAGATTTACTATCAAATATTTCACTAGGAAAGAAAGGCTCATTAGAGACAAACCTCTCTCGCTTAAAAAGCTCATCTCCTTTAACTCTTATCAAGACTCAACAAAATAGAATCAAGGTCAATTCAGTAAACTTAAATAACTCTATAAAAGTAAATATCGAAGAAAAGAAAAAAGCTTATTTAAGAAACATCAGTACCCTTGAGGCAGTGAGTCCTCTATCCGTTCTTAGCAGAGGCTATTCTATTATTACTGATGAAGAAAAAAATATTATTACTTCCTCTGATCAGCTAAAAGTTAAGCAGAAGATAAAAGCAAGATTAGAAGAAGGACAAGTGTTAGCGGAAGTCATAGAAAAGATTGATGAATAAATTTTTTTTATTTTTTATTGTCTTAATTACCTCTTGCACAAATCTTCCATTAATAGAAAAGGCATCATACTGTTCATTTCCCGCTCATAAACCCTACCCTGGAGGAATGGTTAACTATCGCTTCATGGATAGCGATATTGATCTAGAAAAGAAACTAATTGCTGAAGGATTAAAATACGAAGTCTGTAGGGACAATAGCTCATCTATCAATTTATTAATTCCTATACCTCTTTCCTTTGAGAAGGAGCAGCTTAAAATTTCTCTTTCTGATGAATTAATCTCTTCAATCGATATCGAGAATAGATTTTATCGAGAATCAAGAATCACTATTAAAAATCAAGACCTGGTGAAGCCTCCAGATTCGATGCAAAAAAGAATTAAGGAAGAATACATAAAAGGAATTGCTTTAAAAAATATTTTTACTGATCAAAACTTAAAAGGAAGAGAAATGGTAATTCCTGTAACGGGTATAAAGAGTAGCGAGTTTGGAGTTAGGAGATACATAAATGGACAACCAAGGAATAGACATACTGGCCTTGATATAGCAGCTGATGAAGGAGTATCAGTAATAGCACCGCTTAGCGGAATAGTGATTCTTGCTGATAATTTTTTTTATAAAGGGAATGTTATTTATATTGACCATGGAAATGGCCTTATAACGAGCTATTCACACTTAAGTAAAAAAATAGTCACATTAGGACAATCAGTTTCAAAAGGTCAAACATTGGGCTTCGTTGGAAGTACTGGACGAGTTACAGGACCACATTTGCATTGGGAAGTTTTCTTTTTGGGAATACCGGTTAATCCGGAGATATTCGTAAAAGAAGAGATTTAATTGTTTATGTACTCTTCAAGTCCTTCTTGAGTCTGAGGTCCTATCAATGTATGCAGGAGCTTACCTTCAGGAGTGATAATATAGGTTGCGGGAAGGCTTGGTGGAGATTCCCACCCAAATAATAATCCTGGATCATTGGTGATGCTGGGTATATCTACACCAAATCTCTCAATTTGGTTAGATAGTTCCTCACCTTCAAGTCTGTCAAAATTATAGGCCAGGACAAGTACCGAGTCTTTATTTGAATTATAGAAATTAGTCAGTTCCGGCATCTCTTTAATGCAAGGTGGACACCAATCTGCCCAGTAATTTACTACGAGCCATTTACCTAAAAAATCATCTAAGTGACCTGTATTTCCATCTACCAGTCTATAGTCAGGTTCAGAACAGGCACTTAAAATAAAAATAAGATTTATGAGAAAAAAATTCTTTGTCTTGTAGTATAGGTTTTTGTACATTTATAAAAATAGTTTAACTGATGAATAATTTTACCATCTACCATAATCCTAGGTGTAGTAAATCTAGACAAACTCTAGAATTAATAAAAGCTAATGGGATAGACCCTTCCATTGTTCTTTATCTTGAAGAACCACCCACTACAGAGACCTTAAGTAATATTATAGATCTATTAAAGTTAAAACCTCGGGACTTGCTTAGAAAAGGTGAGGATGAATATAAAGCCTTAAATCTAAAAGATACGACTATTGATGACACAGATATTATTAAATTCATGTCAAAACACCCAAAGTTAATTGAAAGGCCAATTGTCATATCAGGAAAGAATGCTATTCTTGGAAGACCACCTGAAAATGTATTATCACTAATCAACTAATTAATACCCATGGAACAAAAAACTTTTTTTGAAAAATTAAAAAGAAACCCCTTCTTCTGGATTTTCTCTGGAGAATTATTCTTTCTATCGCTTAATATCCTTTTCTTATTAGCCCTTGCAATAGGAATCATTTCATTCATTGGTTCAATATTTTCGAGCGATTATGCAGATCCTACTGATAGAGCTTTGGTCATCAATCCCATGGGCCCAATAGTAGAACAAATTGCTGGATCAAATGATCCTATAGATAACCTGAGCGGTGCCATGCCAAGAGAGTTATACGTAGGCGACTTATTAGAGGTTCTAGATGCTGCTGCAACAGATGATAGAGTTCAAGATGTTCTATTAAGATTAGACAATATAGACGGAACTGGTCAGGTAGTTTTGTATGATGTTGGAATAGCGTTACAAAAATTAAAAGACTCAAACAAAAATATTATTGCTATAGGAGATTACTTTAGTCGAAGTGGTTACTACTTGGCTTCATTTGCTGATGAAATAATTATGAATCCAGATGGTGCGATACTGGTAGAAGGATTCGGTAGATCTAAGCTCTACTACAAATCCCTTTTAGATAAATTAAAACTTGATATCAATATATTCAAAGTTGGAACATTTAAGTCAGCTGTTGAGCCATATTTAGGTAATGAAATGTCTGATGCTGCGAAAGAAGCAAATCTTGCTTACCTCGACGTCTTATGGAAATCATGGAAGCAAGTTGTTGCTAGAAACAGAGAAATGGTACCAGATGACATTCAATATCTAGTTGATAATGCGGATAAGGTTTTTACAGAATCAGAGAACTCTATGGCTGAAGCATTACTTGACTATGGACTAGTAGACAAACTTTTACCTAGAGCTAAAGCTCGCACTCTTCTAAAAGAAATGTTCGGAGAATCCAAGGATAAGAAAAGCTTTTCAAGTATTTCAGGTTATGAATACTTTCAGCTCATTCAGTCAGAAAAAGAAGTGGACTCCTCTGATGAGAAAATAGCTGTAATAGTAGCAAGAGGAACAATTGTTGATGGAGTTCAACCTCCTGGAACAATAGGTGGAGACTCAACTTCTAGATTAATTAAAGAAGCTCATGAAGATCCAGAAGTAAAAGCTATTGTGTTAAGAGTTGATTCAGGCGGAGGTGGTGTATTTGCCTCTGAACAAATTCGACAAGAATTACTTGCTGCAAAAGAAAAAGATATAAAAATCGTTGCTTCCATGGGAAATGTTGCTGCTTCAGGAGGTT
>CAJWIK010000041.1 GCA_913042105.1 uncultured Gammaproteobacteria bacterium
TTTACACAACTCCCACTCTGAGATGATAAATCAAGAGCCTCTACCATAGCGTAATAGACGTCAGTATTGTCCAGGGTTCCCGTGAAATTCTCAGAGCCAGGTCCGTAAGCATAAACTGGAACAGGTACTCCGGTGTGAGAACCATATCCAATTCCTGTATTGAAAGAAAATTTAACTTCTGGTGCAGTGTAATCAGCTGGAGCAGCAGGTTCTATCAAAAGCCCTCCTGTTTCGTGGTCAGCAGTTACAATCACTAAAGTATCCTGATTCTGTTTTGCATAGTCCAAAGCGCTTTGAACCACTTCATCAAAATCTTGCATTTCCTTTTTTAAATAATCTAGATTATTAGCATGCCCCGCCCAATCAACTTGTGATCCTTCTACCATTATAAAAAACCCTTTACAGCCTCTTTCTTGAAAGCTTAATGAACGATCAATTGCAAAATCTAGCATTTCACTCGATGAAGGCTCAAAAGAATGGTTTTCAGGTTTTTCTATATCTCTTAAGTGCTCATCAGCAAAAAGTCCTATCACCTTATTTCTGTTATATAGATCAAAATCACTCAATTCTTGCTTTTGTGTTAGCAATGTATGCTCTGATTTAACTTCTTGGAGTAAATCTAATCCGTCATCTCTTTTACCGCCCATCTCTTCAGGTAAAAAGAAATGCCTTCCTCCACCTAAGATTGTCATCACATTAGATTCGATCATGTGCTTACTGATTTCATCAGTTTTCCATCTTAAGTCTACATGAGATGCAAAAGCAGCTGGAGTCGCATGAGTTATTTCTGAAGTTGAAATCAAAGAACTCACATAGCCATACTCATGTATTCTTTCAGTTAGATTCTCAAGAACCTTGTTATCTTTATCCAATCCCAATGCACCATTATTTGTTTTCCTTCCAGTACTAAATGCAGTAGCAGAAGAGGCAGAATCAGTAACTATGGCATTTTCAGAATGAGTTAATACAATTCCGGAAATTGGAAATTTATCAACTGATAGCCTTTCATTAGGACCACCTTTTAAAAGTCTGTAGGAAGAGATTTGACTAATACTCATCCCATCACCTATCAATAGAATAATATTCTTAGCTTTATTGTTTACTGGAACTAATTCTTTTTGGGTTAACGCTTTGCCTTCAGGAAGTGTCTCAAGAAACATGTCTTTATCCGCAATTGAGCCTTCTGGAATAGGTATAGCATTAATCAAGGCTTGTATACCTAATGATTCAAGGGTTTTGTAGCCTGCAAATGCCCCCAAACTAAAGACTATGAAGAGAGTTAAAAAATATCTCTTTTTAAAAAAATTGAAAAAAGCACTCATAATTTTAACCCCTATCTTAGATCTTTATAATTATTTAAAGCCTTCCAGGCTATCTTTTGAAGGCTCTCCTGTGTTGTTTGACTGAGATCATAGTCATACGAATTGCCTACTGGAGAAACATTATATATTGAAGAGTATAGAACTGCCGCCATAAGGTAAGTCCCTGATTTACTTGGGTGCCTCATATCTGGAGTGAAAAGGTCAATATTAGGATTTTCTTTTTGGGAAAGCTGAAATGCTAAGCCTACAGGAAAAACCATTGCTTTATTTCTATTAGCTGCTGATATGTAGGATGCTGCAAGCCCTTCGATCATCTCAGGTTTATCTTTATAAGCCCAGGTCATCAATAAGGATGGTTCTACACCGTTATCTCTTAAAGTTTTGCTATGAGTATCGACATAAAAATTAAAGAGCTCTTTTCTATCTTCATGAATTGGGCATTGACTGCAGTCCATCATGATGGCGAGCTGATATTTTTCAGGAGTATATTTTTTATATTTATTCTTCGAAGTGATTGAGAAGGATCCTATTCTTTTATTAGTTACATATGATTCAACATCATGCCATTCCAATGAAGAGCTATTAATCGTAATATTTCTAAATCGATGACCTTTCCCAAGTGATTGATTGGCTTTAACCATTCCAAGCAAAGGTTTATGAACTCCATTGTTGTAATAGAAAAAACTATTTCCAATAAAAAGGACAGATTTAGGATTCTCTACTTTAGGACTAGTTAAAAGAGGTGCGGCATCACTAAATACCGGTTCAGAGAACAGAAAAAAAATAGCACAAAAAAGTGCGCCTAATTGATTAATTTTAGCTTGCATCTTCTGCATAGAATAGCAAAGATAGTGAAGAGGGAGAAAGACTATGGAAAAAATAAATACAGGAACAGAGCACCTAATCTTTGAAAAAGAGAATGGTGTTGCAGTATTGACAATGAATCGTCCGGAAGCACGAAATGCAATGTCAGGGGAAATGAATGAAGCTATGAGAAATGTTCTTGCTGAGGTAGAACTAGATCCAGAAGTAAGGTGTGTAGTTCTCACTGGAGCTGGAAAAGGTTTTTGTGCTGGAGGAGATGTAAAAGGTATGGCCTCATCAGGAGATGGCACGGTAGGAGAGAATACAATTGATGCAGCTATACATAGACAGCGTGTTCATCAAAGAGCTACGGCAGGAAAACTCTTTAAGATGCCTAAACCAACAATTGCTGCACTTCCTGGGGCTGCAGCGGGTGCTGGTTTATCTTACGCACTAGCATGTGATCTTAGAGTTATGGCCAATAATGCCATCATGACAACTGCATTTGCAAAAGTGGGATTCTCAGGAGACTATGGTGGTAGCTATTTCATGACACAACTCGTTGGATCAGCCAAAGCTAGAGAATTATATTTTCTCTCAGATAGAGTAACTGCAGATGAAGCCTTAAATCTTGGATTAACAAATTGGGTTTGCGAACCGGATGATCTGATGGAAAAAACAATGGAAATAGCTAACAAGCTTGCCAGTGGACCTTCAGTTGCTTATCGTTACATGAAAGAAAATCTTAATCGTGCAATGAATGGTGAGGTAGATGATTGTTTAGATCTTGAAGCTACACATCACATTCATTGTGGACAAACAGAAGATCATAGAAATGCGACTAAGGCATTTGTTGAAAAGAAAGAACCAGTATTCAAAGGGAAATAAATAAAGGGGAAAGTTATGGAAAATAAAATTAAAAATAATTTAAAGATTGATAAAAGAATCAGAGCAGTTTTTGGAGAGGTAGAGTTAGGCTCTGTTACCTCTAGCCCAGCTAATACAAGAGAAGGTATCTTGGCTGAGCAAGATACGGATGCAGCAAAAGAAGGTCGTGCAGTGATGGAAATGGTTAACAATTCGCCTCACTACAAAGAGGTCGTTCCTGAAACTGGTCTTGTTACTTGTACAAAAGAATTCATTTCAGATCCAGACGGCAACACAATCAAAATTCAGTACATACGTCCGGATACAGATGAAGAACTACCTTGCGTTTACTACATTCATGGCGGCGGCATGATGGTTAGTTCTTGTTTTGATGAGCTCTATGCGGCCTGGGGAAGATGTATAGCGAGACAAGGTGTAGCAGTAGCTATGGTTGATTTTAGAAATGCCATGTGGGCCTCATCTGCGCCAGAGGTAGAACCTTACCCTGCAGGACTAAATGATTGCGTTTCTGGTCTTAAATGGGTCCATGCCAATGCAAAAGAATTGAATATCGACAATACAAAAATAATTGTGGCCGGAGAGAGTGGTGGTGGAAATCTCACGATAGCTACAAGCTTAAAACTGAAACAAGACGGTGATATAGGACTAATTAAAGGACTTTATGCATTATGTCCTTACATTGCAGGCCAATGGCCACTACCAGAGAATCCTTCATCTGAAGAAAACGAAGGTATTTTATTAACCCTACATAGTGAGCATGAGTACTCACATGGAGCGATCATTTATGGCGTCGATGCTTTTATAAATAAAGATCCACTGGCATGGCCAAGCTTTGCAACAGAAGATGATTTAAAAGGGTTACCTAAAACTTACATCATTGTTAACGAACTTGATCCTTTACGAGATGAAGGCGTTAACTTCTACAGGTTGCTTCGAGAGGCAGATGTAGATGCACAGTGTCGACAAGTCATGGGGTCCGTTCACGGTACTGAAATCTTCCTAGGCTGCCCTGAAGTTAGTGATGAGACAGCATTGTCCATAGCTAATTTTGTAAGTAATTAGAAGTCACTATGAAAAAGCTATCAGCATTAATTGTAGTCTCTTTATTTTCTTTAAACATTTATATGCATGGAAGCGTTAATTCATTTAAATCAGGGCAGGATAGGTCCATTGAATTTCCGGATACTGAAAATTACCTAACAATAACCTCTGATCTTCATACTCATTCTGTTTTTTCTGATGGGCATGTTTGGCCAAATATAAGAGTTGCAGAGGCGATGAAAGATAAATTAGACGCAATAGCCATCACGGAGCATCTAGAGTATCAACCACATATAAGATATATACCGAATAAAAATAGAAATATAGCTTTCCTAGAAGCTAAGAAAGCAGCAGAAGAAACTGATTTAATAGTTATAGCGGGAAGCGAGATAACGCGTGAAATGCCTCCCGGTCATTTAAATGCTGTGTTTATAAAAGATGCAAATACTCTATTTAATATTGATGAGAGTTTGCTACCGGAAGCCCGAAGAAGAATGAGTGAGGCAGTAAATATTGAAGATCTCAGTGATGAAGAGTTAGAGGTTGCGGATCAATATGCTCTTGGTAACTTATATTCTCCTTTTGAAGCTTTAGAAGAAGCTAAAAGACAAGGTGCTTTTATTTTCTGGAATCATCCTATGTGGGGTTCACAAGCAAATGATGGTGTTTCTAGACTTACTGAGATGCATAAACAGATGATTGCCAAAGATCTTATTCATGGCATTGAAGTTGTTAATACTGAAGAATACTCCGAAGAAGCTCTGCAAATTGCTTTAGATAATAACCTCGCTATTATCGGTACATCAGATGTTCATGAGCTTATCGAATGGGACTATGATTCAAGTAAAAACGAACATAGGCCGGTTACATTGATTCTTTCAGAAAAAAGAAACCAAAACTCAATAAAAGAGGCACTTTTAGACAGACGAACAATAGTTTTCTATAAAAACAAACTTATTGGAAAAGAAGAAAACCTAGTCCCTCTATTAGATTCAATCTTAGGTTTTAAATCACTGGGCTACAGAGGAGATACATCCATATTAAGAGTTGAGATATCTAATAACTCCTCATCTGATATGACTTTAAAAAATCTGTCAGCCTATAATTTTTCCCGATCTGATGATTACATCTTTATTCCAAAGAATGAAACGAAAACTATCATGGTCAAGACTCTCGAGGTCATTAAAGCAATAAAGTTAAAGTTTGAAGTTTTAAATGCAATTACAGCACCTAAAAAACATGCCGTTGTTGAAGCTACGATAGAGATTTAAAGGGAGCCTTTTTCTTTTAGATGAGTAATTAATTGCTTATCGTGGGTTGTGACTGCTGAGAAACCTTCTCTTAACGCGGGCTTCCATCTTGGATTTGAGGATCCCATTACCTCATCCCCCATAATTGTCACTCTCTGAATAATTCTTTCACCTACAAAGTCATTAACCACATAATGCTGAGTACTCCTGTTGTCCCACATCGCAATGGTTCCTTCAGTCCAATGATAACGAACTGTGAATTGAGGTTTTGTAACCCACTTTGTTAAATAAGAAAGCAACATATCACTTTCTTCAATATTCATTTCTACGATTCTTCTAGTGAAGTGTTCATTTACATATAAAACCTTCTTACCTGATATGGGATGCAATCTCACTACCGGGTGAATTGCTGTTTTTTCCGGTTTACCGTGTGGTCTTGCATCATGCAGAGCGGTTATTCCCTCACATAAATCTTTTATTGGATCGGATAAGGCTTCATAAGCTGCGTTTAAATTACTCCACATAGTATCGCCGCCTAGTTCAGGGCATTTAACCATATGAAGTACAGACATAATTGCCGGTGAATCTTGAAAGGTTATATCGGTATGCCATTCATCAGCTATCCCACCAGAACTAGCGGCAAGTTCAAAAATTTTTGGATGGGTCACTGTCTTATTCTTTAGATTCGGATGACCTTCTAGTTCGCCAAACTTCGAGCCATATTCGACATGCTCATCTTGACTGATATTTTGACCTGGAAAAAATATTACCTTATGTTCAGTTAAGAGAGATTTAATTTCTTCTACTTGATCTTCGGATACTTTTGCGAGATCTACATTTGTAATCTCAGCACCAAGAGCTGTAGAAATCTGCTTTACTGTCATGTTCATAAATTAGGACTCAATATGAAATAGTTTATTGTAAATCTTCCATTCACCGTCTTTTTTTAAAAATGAGAGTGTATCCAAGTACACATTGCCTATATAACCATCTCTTACTCTCACGCAAGCTGTAGAGCCTGCCATTTCACAAGATAATATCTCCAACAACACCTCCTCTCCCTTATCTTTAGGTGAGGGTTGTTGAGACTCTACAAAACTCGCGAAATCATCAACACTCATTTCTGCCAATCCTGTTCCTATGTATCCTGTAATCATTGCATTAGGATAAAAGGCCTCTCTAACCTTTGCTGGGTCTGATTCATACATACTATCGAAATATAGCTGTACTCCCTGTTCTATCTTTTGTTTATCGTCCGCCAAAGTGGGCCTCCTTAATATAAGTTACTGGATTCCATCTTAATTTTTCAGGAATGTATTCTGCCCCTGGCATTCCTCTTTCTATCATAAAAGGTTTTAATGCTTCTATTGCTTTAACCTCATCATAATGACAAATTCTAGGATACATGTGATGCATGGTATGGATTTGCATTGAGTGATTCAAGAATCTAGGCATTTTATTAGTCCAAAACCGAGTGTCTGTATAACGTCCCTTGCCCAGACCAGAATGAGGAAAGTAAGAAAAGACGATACCTAAATATGATGTAGCTACCCTTTTGGGTATCCACCAAAGAAGAAGGGTTTCTAGAGGATATAGAACAGCAAGGATTATCTGTGCAAAGTAAAAAAGAAATCCCCAGGTACCCCCTTTTTCTAGTGCCTCTTTAAATTTTGGATCTTCTTCAAGATGCTTTTCTATGGCCTTCAAAGCTGGGCCATCTTCGTTGTAAGAGACATTTACATTGACAGCCGCTTCCCACCAATTTTTAGCATTACCATGGAAAAAATCGGGATCACTATCGGGATCATTTGTGTGAGCATGATGCTTAAGATGAGTTGCTTTTAAAATATCATGGGACTGGGCTAATGGAATAACGCTGATTTGCCCAACCCAATAATCTAACCATTGAAGATTCTTCCTACCGCCAGATAAATGGCCGTGTTGTCCCGCATGTGAAGGAAGGTAAGCATTACAGGCTGTGAAAAGAGCAATCAAGAAACCAACAAATAGCGGAATAATTCCCTGGATTACAAGCACCCAAGTTGCAACCCAAGTAGTGAACTGAAGAATGCCTATGGCAATCATCTCCCATTCAATCCTTCCCATGAATGTTCTTGCAATCTTTCTTTCAGCTTCGATTGAAAGATCTATAGAAGAATGATCTAACTGATCCATGACCAACCTTTATTTTTTGCTGTTACACCAAACGCTAATCCGAGCAAGTAACCCACTAAAGACATTAGAAAATTAGCATCAAATACATACATGAGTACCGCCCCAAAAATGCTGCCCCAAAACAATAAACCAAACCAAACCAAACCCCATTGTTGTAGATGCTGACTTAACCACTCCATAGAATTATTTTATCCTTTTAATTGAGTAGCATCAATTTTAAGGATTTTTCCTTTTTTCCTTAATATATTCAGAGGCTTCTTTAAATCCTCCAATATTAAAAACATTAGTGTAGCCTGCATCAACTAATATATTTTTTGCGTTCTCAGACCTTACTCCACTTCTGCAAAATAGATAAATCTTATCTTCGAAAGAAGCTATCTCTTTAACATTCAGTATCTCTTGCCATTCGATGTGATGCGTTGAGTCAATAAATAGTAATTCTCTTTCTTCAAGCGTTCGCACATCAACAAAGATCTCAGCAAACATGATTTCAGACCAAAAAAATAAAAAAAATAAAGTATGCTTCAAAATCTAACAATCAAAACCGATGAAAGTTGCCACTTCAGAAACAGGCCTTCTTTTCGAAACGACTTTATTAGCTGGAAAACTGTTATCTGGATAGCCCATTGCAACACAAATCATAATAACTTCATCATCAGGTATTTTGGCATGCTCTCGTACTACTGGAGATTGCATAATTCCTTGGCTATTAATTACAGAACCAAGTCCTTTTGACCATCCTGCATTAACTAATCCATTCACCACTGCTCCACAGTCAAATTTAGAAATATCTTCATCTTGTAATGTTTTATCAAAGGTTACAATTACTGCAATTGGGGCATCAAATTGTCTAAAACCCCTTAAGACCCAATCAGTTCTAGCTTCCTTATCATCCCTTTCAATACCCATTTCTTTAAATAATTGTATGGCAATTTCAATCTGTCTTTCTCTGTGAACACCTTCATACCCTAGAGGTGGTCTTATTTCTCTAGAAGGCGGAACTCCTTCAACATTTCTTTTGGTATTTTCTTTTCTTATGTTGTCTAGTGCATTACCTGTCACAATATGAAAATGCCATGGCTGCGTATTCATAGAAGAAGGTGCTCTGGTTGCCAACTCAATCACCTCTTCAAGGACTTCTTTAGGGACTGGTTTATCTAAATAACCTCTAGCACTTCTTCTGTCCTTTATAACTTCTTCGTATTGCATGTTAATTTTCCTTTTTTTAAGTTTCTTAGTTTACGGCAAGTAAACTTATATCAAATATTAATGCTGAATTGGGAGGAATACCTGGCCTACCTGCCTCTCCGTAAGCTAAGTCGGGATGAATAAAAATGCGCCATGAATCGCCTTCACTCATTAACGAAATTGTTTCTTGGCAACCTGGGATTAATTGAGAAAGCATAGTTGTTAAAGGCTCGCCATTATCAATAGAACTCCAAAATACAGATCCATCTTTCAATGTTCCATGGAAATCTGCCGTTATCATGTCGCTTAAAGCTGGTGTCTTTCCGGAGCCCGACTTCATAATTACATATTGAAGACCTGGTTTAACAGCTATTACGCCTTCATTCGACAAGTTGTTTTTTAAATACTCTTCACTCTCTATCAAGTTATTTTGGGCATCATTGTCTTGGCCACAAGTGGTTAAAATAAAAGTCATAATTAAGATCCAAAAGTTTTTCATTGTAAATTTATCCTTTAAAGTTTGCGTTCCATCCTTCAGGTTTGAAAGCAACAATTTTCAAGTCGGAGCAATGCATCTTTAAATGTGGTTTAAACATCCAACTATGAAGTAAGCCACCAAAAAAATCCTCATCATTATAAATAATTAATGAATCAGTTGTATCGTCCCATGGTGAAAAATACATTGTTGCAGCAAAGGCCTGAGTGTAACGAGTTTGTTTGGCAACAAAACTAGGCTTCATAAGATTTTGTCTAGGCGTAATGCAGGCTCCTGTCTCAGTAATAGCATCTGCATCTACAGCTAAATACCCTTCTGTGCTTTCTGGTCTCTTTACTTTGACAGTCATTACTTCATTACCTTGATGTCGAGCTGTAAAAGAAACTGCTTTTTCATCTGAATAATCAAAATCTAAATCAGCCATGTCAGGATGTTTTGGAAATCCCCATATCTCTCTTCCCCCTGCAATGGCAGCTTGAGCTGCTTGACCATGCCCATCCTTGGCAGGACCGCAAAGAACTCTGTGACACCATGTTAGAGTATCAGGAGCATTCACATTATAGGAGAATGCATTTTCATAAGGCAGATCTAAGGCAGTCTTTTTTGAGGTAACCGGAAATGAATACCATGTTTCAGTATAGGGATTAGTAACTTCGCTAGGACCACAGTCGGTATCAATAAAGTTATTACACCAGATCTGGACAGGCACTTCTCCGGATACCGTTACAGGCATATGATCTTCATGTTCAAACTCCTTTAAGACTTCGTCTAAATTTGCACTCCCATAAATAATCAAGTTACTGCTAGTTAACCTCAATGGGATTCTATTAATAGTTCCATCAGATGCTCTATAGCTATCAGATTCAGGCCATTGCTCAAACCATGGGTGATCTAATTTGTTCATGACACTATCCTAATCGTCTATTAATTTCTTCTTTCAATAACCACATTCGATCTTGTCCCCA
>CAJWIK010000042.1 GCA_913042105.1 uncultured Gammaproteobacteria bacterium
CACTTGTAAAGCAAGGATAAATTAAATCTTCATCTAATAATTCTTTATAAAAATTTTCGTAAAGTTCAATTCTTTCTGATTGATAGTAAGAATTTTCTATACCGCCTACTTCTGGGCCTTCATCCCAGCTCAATCCCATCCAACTCAAATCCTCGCAGATAGCTTTAGAAAACTCTTCTTTTGATCGTTCTAGATCGGTGTCCTCTATACGTAGTAAAAAAGAGTCGCCATGCTTCTTTGCCACAAGTGAACTAAAAAGGGCCGTCCTGAGGTTTCCTAGGTGCAAAAGACCAGTTGGACTAGGACAAAATCTTGTTTTATTTGCTTTCATATCCTTAATGTATTGGAAGCTTAACCATAAAGTTCGTATTATAGCCCCCTCACGCTAATGAATTTAAAAGAAATATGAAACAACTCACTTCAAATTTAAGTCTAATAATAATTTTTATGGCTTTTTTTTGGACAATGGGCTGTTCACAAAATGAAAAGGAGATAAAAGTGATAACTTTTGAAACAACCCTAGGCCCGATTGTAATTGAGCTATTCGAAGAAGAAGCACCCGTAACATCTAAAAACTTTTTAGAGTACGCTGAGAGTGGTTTTTTTAATGGAACCATCTTTCATCGGGTAATTCCCGGTTTTGTCATACAAGGCGGAGGAATGGAACCCGGCATGATAAATAAAGAAGGCAATCCTCCCATTATGAATGAAGCTAATAATGGTGTAAAAAATACTAAATGGAGTCTGTCGATGGCAAGGACTAATGATCCTCACTCTGCCAGCTCTCAGTTTTTTATCAATGTTGTTAATAATATTTCTTTAGATCATACAGAAGAAACTTCTCAAGGATGGGGCTATGCGGTCTTCGGTGAAGTTGTTGAAGGCTTTGAAACCGTTGAAGCGATTGCTGCAACTGCAACAGGAAGCTCAGGTTTCCATCAGGATGTTCCTCTTGAAGATATTTCAATTATCGACACGAAAGTTACGACAGAATAACGATGGCTTACTGCTTTATATCTGATCTGCACTTGCATGAGGGCAGACCAGATATTACCCAAGCCTTTTTAACTTTTCTTGAAGATACTGCTTCAAAAGCAGAAAAACTATACATACTTGGTGATCTGTTTGAGACATGGATAGGAGACGATAATCAAAATGATTTCATTTCTGGGATTAGAGAAGCTCTTCTGAAGACCAATCAAACTGCAGAGATCTATATGATGCATGGAAATAGAGATTTTCTTCTAGGACATGAATTTGCATCTTCATCCGGCATGAAGCTCATAACAGATCCCAAGTTAGAAGAAATGTTTGGTAAGCCTGTTCTTCTAATGCATGGCGATTTGCTCTGCACCGAAGATATTGATTATCAATCTTTTAGGAAAACCAGCAGGGATCCGCAATGGCAAAAAGAATTCCTGAGCAAGTCTTTGATCGAAAGAAATGAAATCGCTAGAGAATTAAGAGACATAAGTAAACAGGCTACCGGGCAAAAAAAAGAAAATATCATGGATGTAACTCCTTCAGAAGTATCTAAAACTATGGAAAAATCTTCTGTAAATCTCCTAATCCATGGCCACACACACAGGCCGAATTCTCATGATATTGAAATCAATAACCAGCCTGCCAAAAGAATTGTTCTGGGAGATTGGGATAAATACGGATGGTATCTTTGGATGGATTCTAGCTCTTGCGAACTAAAAAAATTCTCTATCTCTTAGAAACAAGAAATAACCTAATCGAAAGACCGACTATCAATATCAACATCCCGAAGATAACTCTTATATCACTATAATAACCAAACGGTTCAACAGGATATGCAATAGTCTTTTGTAGGGCTGCGATCTTGAATTCATGCCTATCCATCATATTTGGATGAGTAACTATCTCCATCATCGCTCTGCGACTTTTATATCTCATTAATGCTGCTTGATCCCAAGTTTCTGCCCCCTCTATTCCCACTAGATCCATAGATTGATAGACGGCATCACTCATAAAAATAGGATGAGAAGCTCGCTTTAAAAGATTGGGCCACATATGCTCCATATATCTAGACATTAATTGATCAGCAGACTCTCCAGGATTTGCGCCAGGCACATCTGCAGGATTTTTATTCATTTCAATATTATTGACCATAATAAACTGCCTACCATTATCTTCTTCCATGAATCTTCTAAGGAAATCTATTCTTAGTTGAAGTTCTTCTGAATTTGAAGACACTCCGTTATCGATGATATTTTGTTCGTGTTGTTTGATAAAGCCTTGTATTTCTTCTTGGCTTAACTGTCCTCCCATGTCTGTATACCAAAAGAAAAAACCAATGTAGACCGCTCCCAAAATTATCCAAGTTTTCATATTATCTAGAGTTTAATATCTTTTATATAAATAATATTAGGTTAAAAGCTTTACAAAATCATCCTTTAATTATACTGTATATACATACAGTATTAATTTATAAAACCCTTATGAAAATTGACTATCTGGGCGATGCGCCAGAGGATAACTTATCTCTTCTTGAAATCCCCTATTTCCTAAATACCGTTCGAGTAGGATGGCCTAGTCCTGCAGATGACTATATTGAAAGATCTATAGATTTGAATGAGTATCTAATAAAAAATCCTGCCGCTACCTATTTTGTTCGTGTCAGTGGAGATTCAATGATAAATGCACATATAGGAGATGGTGCAATTTTGATAGTAGATAGAAGTATAGAACCAGGTCACAATAAAATTGTTATAGCTTCAATAGATGGATCTTATGCATGCAAGAGATTATTGCTTAAACCAAAAGTTTGCCTAGTCTCTGAGAATCCAAAATACCCACCCATAATGATTAATAAAGAGGAAGAGTTAGAAATAGCTGGCATAGTCATAGCCTCCATAAATCTGTATTAGACTATGATCTTTGCTTTAGTTGACTGCAATAGCTTTTATGCGTCATGTGAAAGAATATTTAGACCGGATATCAAAAAAAAGCCTGTGGTCGTCTTATCAAATAATGATGGTTGTGTAGTTGCCCTATCGAAAGAAGCAAAACAACTGGGAATTAAAATGTGCGAGCCTTGGTTCAAAATAGAGAAATCTTTCCTTAGAAAAGGAGGTGTCGCATTTTCTTCAAATTACGAGCTATATGCTGACGTATCTTCTAGAGTCATGCAAACTTTAGAAAATTTATCACCTAAAGTAGAAGTGTATAGCATCGATGAAGCTTTCTTGGATCTTACAGGCTTAAGGGACTGTGAAAAATTTGGACATCAATGTCGTGAGACAATAGACCGCTGGGTTGGCATGCCTGTTTGTGTAGGCATAGGCCCAACAAAAACCTTGGCGAAAGTAGCCAATTATGGAGCCAAACATTATCCAGCCACTAATGGAGTTGTAGATTTAACAGATCTAAAAAGGCGAAAAAAGTTAATGGCATTAATGCCTGTAAGAGAAGTTTGGGGTGTTGGCAGTAGAATCAATAGGAGATTAAATAGTCTAGGCATAGAAACAGCCCTTGAACTGGCAGAGATAGATACTAAGTTAATAAAAAGAAAATTTAGCAGTGTTCTTGAAAGAACAGTAATGGAGCTACAAGGTTATTCTTGTATAGGCCTAGAGCAGCAACCTAAAACAAAAAAACAGATTGTTGTGAGTAGAACGTTTAGTAAGAAAGTAAATGACTTCAACTCTATTAATGAAGCTGTCAGTGACTATGCTTCACGCGCATGTGAAAAATTAAGAAGAGAGAATCAATATTGCAAAATGGTTTCAGTATTCATGAGGACTAACTATTTTCGTAAACAAGACAAGCAATATAACGGATTCAGGAGTTATAAATTATTTTCTCCGACGAATGATACTAGAGATATTTTAAATGCTACAAGGCATATGACAGAACAGCTCTTTAAGGAAAATATTAATTTTATTAAAGCGGGAGTAATGCTCAGTGACTTTTATGATGAAGGTATTTATCAAGGTGATTTATTTAGAAATATAGATGAAAGGATAAATAGTAAAAAACTAATGACAACAATTGATAAAATTAATACTTCAGGAATTGGAAAAGTTGCTTTTGCCTCACAAGGAATCAAGAAATCATGGTCTATGAGAAGATTATTAAAATCGCCTAGATATCTCACCAACTGGAAAGAGATACCTATTGTTAGATAGTTTTAGCAGCCACTATGAAATCTAAAAAGATTGTCTTTTTGGTTAATAAAATTAGATTCAATAGAAGAGAGATGCTTCAATCTATCTGACCAATCTTCATCAAAAATATCACAATAGATATCTAGATAAAGATCGCAGTGACGCGCCTCGGCTTCATATAGTTTTGAATAAAACTTTTTAAGTTTATCTGAAAGAAAAGGTATGAGAGCATGAAACCTTTCACAAGACCTTGCTTCAATTAGAGAACTAATAACCAAAGAATCTTTAAGTTTGTCTGGTTCTTGATTAGAAGATGCATCATGAAGAGTTTGGGCATATTTACCCGATTTTAGATTTTTGTATTTAAAACCATGTTGGTCAATCAATCTGAGAACTTGCTCGAAATGTAAAAGCTCTTCTCTTGCTAAAGGAGAGAGAATCTTAGCTAAATTATAATGTGGATATTTATGAATCAAAGAGATTGCTGAGGATGCAGCTTTTTTCTCACAATGCGCATGATCAATCAAAAGAATTTCAAGCGAGTTTAAAGCCTTATCTATCCAGGCTTTAGGAGTAGGAGAGTAAAGAATGGTTTCCCAGGTATTAGACATTGAAGTATTTCTCAGTCTTAAAGTACCTTTGATAATGCGCCTCGGATAACTGAAAAAGTTCATCCTCCATAACTTTCTTTAGATCAGACAGATCAGTCGTATCATTTAGTATGGGATTAAAACCAAAATCTTTAGAGTTATGAATAGATTGACTGCCTGTTCTGAGAAGATCAAACACCCAGCACAGAGGGTTGCTATCCTCATCATGTTTTATTTTATATTCTTCAAGCTTGGACTTAAGTAGCTTTTTATCAGTTACTATAATTTTTGATTCCATAATTTGGACTTTTAAAGCCTCTAGCCTATCTAAAACGAGCCTTTTTTCAGGGTCATTATAGGAATTCCATTTAATTACCTCATGCTGAAAGCGCTTGCATCCTCTACAAACCTCATCGCCAAAGACAGTAGAGCAAACTCCTATGCATGGGGTTTTAACTGACTTATTCATTATCTCTTATGATATATCTAAGTCATTTCTACGCAACTTTAAATTACAGATTATGATAAAATGCTGCACCAATTAATAACTTCTTCACTAAATATTATGCTAGAAAACTATAAATCCCATGTCGAAGAGAGATTACTACAAGGCATACCCCCCTTACCCCTCAACGCAGAACAAGTTTCAGAGCTTGTAGAACTCTTAAAATCACCCCCGAGTGGCGAAGAAGAATATATATTAGATTTAATAACCAATAGAACACCTGCAGGGGTTGATCCTGCAGCTTACGTAAAAGCAGCCTTCTTAACTGATGTTGCTAAAGGCCAAACATCTTCACCACTAATAGATCGACAGCTAGCGACCAAGTTATTGGGAACAATGTTGGGGGGTTACAATGTTGAATCACTCATTGGCTTGCTTGAAGATGATCAAGTGGGAACACTGGCTGCAGAAGGCCTAAGTAAAACTCTTTTAATGTTTAATTCTAAACATGATGTGATTGAATTATCCAAAACAAATCTGAATGCAAAAAGAGTTGTGGATTCCTGGTCAAATGCTGAATGGTTTACAAACAAACCAAAACTAGATGAAGTTATAAAAGCTATTGTTTTTAGGGTAGATGGAGAGATTAATACAGATGACCTATCTCCAGCTCCTGATGCACCATCTAGACCAGATATACCACTTCATGCATTAGCGATGCTTAAGAAAACAATGGATGATCCCCTTGGGACTATTGATAAATTAAAAGAATCCGGACTTCCGTTAGTATTCGTTGGTGATGTTGTAGGTACGGGCTCCTCTAGGAAATCAGCAACAAATTCGCTGCTTTGGTATATCGGAGAAGATATACCCTTCATACCTAACAAGAAACAGGCGGGAATATGTATTGGTGGAAAAATAGCTCCCATATTCTTCAATACTCTAGAAGACTCAGGAGCATTAGCTTTCGAGTGCGACGTCAGCAATATGAACATGGGCGATATAATTGAAATTTATCCTTATGAACAAAAAGTAATCAGTACAGATACTAATGAAGAACTTTGCAGATATGAATATAAATCAAACACTTTGCTTGATGGAGTTAGGGCTGGAGGGAGAATTCCTCTAATCATTGGAAGAGGTCTCACTGATGAAACAAGAGAGATCTTAAAACAAGAATCATCGAAAGTTTTTACTAGACCAGAAGAAGCAAAAGAAAGTACTAATGGTTTTACCTTGGCTCAAAAAATGGTCGGAAAAGCTTGTGGTGTAGAAGGCATTAGACCTGGCATCTACTGTGAACCAAGAATGTCTACAGTAGGCAGTCAAGATACTACCGGTCCAATGACTAGAGATGAATTGAAGGAATTGGCCTGTCTTGGATTTAATTCTGATTTAGTTATGCAATCATTTTGTCATACAGCCGCCTATCCACTTCCTAAAGATGTAGAAATGCAGCATACACTTCCTGAATTTATACAAACAAGAGGTGGTGTCGCCCTAAAACCAGGTGATGGCATTATTCACTCATGGCTAAATAGAATGCTGTTACCAGACATGGTTGGAACAGGTGGTGATTCTCATACTAGATTTCCATTAGGGATAAGCTTTCCTGCTGGTTCAGGATTAGTAGCTTTTGGTGCAGCGCTAGGAGTTATGCCACTAGATATGCCCGAATCTGTCTTGGTAAAATTTAAAGGTGACATTCAACCAGGTATAACTTTGAGAGATCTGGTTAATGCCATACCTTACGCAGCACTGCAATCAGGTCAATTGACTCTTCCAAAAGAAGGAAAGATAAATATCTTTTCTGGTAGATGTTTAGAAATTGAAGGACTTCCTGACCTAAAGGTCGAGCAAGCCTTCGAGTTGTCTGATGCTTCGGCCGAAAGATCAGCCTCAGGCTGCACGATTAAACTCAATGAAGAGCCGATTAGGGAATACCTTGAATCTAATGTAACTCTTTTAAGATGGCTTATTTCTGAAGGTTACGAAGACAAGCAAACCATTGAAAGAAGAGCTCAAGCCATGGAAGCTTGGCTAGAAGACCCTATTTTAATGGAAGCTGACCACGACGCAGAGTATGCAGCTGTAATAGAAATAGATCTCAATAATATTACAGAGCCTCTTTTAGCTTGTCCTAATGATCCGGATGATATTAAACCTTTATCTGAAATAGCTAATACTCATATAGATGAGGTTTTCATAGGATCTTGTATGACAAATATTGGTCATTTCAGAGCTGCTGGTAAGCTCTTAGAAAATGAATCTGAACTTCCATCTAAACTATGGGTTTCACCCCCAACTAAAATGGATAAACATCAGCTTACGGAAGAAGGTTACTATGACATTTTTGAGAATGCCGGGGTTAGATTGGAAATGCCCGGATGTTCATTATGTATGGGTAACCAAGCTAGAGTCGAAGCAGAATCAACAGTAGTATCAACCTCCACTCGTAATTTCCCAAATAGACTGGGTGATGGTGCTAATGTGTTCTTAGCTTCTGCTGAAGTAGCAGCTATCTCGGCAACATTAGGGCACATACCTACAAAAGAGGAGTACTCAAGCTATATGTCAGAAATAAATGCGATGAGCTCAGAGATCTATAGGTACCTAAATTTTCATGAAATTGCTTCTTACAAAGATGCAGCAAATAGTGCCATTCTTCCATCTATAACGATAGAAGAAGTAAAGACTTAACTAACTAAGTTGTCTTGAGGCTTTAGATTTGTCATTACGTGCATCTTCTAAATTCTTTAAGTAATTGTCATCAATATCGTCTGTGACATACTTTCCATTAAAGATGGAGCATTCAAATTGCTTAATATCTTCGTTGCCTACCTGGGCAGCCTGAATGAGATCTTCTAGATCTTGATAAATAAGCCAATCAGCCTTGATGAACTCTTCTATTTCTTTCTCGGTTCTCTGATGAGCAACTAATTCAGTTGTAGCAGCCATATCGATACCATAAACATTCTGATGGCGAATTGGAGGAGCTGCAGACGCAAAATAAACTTTTTTTGCACCTGAAGATCTTGCCATTTCAATTATTTGTCTACTTGTTGTCCCTCTCACTATTGAATCATCTACAAGTAAAACAACTTTATCTTGGAATTCTAAATCGATGGGATTAAGTTTTTGTTTTACCGACTTCTCTCTTTTTTCCTGAAATGGCATAATAAAAGTTCTTCCAATATATCTATTTTTAACAAATCCTTCACGGTACTTAATACCTAAAGTTGAAGCAAGTTGCAGAGCAGAAGTAGTGCTGCTGTCAGGTATAGGTATTACCACATCAATGTCATGTTCAGGCCAAACATCCATAATTTTTTTAGCTAGGAATTCTCCCATTCTTAAGCGAGACTTATGCACAGAAATCTTATCTATCTTGGCATCAGGTCTTGCTAAATAAACATATTCAAAAATGCATGGGGTAGGTATTGGATTATTGATACACGATTCTGTCTCTAAAACACCTTCATGACTTATAAAAACTGCTGAACCCGCCTCAATATCATCTATAGTTTCAAAACCCAACGAATCTAGTACAACGCTTTCTGAAGCAATCATATAGTCTTTTCCTATCAAATCTGTTTCTTTGGAACCAACTATCAAAGGTCTAATGCCGAAAGGATCCCGAAATCCAACAATTCCAACACCATTGATCATTATCACCACAGAATATGCACCTCTCACCCTTTTGTGAAGTGCCCTTACTGCAGCAAATATCTCCTTTGATCCCGGTTTAATAGAGCCTTGTTTTTGAAGTTCATGGGCAAATACATTAAGCAAAACCTCACTATCAGAATCAGTATTTAAATGTCTAAGATCTTTATGTACCAAAACATCTTTTAGTTCTTCTTGGTTTGTAAGATTTCCATTGTGAGAGATGCTTATGCCGAAAGGAGAGTTAACGTACATTGGTTGTGCTAATTCCCTATCCTCACTTCCAGCAGTTGGATACCTAACATGCCCTATACCCATCTGACCTCTCAAATTGAGTATATGCTGATTTCTTATAACATCTCTTACTAAACCTAACTGCTTACGAATAAAAAAGCGATTATTAGTTGAAGTGGCCACTCCGGCTGCATCTTGTCCCCTATGTTGAAGGATTGTTAGAGCATCATAAATAACAGGAGAAACCTCTTTCTGACTTACAATTCCAACTACTCCACACATATCTTATATTCTATATCAAAGAGTAATCTTAGGATTATCTTTATCTAGAATAATATCTGCTTTTTTTATCCATTTATCAAATACAGGTTTTGAGTATTCATAAACTTGTATTGAATAAATCCTTGAGTAAGAATCTAACCACCATTTATTTTGATCTAAAAAGCTTAAATTAAAGACATAAACACTGCTCAATATCGCTAATATTTTTATAGACCCAAAGAACATTCCTAAAAGTTTGTCTAAACCCTTTAGCCCTATCGCTGATATTAATTTTGAGATAATAGAACCTAGAATCTTCAAAGCTAAAAAGGAGATTAAGAACATAAGGATAAAACTAATAACATTTTTTAATGTATCTGAACCAACATAGTCTTGCACAAATGGGAACAACAAAGGTCCATATAACCAAGCCAGAGCTAAAGAAAAAACCCATGCAGCAGCTGAGAAGATTTCTTTTATAAAACCATTAAAAAATCCCGCAATACCAAAAGCCATCATCAGTGTCATAGAAAACCAATCTATTAGAGCAAGATTTTCAATCATACTTTAGAAC
>CAJWIK010000043.1 GCA_913042105.1 uncultured Gammaproteobacteria bacterium
ACAGAAAAAAGTCCCATTGATCCCAGCACTACACTTGCTGCAAGTAAATTTGGAATTATTCCAATAATTGACAAATAGAGAGATCTAAACAGAATTAAGAACATTATGAAGATAATGCTAAACACTATCACTATAGTTCCAATTTGAGAATCAAATAAGCTTTGCAGCATATTATTATAGAGCACCGCAAGGCCAGTCAGCCTAAATTGATCGGACTCCAATTGAAATTCGGACTCTAAGGTATTAGAAATTTCTGATAATAATTGATTCCTATTTAAGCCCTCCGCAGATTCTATAACCCTAGCAGATATTCTGACTTGATTTTCATCTTCGCTTATATAAGAACTTAGAAGGTTATCTTTAATATCATCTGGAAGCATAGTCTTAACTAGCGCTAAATCTAGCTCAGATAACGCCTCACCATCTTTTAGTTCTCTTGCGACCTTTATGCCACTTGCTACAGAGAGTACTTTTCCAATTTCTGGCAAGGAATCAATATAGTCATGAATTTCCTCAAGTCTATCTAGAGATATAGTATTCCACCAGTAACCATTTTCAGCGACATCTTCATCTGATCCAAAGTCATCATCGAATTCAAAATCATTATCAAAATCTTCCTCATCAGAAATTTTCCAATTTTCTGGAGCATTGATCACTATATCTAGAGGGGCCGTGCCTCCTAACTTCGTATCAAGCAACTCCATACCTTTATAGATCTCGGTAGTAGGCTTGAAGTAATCAATAAATCTATTTTCTACGGTTAATTTACTTATTCCATACAAAGAGAAGCTAAAAAGAATTACAGAAATCAATATGACGATATTTCCATATCTTTGAGTAAAAGAAGAAAAGACTAAAGTTATTCCTTTACTGAAATCCTTAGATTCTTTTCCTTTATCAGAAGTAAACAGAAGCATTGCTATAGGAACCAGTGTAAAAGAAAAAATAAAAGCAAAGAATATTCCCGCTACCATCATCTTACCGAAATCTATGACAGGTTTTATTTCACTTACACTCAAAGAGGCAAAAGCTATGATTGTTGTCAATGCAGTATAAAAACAAGGTTTAAGCATCTGTTCTATGGTTAAAGTGACTAAATCTGTTTTGTCCATAGAAGGATCAAGTTCATATAGTTCTTGATACCTGACAATTAAATGAATAGTCAAAGAAATTGAAATTATTAATAAAAGTGAAATAAAATTAGATGAGACTACCGTCACTCTCCAATCCATCCAACCCAAGAAGCCTATTACCACAAGGGCAATAAGCGCACTTGAGACTAAGGGCATTGTTACCCATCTTAATTTTTTAAAGATTATACTCAGGGTAATGATAAACATA
The DNA here is from genome assembly GCA_913042105.1 of uncultured Gammaproteobacteria bacterium. GTDB lineage: Bacteria > Pseudomonadota > Gammaproteobacteria > Magnimaribacterales > Magnimaribacteraceae > Magnimaribacter. The sequence goes on from CAJWIK010000043.1 coordinate 1,342, forward strand.
ATGAGTACACCAATAGCAAAATACTTTAGATCACTCTCTATGAAACTAATCATGTCTGAGGCTATCATTGCCGTTCCACCTAAATAAAGTTGACCGTATCCCTCATAGCCTTTCATGGCTGTTCTAGTTGTCTTTATTAACGTATCTCTTGCAATCGAAGACTCTGCATTAAGTTGCTTAATCTCATTATTAATTTGTTCTAGCATGCCATCATGAATGGATGGATCGTACTTATTTGAATTGATTGTTTCTAAGATTGAGTATCTTTTATTAATTGCCTCTTCATATACGTCATCACCACTCAATATAAGCTGCATAGCAGTGTAGTTAGCCTCTTTATCTGTAAGTAATTCTGTATAAAGAGGACTATTTTTAAATTCTAGCCTGGCTAGATCTCTATCCGTGTCTTGATCTTCGATGGTCCGAAGATTATCTGCTAATTCACTCATGCCCATCTTGGGGCTAAAAAGTAATGGAGCATCTAGGTAACTTAAAACTGATTCAACACCTTCTATTGCCTCAAAGGCATCAACCATTTCTCTGACTTGAGTAATAGCCTCTTGCGAAAATAGATCCTTCTTTGGATCAAAAATTATTATCAAAAAATCTGAAGAAGAATAGTCGGCATTGACCTCTCGATAATATTTTAAATCATCATCGCTTTCTAAAACCAAAGAATCAGAAGAAGCATCTAGCTTGAATTTATTTAGATTGAAAATAGAAAAAAGTAAGATCGTGAAAAATATCAATAAAATAGACTTAGGATGGTGAGTAATATATTTAGAAATAATTTTAGACATTCTTATTGTTTATTTTGTTTTGCATTCATGCCCATATGTTCGTGACCTCTTTCTTCAGCAAGATCTATTTGCTTTTGTCTTTGTGCAAACCTTTCTTTGTCTTCATTAGAGGATGAAAGATAGCACAAGTGGCATGAGACTCCCTTGATATAGTGTTTGGATTGTAAATCTATCTTAGATAACGGTCTTCTACATCCAAAACATTGGAAATACTCCCCTCTTTCTAGATTTTCATTAACCGTGACTCGTTCATCAAAGACAAAACATTCACCTTCCCAAAGATTCTCTTCTTGCTCAACTTCTTTAAGATAACCAAGCACACCACCATCGAGCTGATAAACTTGCCCAAAACCTTCTTCCATCATGAAAGATGAAGCTATCTCACATCTGATACCACCAGTACAAAACATTGCGATTTTTTTATCTTTTAAATTGGAAAGATTACTATCAACAAATGAAGGGAAATCAGTAAAATTTTTCATATTTGGTATGGTTGAGTTTTTAAAACTACCTATCTTTGTTTCGTAATCATTTCTAACATCAAGGACAACTGTTTCTGGATCTAAAATTAGCTTATTCCACTCAGATGGTTCAAGGTGTGTACCTCTTAATAAAACTGGATCAAAATTACCCTTCAAAGGTAGAAGCTTATCTCTGCATTTAATTTTTAATCTTTTAAATGGGACAGAGGACGATATAGACCAAGTTTGATCTTTCAGCTTTAATCTAGATTTACTTTCCAGTAAAAAAACAAGATCTATTAAGGATTGTTTAGGTCCTGATAAGGTTGTATTAACGCCCTGCGGCGTAGAAAAAAAAGTTCCTACAATTTTATTTTTTACACAAAATCTTTCAACAACTCTTCCTAGTTTTTTATGGTCCTCTATTTGTTCTATAGAGTAAAAGGTAATGACGTGATTATCAGTCATAAAGCTCAAGATTACTGATCGTTTTTGCTACCACCTAGACAATCCGGAGATGGTTCAGCCTGTTGATTTTTTTCTCTCCATTCTTCCTCGGTAAAAGTATGCAGAGATATGGCATGGATAGGTCCAGAGATCTCTTCTTGAATTTGAGAATAAATAAGCTGATGTCTTTTAACCAAATTGAGGCCTTCGAAAGATTTAGATATAGCAACGATCCTAACGTGAGACTCTCTGCCTGGCTCAACATTATGAAGATAACTCTCATCAATGACTTCAAGATGAGAAGGTTCTAGGGCTGTTTTAAGTTTTGACTCTATAGATGTACATGCACTCATACGCGCATTTTAGTTTCTTTCTAGCGTTAAGAGAAATTTTTTAATATCCAGACCACCTGTAAAACCTCCAAGTCCATTTTTTGCTAGGACACGATGACATGGAATAAGTATTGGAAGTGGGTTTTTACCACATGAAGTTCCTACTGCTCTAAAGGCTTTATGCCTTCCAATTTTTTTAGCTAAAGCTGAGTAAGATAAAGTATTACCGTATTTAATTTTCTTCATCTCTTGATAGACTCTCATGCTGAAGTCTGTAGATGAAAGCTTATATTGAAGATTAAAAATCTTAAGTCCCTCAAAAAAGTATTGGTTAAGTTGGAAACTTAATTCTTTAAACCTCTCATCGCTTTTTTTAGTTTCTAAGCCTTCAAAGGTTTGATTGGTGAACGATAAAGATAAGATATTCTCTTCATCTGCAAGTAAACCTATATCTCCTATGGGGGAATGAAAAAGAGACTTTAAAAGCATCGGCTTTTAATCTTTCCAAACCTTTGTGTCTGGATTTGCTGCATTCTCTTCGTGTTCATCTCTAGTAAGTGTATAGCCAGAAACCAAAGAGAGTGCTGCACCGAATGCAATAATACAAATAGGCACATACCATAAAGCTAAATTTGCTAAAACTTCGTTAGGGACAATACCATTAAGTTCATTTCGAATTACTGAGCTTTCAGGAAAAGAAATCAAAGATAAGATGATACCTGCAAAAGTTAAACCAAACCCACTGACTGCTTTGTCTGCAAAGCTTCTAGCTGAAAAAAGAATCCCTTCCTCTCTCCTGCCAGTCTTTAGTTGTATATCTTCCACTAGATCCATAAGCATTGATGCCAAGGTTGCAAAAACAATTATTGCCGCAGCGACATTAATCACCACATGCACACATAGAACAGGTAAGAGATAAGGACTACCGTTTTCAGGAAATAAAGATGTGCCAAATGTAAGGTCTATGTATCTCAATGCAAAAGGAAGTGCAGCAAATATTATCTGGAAAGACCAGATAGACATAACCGTCTTTTTCTTACCAAATCTATCGGTAAGAATAGGCGCAGCAAATATGGCAATTATTGGAGCAAGATATAAACACAATCCTCTTGTGAGCATTTCATCAAGATTTAAACCCCAAAAATAACTATCGAAATAAATGGCAAAGGCTGCCTCTATTCCTCCAGCCAAGGCAGCTAATAGCCCTGAAAAGAATAAAAACATATATGAGCGATTGGCTAATAATGTTTCCTTAACTTCCTTCATGGTTTTGGAAAAGGTCATGTTCTTTCTCTCGGGAGGCTCTATTAGACTTGGAATATGTCGATGGGTACCAACACTCGTTACTATAATGCCAATAAAGATAAGTATGGCTGCTACAAGACCATATTCTGACCAGGCCTCAGGGTTAAATCGTCCATCTGAAAATTTCTCCGTAACATTCGAAGGTCCAAACCAAAACCAAACAAGGTTATAGGTAGTCAAACCGCCAAACCAACCAAAGAAATATCTAAAAGACATTAAAGATGTTCTTTCAACATAATTATCAGTTAACTCTGGGCCTAATGAAATTGAAGGTACTTCATAAAAGGTAATAAAAACTCTTATGATAATTGCACAAACCAAAAGGTAACTAAACAACTCCCAATCAGAAAGGGATTCAGGCGGAGTCCATAAGAAATAATAAGTGATGGCTACAGGTAATGCAGCTGCGTACATAAAAGGATGTCTTCTTCCCCATCTTGATCGAGTTCTATCAGAATAATATCCAACTAAAGGATCTGTAATTGCATCTACAATCAAAACTAAATTTAGAGCAAGACCGGCCATCCAGGCAGGTAAACCTAAGACAGAACTATAGACAAATAAAACAAAATAACTGAATCCATTATTTTTAATACCAAAAGAAATGGATCCAAATCCATAAAAGAATTTTGTCTTTAGATCTAATTTTTTTTCTTGTTGTAACTCTTCCATGACCGCCTTTATTTTTTAAATTTGCGAAAAATTAATATAAATTGGTGAAGACCATGCTCGCTCTTCGGAGAGAGACAAACAGTCATCATCTTTATCTGTTCTTGAATCACCATAACAGATATTAACCTTTATACACTCACCATTCTCATCATAAGAGCATCTTAAGTTGCCTCCATTGATAACCGGCGAAGGTTCTTGAATAGCCCTGACATAGTAAATCGAGTCTCTGCCTTCAGATTGGAACTCTGAGTCAAAGAATTCGACCTCGCATCCCTCTTGGCTAGGTTTGCATTCAAAAGTCTTCCAGGTGTCTTTTATTAAACTTTCCAGAGGCTCATTTTGAGTTATCTGTGGAGTAATTTTTACGACTTCTATCTTAGAAATATTTTTTCTTCTGTCAGATGGGTTATAACATTCATTTTTGCATATGCGCTCTAGATGCTCTTGCGTAATATTTGTTGCTGAATAATCGGGACAACCTGGTTTTTGTTCAAATGCGCCTACTGCTTTAATTCTAAATACTGGATTAGATGTTTGAGTTACCGTGCTTCCCATAGGAGAGATCGTTTCACCCTGCACTAGATCAAACCAAAGTAAAATCCTATCTCCGCTTGTTCCATATGTTTCTTTATTTCTTAGACCTTCCCAAATAGAGTTTCTGTCTCTTCCACTTGAATGAACTGCAGCTAAGCCACCAGTCGTAAAAAAAGAAGCCTCCCTTTCTGCTTCAAAAGAACCAAATCCTGTTCTAAGACCCAATAAAGGTTGCTCTCTTAAATCTATCGATCTATCAGTAGCTTGATCAACGGGGTAGAGAATATCTCCAATAAACTCGTCACTAGGACCATTGGCCTCAGTTGTTACAAATCTATTTATCTCTTTATATCCTGTACCTGGTCTAGCCCTATGATTGTCACTTGAAGCAATAAATCCAAAATTAAAACGGATAGGCTTATTCTGATCAAAATTAGATATTGCAAGACCGTATTGGGCAGACCCTGCTGGTCGGTAATTAAATGATGGGATGAAACAATCCCGACATTGGCCTGAATCTAACCAATCTTCAATCTCTACTCCTGGCACTGTTAGATGACCTGCAACGCCCATAGCGGCATAATTTTGTCTTGCCTCTTCTGCTCTAATTGAGCATTCACTTTCAGAAAATCCATTATCGATACAACGTTCCTCGATTATCTGTCCCGCTCTCCAACAACTTGGTAAATAATCCTTGCTAGGTTTAGGGCAAGAAAGTTCGCCTTGATCATCCTCTATTAATGCCCTCCAAGGTCTATATTCTTCTGAATTACCATGACCAGACATTACTTCAAATAATATTTGTAAATTGTCATCATTGAACTCAGAGATAAGTTGTTTATCTAAACTAGAAGCAGGAGGTGTATAAAAGCCCCAAGTGTTACCGTGAGGAATAACTATTGCTGGATAATTCAAATCTCTAAGCTTAGTAAATAATTCTTTAGGCGTATCAGCGGATTCATAACAATCATCACTTAACTGACTCGATGGAATACCTTCCGGACAAACTTGTGAGTTTCCAAGTTCATCCGAAAAGGCTATAAAGTTAAAATATCTATGTCTATTTTCAAAGTCGAGTAAGGCAACTGGTCTTAACTGTTTAGATTGTTCAGGTAAAGTACCTCGCATGCCGCTTGTGGCTATACCTCCGGCTCCTATAGGTCGTTTTGGTACCTTATTTTCTTCAATATCTCTAAACATTACATTCTTATGTCCATAGTGATCTTCAGCAATAGAACCCACTTGTGTCCACTCGAAACCAAGAAATGTTACAAGATCTGGATCTTGCGGATCTGCCGGTTTATTGCATTGCCTGATCGCATCCTTAATAGATTTCCATTTCCTAGGGGTTAATGCTTCTGCATGATCTGTAGATACCCAAAAGTCTAGATTGGCACAAAATCTCGCAAAGTCACAAGCATCAGAAATTGGATGCGGTCCTTCTCCATTTAAAATAGGCAAACTCCACAAGAATGCATCTGTGGAATAAGTAGTATGAACATGAGTATCTCCAAACAGAATCTGCTTCTCTTTATTGAATGATTCCTGAGCTACTGATTTTTGTAATACTAAGGATCTAGGAAGTTCTGAATCGACAGAATCTCCTGGTCCCTCAAGTTTTCCATAAAGATCTAAATAGATACCAGCTGTATAAATGCCAAAAATAATAAAGATTGTTCCGAACAAACCATAGATATAGCGCATATACTAATTTTTATCTTTTTTATTGGCTGTGTCGATAAATTCTTGCATGAAATCTCTGTCTTTTTTTGAATTCAATAAGTCATTTATAGAAAAATTACTTGATTCAAAAGATTGTGAGTTGCCCTGTTGAAATAGTGATATATGAGGATACTTGAAGAAGTAGATTAATAAACCACCTGCTATAAAGCCTCCGATATGTGCAAAGTAAGCCACTCCTCCTGTTGAAGCAAAAGATGCACTAAAAAATTGACTTACGATCCAAACAGATAAAACTATAAAGGCAGGAACTTTAATTACTGTGATGAAGATAAAAAGCCATAGTAGTACGTTGACATTAGCTTTCGGGTGAAGCAACAGATAGGCACCTAGAATTCCTGCTATTGCTCCGCTTGCACCAATCATGGGTATATCAGATTGTGGATTAATTCCCGATTGTAAAAGAGCAGCAAATACCCCGCATAAGAGGTAAAAAAATAAAAATTTCTTATGACCCATACTATCTTCAATATTGTCTCCAAATATCCATAAAAAAACCATATTTCCGATTAAATGCATCCAGCCGCCATGCATAAACATAGAAGAAAAAATGGTTAAATATGGATGTATATATCCTTGCTGGTCTCCTAAGAGAGAGGCGGGAGTAACGCCAAAATTATAAATTGCAGTTTGATTGAGATTAGTGGGCAATGTACTTTGCCAGAGGAATATAAAACAGCAAATTGCAATTAAGATATAGCAGACAATTGGCCTAGAGCCAGTGTCATTATCATCAGAAATGGGAAAGAAGAACATCAGTCCTTCTCGACGTAACCTAAATCATTTACATTTGTTAGATGATCTTTCCTGTCAATATCAAACTTTAAGACCAGTAGAGTTGAGACAATTGGTAAGCAGAATCCAATAGCTACATGGACAGCAGCAAATCTATAAATAATTTCACCACTTAGCATCTCTTGGGTCGCCTCTGGGTTATCAAAACCTGACCAAGAGACTATCAGTCCGGCAATAAGAACTCCTCCAGCCCCAACCAGTTTGTGTATGAATGCATTCACTGTACCAAGCAAACCTTCTTCTCTTCGACCCGTAGTGTTCTCGACATCTTCAACAATTTCCATTGCCATTGATCCTATGAATATGAATCCTAAAGACCCCAGACTCACAAGGAGGCAACTATGCACAAGAAGTAAGTACCATAAAGCATCCGTTCCATTTTCAGGAAATAACGATAAACCCAGATATGGTTCAAGTAATCTTAAAACAACAGGAAGTGGTCCTATAACAATCGTAGTCAAGAAAATACCAACAGCAATATTTCTCTTACTTTTACCTATCGCTATCCAAGGTGCGAGCAACGCTAGAGTGATAACAGAAGCAACCTGCCAAAGAGAATAGGATGCAATATCTTGAGGCTCCCATTGCCAGAGATATGCTGAATAATAAGTAACTGCACCGGTATCGACCCCTACGAGTAAAGAATAAATACAACCAGCCCCGAATAGCACTAACCAAGATCTATTTGATAAAGTTTCTTTTGCTTCTTTTAAGAAAGTTGGAACATGGAAGGCTCTTTCAGGTGGGACATGCAAATTAGGAATATGATGATGAGTACCTATAGTTGTGAAAGCTGTACTAACGAATATTCCAAGACCGCCCCAAAAAGCAAGTAGTTGATAACCCGAAGCGTTAAAATAACTGTCACCGAGAAAATATTGCATATGTATAAAAGATATACCTGCACCGCCTATCCAACCGAGAGCCATTCCAACTCCAGATATCTTATTTCTTTGATCGTAATCTTTAGTGAGCTCTGGAGCTAAAGCGCCTCTAGGTACCTCATAAAAGGTCATAGAGATTCTCATGAGAATCATGAGCACCAATAATCTTGTGAACATTGAAGAATCTGAAATCTCTCCTGGATCTTGAAGAATTAAGTAGTAGCATAATGAAAAAGGAATGATTGAGGCGTACATAAAGGGGTGCCTTCTGCCCCACCTAGATCTAACTCTATCTGACCAGACTCCAACAAAAGGATCAGAGACTGCATCAACAACTAAAGCTATAGCTATCGCAAGCGATACAAGGATAGCATCAAGGCCCAGCACTTGATTGTAGTAAATTAACAACCATGTCCCTAAAAGATTATTCTTAATGCCTACGCCTATAGAGCCGAAACCATATGTCCATATAGTTCGGTTAGATGCCGTTTGAACTCTAATGCTTTTTTCTTCCATAATGAGAGATTCTCCCTAGATCTCTATATCTTTTATACATTAAAAGAGCTCAAATAAATACTTAAAAAAGGA
>CAJWIK010000044.1 GCA_913042105.1 uncultured Gammaproteobacteria bacterium
TTTTTCAATCTTTATTCCTGCCGCGATAGAAATGACCAAATGGTTTTCGTGGTTAATACTGTCACTGATTTCATTTACTACATCTTCAATAATATTTGGTTTAACAGCCAAGATGATAATGTCAGTATTTTTTATAACATCGATGTTGTTTTCGGTTACTTGGATCCCAAAGTCCTTTTCTAGTCTTTGGAGATGTTGTACCTCAGGAGAGGAGGCAATAATTTTTAAAGGTTCATATTTGCTATTGATTAGTCCAGATATAAGGGCGGTAGCCATATTACCAGCTCCAATAAAACCCACTCTTTTGTTTAAATCATTCATTTTCTTTGACCAAAGATTCCTGTGCCTATTCTTATCATTGTAGACCCTTCTTTAATTGCAATACCATAGTCTGAAGACATTCCCATCGATAGTGTATCCATATTCATACCCTTTTGATTCAGTGAATCGAAGATTTCTTTGACTTCCTTAAAAACATTTTGCTGTTCTTGGATAGAATCTCTGGGCCTAGGTATTACCATCAAGCCTTTGATTTCTAAATTTTCAAAACCCCTAATCTCAAAAAAAATATTTTCAATATCCTTCAGTTCAATGCCTGATTTAGAAGCTTCTTTATCAATATTCAACTGGATACAAACTTTTAATGCATTTTTGTAGAGTGGCCTTGCATCATTAAGTTTTTTAGCAATTTTTACACTATCTACTGCATGAGCCCAATCGAAGATCTCTGCTATTTTTTTTGCCTTTCGGGATTGTATTGAGCCAATAAAATGCCAGGTTACATCTCCTCCAATAGAATCTATCTTAGACTCGGCTTCTTGTAGGTAGTTCTCTCCAAAATGATTTATGCCCGAAATATAAGCTTCTCTAATTTTTTCAATAGATTGGGACTTGCTTGCACCAAGAACTGTGATTTTACTTGGATCCCTACCTGCCTTCTTACAAATACTATTTATTTCTGAGTTAACTTTTAATATATTTTTTGATATCACAGATTCACATTTCTTCTGGAGCATTGATGCCTAGAACCAAGAGACCATTCAAAAGCACTTGCTTGATACCATTAAGTAGGAATAATCTTGAATTCATCAACTTCTTATCTTCTACTATAAATTTCTCACTATTGTAGTAGCTATGAAAAAGTCCTGCTAAATCCTTTAAATAGTAGCAAATAAGATGAGGTTCGCTAGATTTGGCTGCGCGTTCTATAACACTCGGATATTGTTTTAAGATCTTTTGTATTTCAACTTCTTTTTCTAGGTCTAATAGTGATAAATCAGAGTCAACTAAATCTTTATTAACAGTATTAGATTTTTTTAAGACACTGCATATACGTGCATGAGCATATTGTATGTAGTAGAGAGGATTATCTTTTGATTGTTCTTTAGCAAGATCTAGATCAAAGTCTAAATGTTGGTCCGCTTTTCTGTTGATATAGAAGAATCTAGCAGCTTCAGTTGTTACTTCATCCATAAGTTCTTTGAGGGTTATGAATTCTCCACTTCTTGTCGACATTGTTACTTTTTTGCCAGCTCTAATTAGATTTGCAAACTGAATATAGACCACTTCAAGCTTCTTAATATCTCTATTGCTTGCCTCCATGGCAGCATTAACTCGGGGGGTGTAGCCATGATGATCTGAGCCCCAAATATTAATTACTCTATCGTAACCCCTTTCATATTTATCACCATGATAAGCTACGTCAGATGCAAAATAAGTATGTTCTCCGTTACTTCTTTTCAATACTCTGTCTTTGTCATCTCCAAAATCTGAAGATCTAAACCAGACTGCATCCTCTTTTTCATAAACAAAACCAAGAGAACTAAGTTCTTCAATTGCCTTATCGACTTTACTCTTTGCAGAGCCATCGGGATCATAAAGCGAAGATTCTGAAAACCAATAGTTATGATTAACACCAAAATCTAGTAAATCTTTTTTAATTATTTTTAATATCTCTTCAAGGGCAAAATTTCTTAAAAGGAAAAAATCTTCACCGAGCATTGAATGAACTGCTTCTACTATTTTATCTGTAAATGCTTCATCTTCCTCTTTTTCAGGATTGATCAAAATACTTACTTCCTCTTGAGAAGAATAAAATTTATCTGATTGAATCTGTTTGAGGCTATCAGCGATTGAGATTAGATATTCTCCTTGATAACCGTTTTTTATCATGTTTATTTCGCTGTTAAAGAGCTGCGCATATCTTAACCACAGACTAGCGGCCAATATATTCATTTGTCTCCCAAAGTCGTTGATATAGTACTCTTCGTCAACCTTGAACCCTGCTTCCCTTAAAAGGGCAGCAAGCACAGATCCAAAAACTGCCCCACGGCCATGTCCTACATGCAAAGGTCCCGTAGGATTACTAGAGACATACTCTATTAAAACAGTTTGATTATTTGGTTCAGATTTTCCATAAGAACCTTTTTCATTAAAGATTTGCTTAAGTACTTCGTTATGTGTTTTTGTAGATAGGAAAAAATTTATAAATCCGGGTCCTGCCACTTCTACTTTGATTAAATCTTCATCATTAATAAATGCATCTTTTATGGCATTGGCTATAATTTGAGGATTAGTTTTCAGAGGCTTGGCGAGGATTAGGGCTATATTTGAGGCTAAATCACCATGATTCTTGTCGCTATTTTCTTGAAGAGTGACCGGGAGCTCGTCAATTATTAGTTCTTTTCCATATAAGTCATCTAATATCTTTACAAGATTTTCTTGAATCTTTTCTTTCATCTGGAAATTTATTTACGACCCTGATATTCGCCGTTTCTTGTGTCGATAGTAACTATTTCACCTTCTGATACAAATAGTGGAACCTTTATAATCGCACCAGTAGAGACGGTTGCTGGTTTAGAACCTCCAGTTGCAGTATCACCTTTTACTCCCGGATCAGTTTGAGTAATTTCTAAATCTACAAAAGTAGGGGCTGCTACTGAAATAGGGCTTTCATTCCACAAAAGCACTTTACAGATGTCCTCTTCCGTCACCCATTTGTTGAGCTCTCCTACCATTTCCGTATTAACAGGAATCTGTTCGTAGGTTTCTGGATGCATAAAGTACCAAGTATTTCCGTCACTATAGAGAAATTGCATATCAAGTTCTGTAACATCAGCAGCTTCAAGAGACTCTCCAACCTTACAAGTTTTTTCTCCAACTCTGCCAGTAAGAAAGTTTCTAAATTTTATCTTACTAAAGGCCTGGCCTTTACCAGGCTTATTAAATTCTTCATCGATGATCACGCAAGGATCATTATCAATGATTATTTTAAGTCCGACTTTGAAATCGCTAGTTGAATAAGTTACCAAGTTAGTTCCTATAAGTTTTTAAGTGAAATTAATTTAGACCCAAATTTTACTCGCTTATTTTCGTTCAAGGAATCTAAATCTAATTTCTTTGAATCTTCAAAAATTAATATCACAGTTGACCCCATTCTAAAGTGGGCTAATTCATCTCCGATTTCGACATTACTTTCATCTTCTTTTGGACCAATATTCCATTCTTCTATTAGGTCATGTCTAGAATGTTCTGGCTTAGAATTCCAAAATGGGACAATACTTCCAACAACTGAAGCGCCAACGGAGACCAATGCATAGTTCATCATTGCCGAGTTAATATGCAATACGGATCTTTCATTCTTAATATAAAGCTTCGGTATGGTTTCTTGGGCATTTTTATTGACACTATAGAGAGACTTACCCAAATGCATGGATGAAATAATCTTACCTTTAAAAGGACAATGAATTCTATGGTAATCAGTAGGTGCCAAATAAATAGTCATGAAGTATCCATGGCTGTATTTATGCACACTATCTTTTCCGATGAGCTCATCCAGAGGGTATAGATATTTTTTGGCTTGAATAAGTTGTTGCTCTTCCACAAAGCCATGATCAACTATCTCTCCATCAACTGGGGAGATAAAACTATTGTATGATTCATCTACATCTCTGTTCTTTAGCTTCCTTGTAAAAAAATCATTATAAGAATGATATTGATTTATATCTGAGTAAATAGCCTCTTCAAGATTTGGCTTATAAATTCTCAAAAAAGTTTTTATCAAGAAATTTTTTAAAAGATAATTTCTACTATCTGCCAAGAGTCCTATTAAAAAGGTTATTAAAAGGTGGGGAGTAAATTTTTGTATCATTTATTTAAAATAAAATATTTTAGGAACGATTTCTGAATAAGCTTTGTATCCAGTAAATTTCAATGCGAGATTTTTTTCTACCTTAGGTAGTATATTTTGGAAGAGTATAAAGGTAATCAATAAAAATCCAAAAATAGACCACAAAGAGCTGATTGCACTAAAAGCAATAATCTGCATACCTAAAAAAAATAGAAATATCCCAATTAGATTTGGATGTCTACTTACCGCCCATGGCCCCGCAGTAACCACTCTAGTCTTCTTAAAAGAAAGAGATTTAAGCTGCTTTTCACTTATAAGCTCTAGAGTGATGCCGAAAAGACATATTACTAAACCAAGTAAATCTAAATAATTTAAATGCGAAGCTCCTGATAAGTAGTTGGTTGATATAAAAGAACTAAAGCAAATAAATTGAAAGAAAGATATTTTAAGGATAAGTCTAAAAATTCTTAAAATATTCTTGCTGGCAATTTCGTCTCTAAGAACTTCAAGGAAATTGGACAATAGTATGACTTTTATAGATCTATAGGAGAAGATTGATTTAATAGACCATATGAAAAGCATGGTATTTGTTAATAATTGTCTGTTAGAAAAGTCAGATATGTTCATAAAGCCCTTCAAGACTGAACCTATCAAAGTGCACACCAGCACTGATAAGAAAAAAAATTTCAGAAAGAATCTTGGACTTTTTTTAATAATACTTCTTGAGATAAGGCCAATTAAAACCAAAGTATTGATCAAGTAAAGAATTGTTAAGAATTCAATGTTTGACATCTTCTAAATCTCAGGTAGGTAGTTTTTTTTTGGCATTGCATTGAATCTTATTTGTCTCTATAGTTTACCCGTTCGTCTTGGGGAAGGTGAAAGAATGTTGTTGAAAAACTGCTAAATTTCATCTACTTTACGAACATATTTTATAAGAATTAGAAAAGTTAGGAGATAGCTATGACGCGTCTTTGTAAATTTGTTTTCATGCTGGCTGGAATTTCAGTTTCCGGCCTTATGTTTAGTGATCAGATTCAACCTCTCTTAGATGTTGGCCAGGCTAGACAGGTTGCAGAAAAAACATCCCAATCAAAAATTGATGAAATGGATGATCAGACATCTGTAATTGTCAGTGAATTCAAAACAGTTAGTAAGCAGATAGAGGGTTTAAGGGTCTATAACGCTCAAATGAAACAGCAGATTCAACGTCAAGAAGAAAGACTGAAAGAAATTGATAAAACAATGAAGGAAGCACAAATAATGCAAAGGCAGATTCCACCTTTCACTAGAAGAATGCTTGCAGGCGTAGAGACTTCCATTGAACTTGATCTACCATTCCATTTACCTGAAAGAAAAGAGCGTATAGCTTTTGCGAAGGCTGCTTTGGATAATCCTACTGTCTCTCCTGCTGAAGGATTAAGACAGGTCTTAGAGGCATTTAATGTAGAAGCTGAGTACGGCAGAAAGCTCGATGCTTACAAAGACAGCATTATAATTGATGGTGAATTAAGAGAAGGTAACATCTTGAGAGTTGGCAGATTGGCAATGGTTTTCCAGACAGCTGATGAGGCGCAAACTCATGCATGGAATAACGAAACAAGGTCTTGGGTTGAGCTTGATAATAGCTACAGAAATCCAACTCGAAGAGGTTTACGAATCGCGAATAAATTGGCTACTGTCGATCTAATGGAATTACCATTACCAGCTGCTACGGAGGCTAACTAAAATGAACAAAATTAAACTTTTTATATTTATTATTAGCTTCGGTCTCGTATCCTCTATGGCCTACGCTGAAGATACTGAAGAAGAAGCAGCAACACCTTCTAATCCTCAAGAGCTTCTTGAAATAGTAAGGCAAGGTCAATTTGCAGATACTAGACAGCAAAGAAACAGGGAAACTGAATTTCGTAATGAAAAAAATAAACAAGCTAAACTTCTTTCTGATGCTAAAGATGAAAGAGCTAGATTAGAGAGAGAAGCTGCGAGGTTAGAACAACAGTTTGAGGCAAATGAAGCTCTCTTAGTAGTAGCAGAAGAGCAATTAAGAGAAAGACTAGGCTCTTTGAACGAAATATTCGGACACATAGCCGGTAATACAACTGAAGCTAGAAATATTATGGAGTCGTCCATCACTGCCGCTCAATTCGGTAAAGACCGAGAAGAGTTTATGAGTGCCTTAGGTTCAAAAATGAACGAAGGAATTAAATTAGCTTCCATAGAAGAGCTTGAAACACTTTGGTATGAACTTCAAAGAGAAATAAATGCTTCTGGCGAAGTGGTTAAATTCAACACAGAAGTTATCACTACAGATGGAAACGTAGAAAATAGAGATGTTGTAAGAGTAGGAAACTTTAATGTTGTATCTGATGGTCAGTATTTAACATACTCTCCTTCTCGTGGTGCTTATTCTGAGCTACCTGCACAGCCCGCAGGAAGATATACATCGGGGTCTTCTGATCTTTTAAACGGAGACGCATTCCCAATTCAATTCGCAGTTGATCCAACAGGCCCACAAGGCGGTTCATTGCTTGATAGCTTGATATCTATGCCGGGTACTTGGGGAAAAATGCAAGAGGGTGGATTTGTCGGTACTGTATTAATGATTATAGGATCACTAGCAACATTACTGTTTATTTGGAGATTTTATGAGCTTTGGACCATAAGAGGTTCTGTTAGAGCACAAGCTGGATCTGCGACATTAACTGATGATAATGCATTAGGTAGAATCTTGAAGATTGCTGAAGATGATAAGGAAGCTGATACAGAGACTTTAGAGTTGAAGATGGCTGAACAAATTCTCAAGGAGAGACCAAGTGTAGAAGGACTGAACTGGGTTCTTAAGATCGTTTCAGTGGTCGCCCCTCTAATGGGTCTATTCGGAACTATTATAGGAATGATCGAAACGTTTACCATGATCACCTTATTTGGTACTGGAGATCCTAAGACTATGGCCAGTGGTATTTCTACAGCCCTGGTGACAACCTGGTTAGGTCTCATGGTAGCCATACCTACTACCTTTATGTACGCAACAGTGAATAATATCTCTAGAGGAGTATTGGGTACGATAGAAGAGCACAGCACAGGAATGGCAGCTAAACGCTCAGAGGGAACCAAATAATCTTTATAAAGAAATAGATAATGCAGGTTTTTTATAATTTTTCAGATGCTCTCTTTGCTTTTATGCAAAGAGGTGGAGATGTGCTTTATCTAATAGGACTTCTAGCTTTTGTTATGTGGTTCCTTATTTTTGAAAGAATGTGGTTTTATTACTTAACTCATAAAAATTATTTAGGAATTTCAGTATCAGAATGGGAAACAAGACAGGATAAAAGCTCTTGGAATTCAAAAGCCATTAGAGATATGCTCATATCTGAGAATTCAATAAGAATAGATCAAAACTTAAGTCTAATAAAAATGTGTGTTGGTATAGCTCCTTTATTCGGATTGTTTGGAACTATAACTGGAATGATAGAAGTCTTTCACTTACTCGCTGTAACGGGTGGTGGGGATGCTAAGGCAATGGCTGGAGGTGTTTCTAGATCAACTATCCCTGCTATGGCAGGTTTAGCAGTAGCATTGACAGGAACTTTAGCCAATCAATTTTTAGTTAACAAAGCTCAAAAAGAGAAAGATTTGCTAGTCGATCGACTAGTCGCAGAATAGGAAATTAATTATGAGAAGATCACCAATTAGTAGTGCTGTAGCGGAAGAAGAAGATATTAATTTAACTCCCATGTTAGATGTGGTGTTTATACTTTTAATCTTTTTTATCGTAACTGCAAACTTCATCAAAGAGCCTGGCTTAGAAGTCAATAGACCAGATGCGGAAACTTCAAATATTCAGGAGAATGCAGCAATACTTATTGCAATTGGAGCGACTAATGATATTTGGATAGATGGAAGAAGGGTTGATGTAAGGCAAGTAAAGGCTAACATAACAAAGCTTCTTGCTGATAATCCTCAAGGATCAGTGGTTATTCAAGCGGATGAGAAGGCTCAAGCTGACGCTATCATCCAAGTAATGGATCAATCTAGAGAAGCTGGTGTTTATGCCATCTCTTTAGCATCTGAACCTAAGTTTTAAAATTTATGGGATTTTTTGCTGAACAAAATTTAAAAATGTTAGGGGCAACCCTGACTTCATCATTGTTTTTAACTGTGGTAATTTTTTATGTCATGCAAGCGTTGATAGATGTAGGTGACGTAGAGTTAGATGACAAGTCTTTCAAAATTGCTGATGTAACAATGCCAGAAAGGGAACTAGAATTAATGATGGATATGGAGCGTCCACAAGAAGAAGAACCACCACCAGAGACAATGCCCCCAGAGTTTGATATGACACCTCCTGCAGATTTAGATGCTTCCTCTGCAAGGCCAAATTTAAGCTTCAAGGGAAAAAAAGCTGGTGTTTTTGCTGATGGATCTTATGTTCCTATTTTCCAAGTACCACCCGTTTACCCTAGAAGAGCACTTGAAAGAGGTATAGAGGGATGTGTAATGTTGAAATTTACTGTTACAAAGGTTGGCTCTACAAAAGAACCTGAAGTTGAATGGTCGGTACCTCCAGGAATTTTTGATCGTGCTGCCATGAGATCAGCTTTGAAATATAAATATAAACCTCAGATAAGAGATGGTGAAGCTACCGAAGTCCCAAATGTAAGAACAATTATTGTTTTCAAGATTGATGACCCAGGCAAGCCAGCAGACTATACTCCTGAAGGATGTGCGTAGATTGTTATGATTAGATTAAGTTACTCTTTAAAATTACTTTTAATTGCCACAGTAATAAGTTTATTGCCTGTTGCTTTAGGGGTGTCACCACTAGATTATAAAGGTGCTTCTATAGAAGCAGCCGAAGACGATCAGAAGAAAAAGAAAAAAAGAAGACGTACTAAATTGCCTAGCAAGAAGATGCAAAGAATTCTTCAAACAATGGTACCTATGATTGAAGAGGAGCAGTGGGAAGCTGCCCTTTTAGCATTGCAGCCAGTAGCTGTAGTAGATTCTAAGTTCACTAGTACCGATAGATCTAAGATGTATTACTATCAAGGATATATTTTCTTCTCTCAAGAAAAATATGGTTCTGCAGAAACTGCTTATAAGAACCTTATGTCTGAAAAAGATTCAACAGATCAAGAGAGGTTAGGTGCCTTATTTTCATTGTCACAGCTTTCGTATATTGCCGAAGACTATAGGTCGGCTATCAATTACCTTCTAGAGTGGCTAGAGCTAGAAGAACTTCCAAGTTCTGATGGATATGGATTACTTGCACAAGCCTATTATCAGCTAGAAGATTTCCAAAAATCTGTGGAATCCATCGATACAGCAATTAATATTCAAGAGTCCCAAGATATTGCAATTAAAGTCGCAGTTCTAGACGCTGAAGGTAATGAAACTGGAGAGATGATTGAGACTGGAGAGACAAGAAAAGGAGTGGCTAAGGAAAACCATTACCTTTTAAAAATGGCCTTATATTCTGAGCTTAAGAAAGACTTAGAAGTTTTACCTATCTACGAAATTCTAGTGCAGCACTATCCAAAAAAGAGATATTGGACAAACCTTTCAGGTTTGTATGGTCAGAGAGACAGACAAATGGATCAGATGGGAGCTTTAGAAGCAGCTTATGATGACAGGCTTCTAGACAAACAAAGAGAGTTTACTGCTCTCTCTCAATTATTATTTATGTTTGAGAATCCTCGCAAAGCTGCAAGGGTGATTGAAGACGGTTTAAATCAAGGCATAGTAAAAAAAGAA
>CAJWIK010000045.1 GCA_913042105.1 uncultured Gammaproteobacteria bacterium
ATAGCAAATGTGGATACAACTACGTTCCTTTTGCAAATTATATAGACCCTCAAGAAAGACATAAGTTTTTTGCTAGCATGACTATGGAAATTAGTGATGATGTTGAGCTGTATGCTGAAGCATTACATACACAACTTCGAGCAGATTACATGGGCTCCCCTTCATATCCTCCAACGAATGCTGGATACTTTACAGTTGTTCCTACAGCTTCTCCTGGATATCAAGATTGGAAAACAAATACATTGCCAACGCTATCTGCAGATATGCAAGCTGCTTACAATGCCAGAGAAGCGTCTGCTGGTTCTGTTTATTGGTGGGGAAGAGCTAAGGCTATTGAAGGACCTTCAGTTCAATTTCAAAACCAAAATGATACTTCTCGTTGGGCTGTTGGAGCCAGAGGAAATCTTCCAGGAACAGATTATGGATTTGATGCATCGGTAACTTATTCAACCATGAATAACAAATACAGTTACTACGACATAATGTCCAAAAGATGGGTAAATGCAGTAAACGGTCTAGGTGGAACACAATGTACCAGAGATGCTGCTAA
This sequence comes from uncultured Gammaproteobacteria bacterium, assembly GCA_913042105.1. Classification (GTDB taxonomy): domain Bacteria; phylum Pseudomonadota; class Gammaproteobacteria; order Magnimaribacterales; family Magnimaribacteraceae; genus Magnimaribacter. Next base: position 551 of record CAJWIK010000045.1, read on the forward strand.
TGCAGGCGATGCTTCAAAAGGTTGTTATTACTACAATGTTTTTGGAAGTCATCTGAGTGCAGCTCCAGGATCAGCTCTACATAATAGCGCTGATGAAATTGATTACATCACAGGTGACATGGGAGCTAACACTTCCAGATCATTGCTTGTATTCGACATGATAGTGAATGGAGATTTAGACTTTGAAATCGATGGAAATGCTGTCGCATTTGCTGCTGGTATGCAATATCGTCAAGATGATGTAAGTAATAAAAATTATGGTGATGCAAGATGTGCTGATAACAAGCCTTGTGAACCTGAACTTCATTTCTTGCCTATGACATATGATTCTGAAAATGAAGGTAAAAACTTCGCTTTCTTTGGTGAGGTCTCATTACCTATCTCTGAAAGACTTGATGTAGACTTTGGTGTTCGATACGAAGACTATGAAGCTGATGACATTGTAGTGCCTAAAGCATCTGCTTTCTTTAAAGCTACAGAAACTCTAGCGATAAGAGCATCTTATGAAGAGGTATTTAGATCACCTATACTGCCTAGTTCAATAGATACTTCTCTTGAAAGAGTTTATGGTGAGTATTACGAAGTTCAAACTCCAATTCCTAGTAATCTTGAGCCTGAAAGTTCAGACAATATCAATATTGGTTTGATATGGACTCCTATTGAAGGAATGAAAGTTAATCTAGATTATTATTCATTAGATATGGTCGATCCAATCGGTAAGGTTTCTACAACAAGCCCATTAGCTATTTATAACTGTGCTGATGGAACTTCTTATAGTCCGCCTTTAGCTAAGCCAGATAGCTGTAACTTAGTTAATATCACTACTAATTCCATTAACGGAGAAGGTATTGAGACTGATGGATTAGATTTCCAAGTCATGTACGACTTCGATACTGCTATGGGTCAAGCTCAGGTTGGAGTTAACGGTGTTTATCTATTGTCTTATGATGTTGGCGGATGTTTATCTGCTGGTTGTGATAAATATGATGCAGCTGGAAAATACAACACTAGAGCTAGTGGAAGTCCTATTAGACTTAGATCTATGCCTGATCTCAAAATGAACTTCATGGCAAGCTTGTTTAATGGTCCTCATTTCATGAGAGCTTTTGTAAGATATGTTAGTGAGTACGATGTTGCTGATAGTTTTGCGAATGCCGGACTATGGGCCGCTTCACCTCAAGGTTATGATGCTTCTTCGATAGATAGCATGGTAACGGTTGATTTACACTACACTTACGCGCTAAGTGATGAAGTGGATTTATCTTTATCAATGGTCAATGTAGCTGATGAAGATCCGCCTTTAGCTCCTCATGAGCAAGGATATGATGCTTTTGCACATTCTCCACTAGGTAGAATCACTACAATGGCATTTAAATATTCTTTCTAAAGAATATGAAAAGAAGGGCTCCTATCTTAGGAGCCTTTTTTTTGCTTAAAATTCCTCAACACCTTTTTTTTATATCTGTATAATTCAATTTTTTCGGGGCATAGCGCAGCCTGGTAGCGCACCTGCTTTGGGAGCAGGTGGTCGCAGGTTCAAATCCTGCTGCCCCGACCACTTAAAGTGAACAAAGATCAAATTGTAATAGTCGGCGGAGGTCTTCAAGGATTAGCAACCGCTTATACTTTGATGTCTAGAGGCGAAGATGTCCTTATTTTAGAAAGAGATGCCGATGTAGCTAGTTCTGCAAGTTTCGCCAACGCAGGAATGCTCACTCCTTCTCAATCTATGCCCTGGAATTCACCTTCAGATATTCTTCAAATACTTTCAGGTTTAGGAAAAAAAGATTCTCCTATGACTCTCAGTCCATCAGCCTTACCTTCGCTGTTCTTTTGGGGAATAAAATTTCTATACAACTCAACGCCTAAGAATTTTGACAGAATAACTCAAAACTTATTTTCATTAGGTACTTATAGTAAAGAAATAACTAAAGAGCTCAGGGCTAAGTTTGACCTCTCTTATGATGAATCAGAGATAGGAACCATTAAGATTTATAGAAGCCAAGAAAATTTGGATAAAGCTATTTCACTTCAAGAAAGAATCTTTAACAATTCAAATCCAATATCAATACTAGATACTAATGAGTTAATAGAAAAAGAACCTCAACTGACAGATATTGAAGATCAACTTATAGGGGGTATGCATTTTCCGGGTGACGAAACTGGAGATGCTTATAAATTCTGTAAGCACTTAGAAGACTTAATTAGAAAAAATGGCGGAAGGATTCTTACCAATACTAAGATTAATAAGATTTTAATGAATAAAGGAAAAGTGAATTGCATTGTTACAGACAGGGCCATTCTTCAAACAAAAAGAGTAGTTGTTTGTGCGGGCAGCTGGTCTAGAGATCTTCTAAAAAACATTGGACTCAATCTGTCGGTCAGGCCAGTTAAAGGATATTCTTTAACCTTTGATACCGCAGGCCTCAATAACAAACCGAGCCATTCTATTGTTGATGAAAGTATTCATACGGCCATCACGCCTTTTCAAAATAGAATTAGAGTAGCAGGAACAGCTGAATTTGTTGGTTTTGATGATTCTATTCATCAAAAAAGAGTGACGTATCTTAATGAAATGTTAAAAAACGTTTATCCTAATCTGTATTCACAAATCGATGTTGATGAAGGGAAAATATGGCATGGATTTAGACCCATGAGTTCTGATGGCTTGCCATTTATTGGAAAAACTAAAATCGAAGGTTTATATGTCAATTGCGGCCAAGGACACCTCGGTTGGACTTTGGCCATGGGCTCCGCAAGTTTACTCGCTGATGAAGTTCAAGCTATTCAATCTGAAATTGATATAAAACCTTATCTGGCTTCACGATCACTTTAAAAAAATATTTTTAATCCTAGTGCTTGCTATATAATTCGCCCGTCTCCTCGTAGCTCAGTTGGATTAGAGCAACTGCCTTCTAAGCAGTGGGTCGCAGGTTCGAGTCCTGCCGAGGAGGCCACTTCCATTTCATATACACAATTACTGTTCATGGTTTATGATGACCCGAGAAATAAAGGATCATCTTATGAAAAATATCTATCAAGTCTTGCTCTCGTTTCTACTTTTGGGGGCGTTACTTTCTTGCTCAGAAGAGTCTCAATCTATTGCTGATCAAGAGCATAACCCAGGGCCTTTCTACATTGAATTCGTTTCATGTACCAAGGGCAGTGAATACAGCAAATCAAATCTTTCGAATATGATTGAAGCGTGGAGAGATCTCCCTACCTCTAAAGAGCTAAGAGGTTCTTTTTTATATGATCCTCTAAAAGAGGACAATGCGTTTGGTCCGAGTATGTGGTGGGAGCTCGAATGGAATTCAAAAGATTCGGCCAACGAAGCATGGAGCAACTGGTCACAAGACGATTCTGTGGCAGCATGGTCAGAGAAATACCAAAATGTTATGGCATGTGATGGCGAAGGCAGAAATGCCTGGGATATTTTAATTCCAATATCTTCTAAGCATTTCGGTAATGCCAATGATTCTGGGTATTTTTATAGTCAATACTCGACTTGTAGTTATAAGAATTCAGCTGGAAGAAATGAATTAGAGAATTTTATTCCAATGCATACTGCTAAAGTTAAAGCTTCAGACCTAGAAGGGACTGGCTATCATTATGGGGTTTATTTTGATCGAAGGTCTAAAGATGCTTCACATTCTGATGTTGCAGCAAGTCATATATGGGGAGAATGGGCTCTATCGGCAGAAGCTATGGAAATTCAAAATCAGAATTTTACAAATAATTTTCAAAATATATTTGAAGAATTTAACAAAATAGGATCTTGCTTAGAAAACCCTGATATATTTGATTCTTGGGTTTTGTATGATCAAAAAGATATAGGTTTTAGACCTAAGTTTTAGTTAGTTCTTGTGCTTGTAGACATTAAAATTCAGGGATAGAATATTAAAGTTATAATTTTTTTTTCAAATGATGGGTTCTCATATTTCAATTTACGGCGAAGTTCAAGGTTCTGGTTTCAGGTCATGGGCAAAAGAACAAAGCACTAAACTCAATCTAGCTGGTTGGGCTAGAAAGGCTTCAGATGGCTCAATTGAGATTTTTATCCAAGGAGAAATAGAAGCGGTTAATAGTTTTATATCTCTTTGTTGGGATGGTCCTTCCTTTTCCCATGTTGAGGATGTTTTGGTACAAGATGCCGATAGCGATGAATCCTTAAAAGGATTTGAAATTTATTAAAATAATCATCCTCTCTTTTTATAAAATGTTAAAGTAGCATTTTTTTGGTGGGCGTAGCTCAGTTGGTAGAGCCCTGGATTGTGATTCCAGTGGTCGTGGGTTCGAGCCCCATCGTCCACCCCAAATGGATAAAATATGAAATTTTCTTTTAAATCAAAAGCTGAAGTCAATCAAAGCTTAAATATAGTGGTTCCCAATACGGACATTGAAGAACAGGTATCAACAAAACTTAAAGCCGCTCAAAAAGATTCAAAACTAAAAGGCTTCAGAAAGGGAAAAGCCCCTATGGACGTAGTGTCTAGTATGTTCGGACCTGAAATAAGGCAAGAAGTAATCTGGGATTTGGCAAGCAAGACCTTTTCGAAACTTGCTCAAGAAAAAGATCTCAAAATTGTGAGTAGACCTAACCTAATTCCAGAAACACTGGATGAGGGTAAGGATGCAAAATTCAAAGCAACCTTCGAAGTCTATCCAGAGGTGTCGTTAGCAAAGATCAGTAAAATTTCTTTTACTAACTTCCTCTGCGACATTACTGATGAAGATTTAGATAAAACTATTAATAACCTTCAAAAAAGAATGAGCCAATGGGAGCCCGTAGACGAGGTCTCTAAAGATGGTGATCAGATCAAAATTAATTTTGTAGGAAGAATTGATGGAGAGGAATTTGAAGGAGGGACTGCTGAAGACTTTTCTGTAGAAATAGGATCTAAGTCAATGATTAAAGGTTTTGAAGAAGGACTGATTGGACTTAAGAAAGGTGATAAAAAGATTTTAGAGTTAAATTTTCCTGAAGATTATGGAAAGAAAGAGCTTGCTTCGAAACCCGTATCTTTTGATACAGAAGTAAACGAAGTTTTGACTCCTAAATTACCTGAACTCAATGAAGAGTTTTTCAAGAGTACAGGAATAGAGGCTGCAGACGTGGAGTCCTACAAAAAAGAAGTCCGCACTAAACTAGAAGAAGATTTAGAAAATATTCTCAAAGGTAAAGTTAAGCAAAGTCTTTTTGATGCATTGATTGCAGTTAATGAATTTGAAGTTCCTTCTGCAATGATTGATTCTGAAATTTCAAATATGAAACAAGACACAGCAAGAAGAATGGGAATGGACCCTAAAGAGATCAAAGAAGATTTGTTTCCGAATGAAACTTTTTCGGATGAAGCTACTAAAAGAGTCAAAGTCGGTATCCTTTTGAACAAAATAATAGAAGACAAAGAATTAAAACCAGATGCTGATAAGGTAAAAGAAATCATAGAAGAAAGAGCAAAAAACTATAAAGACCCACAACAAGTTATTAATTACTTTTACTCTGATGATGAACAGCTTAGGAATATAGAATCTATTTCGTTAGAGGAACAAGTTGTAGATGCCCTGCTATCCGAAGCAAAATCAACAGAAGAGAATATTTCATATGAAGATTGTGTTTCAGGAACTTATGGTTGAAAATCTTTGGATTAACCCCATCTTATAAATAAGGAATAATTAAATGAGTAAAGAAAATATAAATCCAAGTAATCAGTTAGTACCAATGGTCGTAGAACAAACTCCAAGAGGGGAGAGGGCCTATGACATCTATTCAAGATTGCTCAAAGAGAGGGTTATATTTCTTACAGGCCCTGTAGAAGATTACGGTGCTAATTTAATTGTTGCTCAAATGCTTTATCTGGAAGCTGAGAACCCTGATAAGGATATTCATTTATATATCAATTCTCCAGGTGGGTCTGTAACAGCAGGGTTATCCATCTACGATACTATGCAATTTATCAAACCTGATGTTTCTACTTTATGTATTGGTCAAGCTGCAAGTATGGGTGCGATATTGCTCTGTGGTGGGGCTAAAGGAAAGAGACAATCTCTTCCTAATTCAAGAGTAATGATCCATCAAGTGCTCGGTGGATTTCAAGGACAGGCAAGTGATATTGAAATACACACTAAAGAGATTTTATCTATAAAGAAAAAGCTCAATGAAATTTTAGCTAGTCATTCTGGTCAAAAGGTTGACAAAATTGTTAAAGATAGTGATAGAGATAATTTTATGTCTCCCGATGAAGCAGTAAAGTATGGTTTAATTGATGGAGTTGTTGATAGTCGCTCAATCAAAAAATAACAGGAGTTTTTATGTCTGATAAAGACAACACAGATAACGGAGACGACAAACTTTTATATTGCTCGTTTTGTGGTAAGAATCAAAATGAAGTCAGAAAGCTTATCGCGGGTCCTTCAGTTTATATTTGCAATGAATGTATAGATTTATGCAACGACATTATCAAAGAAGAGATAGCAGAAACTAAAGATGTTGATGAAGAGCATTTTCCTGTTCCAAAAGAAATTAAAGAAACTTTAGATGAATATGTCATAGGCCAAGAAGAAGCTAAGAAAAATTTATCAGTTGCTGTCTATAATCACTACAAAAGATTAAAAGGTGGAAAGAACCTTGATTCTGAAGACGATGTTGAATTAACAAAAAGTAATATCTTACTTTTGGGTCCTACTGGTTCTGGCAAAACTCTACTCGCTCAAACCTTAGCACGACTATTGGATGTTCCTTTTACGATTGCCGATGCCACCACATTAACTGAAGCTGGTTATGTAGGAGAAGATGTTGAGAACATCATTCAAAAACTTTTACAAAAATGTGATTATGATATTGAAAAAGCTCAATTAGGTATTGTGTATATTGATGAAATTGACAAGATTGCAAGAAAATCAGATAACCCTTCTATCACACGTGATGTTTCCGGAGAAGGGGTACAACAAGCCTTACTGAAGCTGATAGAGGGCACAGTTGCATCAGTGCCACCTCAAGGTGGAAGAAAACATCCTCAACAAGAGTTCCTTCAGGTTGATACTTCAAATATCCTCTTCATTTGCGGAGGTGCATTTTCTGGACTTGAGTCTGTTATACAACAAAGATGCGAAGAAACTGGTATAGGTTTTGGAGCTAATGTGACATCTATAAAAACTGAAAATGATTCAGATAAACTGATCAAGCAAGTCAGACCAGAAGATTTAATTAAATTTGGATTAATACCAGAATTTATTGGGCGATTGCCAGTCATAACAACACTAGAGCAGTTAGACGAAGAGGCTTTAATCACCATATTGACTCAACCAAAAAATTCTTTAACGAAACAATTCTCTAAGCTCTTTCAAATGGAAGATGTCGAATTAGATATTAGGGAAGATGCACTCTCTGAGATAGCTAAAAAAGCTGTTGAAAGAAAGACAGGTGCAAGAGGTCTAAGATCTATACTTGAAAGCATATTGATGGAGACTATGTACAAAGTTCCATCAGAAGAATCACTGAATAAAGTGGTACTGGATGCAGCAGTTGTGAGAGGAGAATCTGAACCTTTAATGGTTTATGAGAAGACTTCAAAAACTAAAACAGGTTAAGACTTGTTTTTTTAAATTAAAACCCCAATATTAGATGTAGAGGTAAAAAATATGTCTGATAAGAATTTAAATATCCCATTACTCCCATTAAGAGATGTAGTCATCTTTCCTTCGGTGGTTACTCCTCTCTTTGTTGGCAGAGAAAAGTCTATAACTGCCTTGCAGGCAGCAATGGCTGGCGACAAACAAATTATGCTAGTCGCTCAAAAGAGTGCTCAGCAAGATGACCCAAAATTAGGCGATCTCTATACCATTGGAACCCTCTCTACGATCCTCCAGTTAATAAAACTTCCCGATGGCACCCTTAAAGTTTTGGTAGAAGGCAACAAAAGAGCTTCAATCGAATCTATTGAATCTACTGATGAATTCATGTCAGTAAAAGTAAATGCGATTCAAGAAGAATCCGAAACCGAAGAGCTAAAACATTTCTTACCTTCACTAAAAAAACAATTCCAGGAGTATGTAAAACTAACTAGAAAAGCAACACCTGAAGTCCTCAACACAGTTAATGCGATTGATTCATTATCTAGGCTGACAGATACCTTGGTAGGTCATTTATCAATTGATATTGGTCAAAAACAAGAAATACTTGAGATGACCAGTTTGGCTGAAAGGGCTAAACGCATACTGGAACATCTAGACTCTCAACTAGACCTTTCCAAGGTTGAGAAGAAAATTCGTGGCAGAGTTAAAAGCCAAATGGAAAAAAGCCAAAAGGAATACTACCTAAATGAGCAAATGAAAGCTCTTAAGAAAGAATTAGGAGAGATAGACGAAGCTGAGGATGCCGATCAATTAGAAGCTAAAATCAATGAAGCTGGTATGACTAAAGAGGCTCAAGAAAAAGCACTAAGCGAGTTGCAGAAATATAAAATGATGTCTCCTATGTCTGCTGAAGCATCTGTTGTCAGGGGCTATATAGATTGGATGCTGAATATACCTTGGAAAAAGAAAAGTAAAATTAGAGCTGATCTCAATAAGGCCAGTGATGTTTTAAATGAAGATCATTTTGGTTTAGAAGAAGTAAAAGAAAGAATATTAGAATATCTAGCTGTTCAAAAAAGAGTAAAAAAACTTAAAGGCCCTGTGCTTTGTTTGGTTGGACCTCCAGGAGTGGGAAAAACTTCTTTAGGTGAGTCTATCGCTCGTGCTACAAACAGAAAGTTTGTAAGAATGTCTCTAGGCGGAGTAAGAGATGAAGCTGAGATACGCGGTCACCGAAGAACATACATTGGCTCAATGCCAGGTAGGATTTTACAAAAGCTCTCAAAGACAGGGGTTAAAAATCCACTCTTCCTACTTGATGAAATAGATAAGATGGGCATGGATTATAGAGGCGATCCTGCTTCAGCTTTACTTGAGGTCCTTGATCCTGAACAGAACCATACCTTTAATGATCACTATCTAGAAGTTGATTATGATTTATCTGACATCATGTTTGTTTGTACAGCTAATAGCTTGAATATCCCGACAGCTTTATTGGACAGAATGGAGATCATAACTCTTCCAGGATATACAGAAGATGAGAAGGTCAACATAGCCGATAAATATTTAGTAGATAAGCAAAAGAAAAATAATGGCCTTGGTAAAGACGAATTAACCTTATCGAAAAATACCATCAAGGATTTGATTAGATACTTCACACGTGAAGCCGGAGTAAGATCCCTGGAAAGAGAAATTGCAAAAATTTGCAGAA
>CAJWIK010000046.1 GCA_913042105.1 uncultured Gammaproteobacteria bacterium
TTCTCCAGTATATCCAACAGAATATCTATCGCTACTTGAAGTGTATCTTCCTTGCAACTTACTATCCTTTTGTTGCTCAGGAACCCATGCAGCCAAAAAGTAATGTTGAATAATAGCCACCCAACCTTCTTTTGATGTCTGTGAATAGGCGTCATCTGCTAAATCATCAAATCCATATTTTTCATATTTATCTTCAGCAGTTGAAAAAACAGGACCATGGTATGCAAATCTCTCAGGGCTAAAAAATCCAAGATCTTTTTGACGGGGTGTCTCCGTTTCAATTACAGCATAAGGAACTACATTCGCACTCGGTTGATTATTGCTTGATGTTATTTTGTCTTCTATGATTATCTCGTAACCACTTCTCGCTAGAGTAATTTCTTTCGTTATAAATAAACCATCATTTTCACCAGTTAGAGTGAACGTTGTAGACCCATCATTATTAGAAGCAGAAAATGAGTTTGTGAAGTTGGGATAAATATAAGAGTTGTATTCTTCGTCAATAAATCCACTGTTAGCAAAGTAAGAATTTTTTCCATCAGCTCCAAGCAAAGGCAGGGGACTTTCTGAACCTAAGGAGACTTTGATATCCTTAAACATAGACCTAAAAATCTTCCCAGAAATTGCATCAACCTCTAGAAAAATATCTTCATTTTCTATCGTGAATATAGCACCTTCAGGCTCGTCAATTTTGACTTCTTTATCCGTGCCAATCTTCGACATTGCACTTAAGCTCGGAGAGTCGTTTAAAGAAGAGTCCGGTTTAGATTGTAAGTACTCACTATCATTTATAGGTATTCCATTACTGATATTATAATTTTCACTTATCTGGTTTGATGACTCTTGGGGCCACTGCATAAGTAGATAGTATGCAGTTATTGCAATAGCTATAATTAGTGAGGTTTTAATTACATCCATGTCTTTCTCCAGTTGGAACATTATCTATTCCGCTACCCCCCCAGGGGTTGCATCTGGCTATCCTTTTTAAGGACAAGAATAGACCATAAAAAATACCATGAGTGTCTAAGGCCTCTATGGCATATTGTGAACAAGTTGGGTGGAATCTACAGTTCTGTCCAAGCAAGGGACTCAAAAACTTTTGATAAGCTTTAATGGTTTTAATGAACATATTTTTTATCATTTTCACTTGCTAAATTTATTCCAAATTATCTTAAGATCTTCTTTTAGATCTGGCTCTTTATTATTTAGATTTCTTTTTACATAGACAACAAAATCTCTGTGAGGTAATTCTAAAACCTTTGACCTAAAACTTCCCTTTATTTTTCTTTTTATATTATTTCTATCTACTGCAAGCTTAGTATCTTTCTTTCTTATTGCTACACCGATTCGGGCAAAACCTAAATTATTGCACTTCGATAATACGAGGATATTTTTTGTAGAGAATTTTTGATCTGGGGATGAGAAGATTTCTTTAAAACCTTCTTTTGAACTTATGGAGCGCTTGAGGCCCATTTAAACCGTTAGAGAAAGCCTCCCCTTTTTCCTTCTACTGCTTAGTACTTTTTTTCCACCCAAGGTAGAATTTCTAGTGCGAAAACCATGAGTTCTGGCTCTTTTTATTTTACTTGGTTGATATGTTCTTTTCATAGTACTTAAAAGGTAATTCGGGTGCGCATAATAGAGTTTTTGCAAGATTAAGACAAGCAAAAAGATTACAACAATATATTAACATGTTATCCACAATAAATATCTGTTTTTATTCTGTGGATAACTTTCATAATTTATATATACTCTAGAGGTATGACAGAACTACACTTTTGGGGAGAATGCAAAAAAACACTAGAAAGAGACTTGCCTATAGAAGAGTACTCTACCTGGATTGCGCCTTTAACGCTAGAACAGAATAATGGCTCAACACCCCTTTCTTACAGTGTTTTAGCGCCAAATAAGTTTATCTCTGATTGGGTAGAGGACAACTACGGCCTAACGATAAAAGAAAGGATATCTGCTATAACAAGCAATAGAGACCTAAACCTAAATTTCGAAATTTTTATAGACTATCACGATAAGCCAAATTTACCGGAAACCATCCATGTAAGCTCCAATTCCGTTCAACAAACTGTCAAAGAAGAGCCAAGACCACCGAAAAAAAGTAATCTAATCGAAGGATTTACCTTCGACTCTTTTGTTGAGGGAAAATCTAACAATATAGCCCTCGCTGCTTCTAGGCAAATCGGGGATGGTTTAAAGAATTCATATAATCCACTCTTTATATACGGTGGAGTAGGTTTGGGCAAAACCCATCTAATGCATGCTGTTGGAAATGAACTTTTAAGAAAGGATCCTTCTAAGAAAATATCATATGTTCATTCAGAGAAATTCGTGAGTGATATGGTAAAATCACTGCAGTTAGGAGCAATTAGTGAATTTAAACAATATTACAGATCTTTAGATGCATTGCTTATCGACGACATTCAATTCTTTGCAAAGAAAGAACAGTCTCAAGAAGAGCTTTTTCATACATTTAATTCGTTATTAGAGAAGGGCAGTCAGATGATTCTCACTTGCGACAGGTATCCGAAGGAAATAGATGGTTTAGAAGACAGGTTGAAATCCAGGCTGGGCTGGGGTTTACCGGTTGTAATAGAGCCCCCTGAATTAGAGACAAGAGTCGCTATTTTGTTAAAAAAAGCTGAATCTATGAACCAACAGTTAAATGAAGAATCGGCATTTTTTATAGCTCAAAAAGTTAAATCGAACGTCAGAGAGTTAGAAGGGGCGTTGAAGAGGGTTATTGCTAATTCCAATTTTACGGGACGTCCTATTTCTGTAGAGCTAATAAAAGACTCCCTAAAGGATTTACTGGCAATACAGGCTAGACAGGTGAGTGTTGAGAACATACAAAAAACAACAGCTGAGTACTACAATATTAAGTTAAGTGATATTCTTTCAAAAAGAAGAAGTAGATCAGTGGCAAGACCGAGGCAAATGGCCATGTTCTTAGCTAAAGAACTTACAAACTATAGCCTACCCGAGATAGGTGAATCTTTTGGGGGCAGAGACCACACCACTGTAATACACGCATGCAAAAAGATTAATGAGTTGAGAAGTTTTAACCTGGACATAGAAGAGGATTATAGAAAGCTTTTAAGGGTTTTAACTATATAATAGAGCTATGAAATTTATTACGGAAAAAGCACAGATTGTTGATTCTCTTCAAAATGCTGCTGCTGTAGCTGAAAGAAGGCAGACTATACCTATTTTAGCAAACTTAAGGCTCAAGATCGTTGATGGAAAACTAGAAGTAACGGCAACAGATCTTGAAATTCAAATAAAAACTTACTCTGAATTAAAAGACATTCAAGAAGAGGGCGAAACAACTGTATCTGCTAGAAAAATGTCTGAATTATGCAGATCTTTACCTGAAGGTGAGAATGTTAGTTTTTCTCTTGCTAACGGAAAATTGACAGTAAGCTCAAATAATTTCCACGCTGATTTCGCAACCATTTCTGCTGATGACTTCCCTGAGATTGAAATTAACGAAGAACAAACTCCTGTAACCATTCAATCTGGTGTGCTTAAAAGAATACTTTCAAAAACCTCGTTTTCTATGGCTTCTCAGGATGTTAGGTACTACTTAAATGGCATGTTATTAGAGCTTGAAGGTAATAAAATAAATGGTGTAGCAACAGATGGACATAGGCTTGCTTATTCTTCTGCAAAATCAAACGCCGGGGACCTAGATGTTAGAAATATTCTTCCCAGAAAGGCGGTTTTGGAATTATCTAAACTCCTGTCTACAGGCGAAGATCCTGTAGAGCTTATGATAGGACCGTCCTATGTTGACGTTAAAACACAAAATTTAAGCTTCTCTAGTAAGCTGATAGATGGAAAATACCCTGATTATGATAAAGTTTTCCCTACCGGAGAGCCACTGCCTCTTGAAATTAGCAAAGAACTTCTTCAATCGGCCCTTAGCAGAGCTTCTGTACTATCTAATGAAAAATATAGAGGAGTAAGGTTTCAATTAAGTGACGGTGAGCTGAAGTTGACAGCAAATAACCCAGAACAGGAATCTGCTGAAGAAGTTCTCAAAGTTGACTACAAGGGCATAGAGCTTGAAGTTGGTTTCAATATAGGTTATTTATTAGATGTACTTAATTCAATAGAAAGTGAAATAGTACATTTTGAATTTTATGGAGAGGACTCCAGTTGCATTATCAAAGAACCTAACTCAGAGGATGATGTTTACGTCATCATGCCCATGAGGCTCTAATGCCTCTTCAGAGGTTACAATTAAAAGATTTTAGGTTATTTCAAGAACATTCTTTTGCCTTCACTGAAGGCACAAACTTAATTTTAGGTAAAAATGGTTCTGGAAAGACCACAGTATTAGAATCTCTAAATATATTATTAACGGGTAAGTCTTTCCGAGAAAAGGACACTAAAGACTGCATAAGAGGAGATGAGAAGTCATATGCTCTCTTAGCCAGGGGACTTCTTAGAGATAAAGAGCTCCACTTAAATGCAACTAATAATCATGACGGAAGGCTTGTATCTAGTAGATTATTGGATAATAAGAAAGTAAAAAAAGAAGATCTTTTTTACCTTCAAGCTGTTCTTTCCAGGAATTTAAAGATGATCGATGGAGAGCCAGACATCAGAAGAGATTATTTTAATGAGTTAATGTTTCACGTGAAACCTGAAGCTCAAAAAATTTATACAAAATATCAAAAAGCCCTAAAACAGCGTAACAGATCCCTTAAAAATAAAAATGATAATTCGGCAATAGCTTTATGGACAAAAGAAGTCTCCGCAATTGGTTTAGATTTAAGCTTAATGCAATATGATTTTTTTAAATCATTTAAGAAATATGTAAAGATTTATATAGAAGACTCCATTTCTTCAAAATCATTTAACTTCCTGGAAGGTTTGGATGTTAACTTTTCTAAAGGATGGGAAAGAACAAAAAAGCTTGATGAGTCTCTTCAGGGCTGCTTGGAGCGAGATATGGCTTTAGGGTATACCTCTAAAGGCCCTCATAGAATGGACTTTACTTTCAATATAAATAATAAAAAGGCTTCATCAAATCTTTCTAGAGGTCAACTTAAGATATTGATTTTATTGATATTTTTGTCTAATCATAGCTTGCTAAACGATCTTAAGAACACTGAAATTATTCTAATGGTAGATGACTTGGGCTCTGAATTAGATAACAAAAATCTCACACTAATTCTTGAAGAGATTCTCAAGATAAATAATCAAATAATCCTTACAGGAATTGAAGGCGATGAAATCCATAGTTCATTAAAGAAATTGACTAACTTTACGCAGATTAATATCTAAATTTATATTAAAATAGGTGGATGCCCACCAAGAAAAAACCTTCTCCTTCTAAAGCGCCTAAAAAAAATATTAAATCTCCAGAAGATTCCTACGATTCTTCTAGTATCACCGTCTTAAAAGGCTTAGAGGCTGTTAAGAAAAGGCCTGGAATGTACATTGGTGATACAGATGACGGCACAGGATTACACCACATGGTTTACGAAATCGTAGACAACTCAATAGACGAGGCCTTAGCAGGACATTGTGATGAAATAGTTGTCAAAATTAAGGCGGATGATTGTGTATCAGTTTCTGATAACGGAAGAGGAATACCTACAGATATGCACGAAGAGGGCATGTCTACTGCAGAAGTGGTTATGACCAAGCTTCATGCTGGCGGAAAGTTTGACGATAACTCTTACAAGGTTTCTGGCGGACTTCATGGCGTGGGTGTTTCTGTAGTAAATGCTTTATCGCAAGATTTAAAGTTAACGATCTATAGGGGTGGAAAAATTCATGAACAAGATTATTCCGACGGCGCTCCCAAAAGCGCACTCAAGGTTACAGGTAAAACAGATAAAACCGGAACCGAAGTTATGTTTGTTCCCTCGGTAACCACATTTACAAATATTCTTTTTGAGTATGAAATTCTAGAAGCCAGGCTCAGAGAACTTTCATTCCTAAATTCAGGATTAAAGATAGTTCTAGAGGATGATAGAACTTCTAAGAAAACAGAGTTTATGCATAAAGGTGGACTGGCCGAATTTGTAGCATTTTTAAACACCAAAAGAACAACTGTAAATTCAATTTTTCATTTTGTTAAGGAATCAAAAGATGGGATAACTACAGAAGTGTCATTGCAATGGAATGATGGTTATCAGGAAAATATTCAATGCTATACCAATAACATCAAACAAAGAGACGGTGGAACACATTTGGTTGGTTTTAGAACCGCCCTTACTAGAACCCTCAACAACTTTATGGAAAAAGAGGGAATGAATAATAAGGAAAAAATTTCAACCACAGGAGACGATGCTAGAGAGGGCCTGGTCGCGGTTGTATCTGTAAAGGTTCCTGATCCTAAATTTTCTTCTCAGACAAAAGATAAGCTGGTCTCATCTGAAGTCAGACCTGTAGTTGAACAAGAAGTCTATAAGGCCTTAACAGAATACTTGTTGGAAAATCCAGCAGAAGCAAAGTTAGTTGCAACAAAAATAATTGATGCAGCTAGAGCAAGGGAAGCCGCAAGGAAAGCAAGAGAGCTAACAAGAAGAAAGGGTGTTTTTGAAGGTGGAGGGTTGCCAGGAAAATTATCTGATTGCCAAGAGAAAGACCCTGCAAAAAGTGAGGTCTATCTTGTAGAGGGTGAGTCGGCCGGAGGGTCTGCTAAACAAGGCAGGGATAGGCATTTTCAAGCTATTCTTCCCTTGAAGGGCAAGATCTTAAATGTTGAAAAGGCCAGGTTGGATAAAGTTTTATCTTCAGAAGAAATAGTCATTTTAATTACTGCCCTTGGATGTGGAATAAAGGGAGAAGAGTGGAAAGAAGAAAAACTCAGATACCACAGAATTATCATAATGACAGATGCTGATGTAGATGGATCACATATCAGGACACTTCTTCTTACGCTTTTTTACAGACAAATGCCTGAACTCATCGAAAAAGGTTATATCTACATTGCACAACCTCCCCTTTATAAATTAAAGAAAGGTAAACAAGAAACCTATGTCAAAGACGATGCAGAGTTAAGAGAACTCTTGGTTGCAGAGATTCTAGATGATGCAAGACTTGTATTGAATAAGAAAGGAGAGTCCATAACAGGACAAGCTTTAGGTAAATTTATTTCACAACATGAAAAAATTCAAAACGTAGTCAAAGGTTTAACACATATATACCCATTAGAATTATTAGAGGGTATTAAACATGCACCAATTATCAAGAGTTTAGAGGATGAGAAAGAGCTAAAAAAATGGTGCTCAAGTCTGGAAAAATATTTAAACGAAAATGCTGAACAAGGTTCCGCATGGAAAAGTAGTTTAGAAAAAATAGAATCTGGAGACTTGGAGCCAACAGTAGATTTGGTAAGGCACGGAACTCAATCTAACTGGAATTTAAATAAAGCATTTTTTAATTCAAAGGCTTATAAGGATATTGCAAATCACGGAGCTGATATGAGCGATATGTTTAATCAAGATAGTTTTTTTGAAATAAACGGCAAGCAAATAGGCGTAGATAATTTTGCCCATGCTTTAGAAGAAGTTCTCTTAATTTCAGAGAGGTCTTTTACTAAATCAAGGTATAAAGGTTTGGGCGAAATGAATGCTGAGCAATTATGGGATACGACGATGAATCCTGACATGAGAATATTGGGCCAGGTAGGCATAGAAGATGCTATTGCGGCAGATCAATTATTTCATGCCCTTATGGGAGATGAGGTGGAGCCAAGAAAGGAATTTATAGACGAGAATGCAAAGCTTGTTGTTAATTTAGACGTATAAACTCTAGTTATCTAGGAACTAAGTTTTTTCTCTACCCACATTCTTACCTCGTTTGCTGACTCTTTGGAGTCTCTGACATAAAAAGCACTACCTATGTAAAGTTTTATTGTCCCAGGTTTTTTTATAAATTTATGGGCAGGCCAGCAGTCGCCAGAGTTATGACATAATGGAATCACCTTAACGTTGTTTTGTTTTGCTAGCTCAAATCCACTCCTCGCATATTTACCAACTCTTCCCGCTTCAACTCTTGTTCCTTCTGGAAAAAACAATACAAACATCCCATCGTTCAACCTATTAGATCCTTGCTCAAGTGTTTGAATCAGAGCATCTTTAGGTCTGCTTCTATTAATGGCAATAGGATTTAACATCTTCATAGCCCAACCCCACAAAGGAATGAACAACAGTTCGCGCTTTAAAAGAGTACAAAGTGGATGAAATAAATACTGCATAGAAAAAGTTTCCCACTGTCCTTGATGATTGGAAACTATAACGCAGGGTTCATCAGGTAAGTTCTCTTGTCCTATTATCTCAACTTTTATATTGCAGGTTAACTGAAGGAACCAATTTGCAAATCTGGGCCAAAGTGAAAAAAGTTTTAATCTTTTGTTTAAACTTATAAAAGGACCTATGAGGCAGGCAAGAATACTTGCAAGGACACCAGAACTTATGTATCCCAAGTAAAAAATTCCAGACCTAAGATAGATCACTGTTTATTTATAATATATTTCGCTGCTTCCATTAAATCATCAAAGCAATTCTCTGGAGGAGGGCTGTTATTCGTGCCAACAACCTTTTCACCATAACCACCCTTTTTGATTAGAAGAGGCACGCATCCGTAATTTCTTCCTGCAAGTATGTCTGATTCTTTATCTCCTATAAAATACTTGTCCTTCAGGGAAATATTTAGAGAATCCTCTATCTCTTTAAGAAGACCTACTTCAGGTTTTCTGCATTTACAGAAACTCTCTGGAGAATGAGGACAATAGGCTATGTAGTCTATTTTTCCACCAACTTTCCTTAAGAGGTCTTCCATATAATCATGTACTAACGATAAATCTGAGTCAGAAATGATTTCCTTCTCTATACAGGCCTGGTTGGTAGCTATGGCAATTCTGTAGCCATTCTTATTTAGAAGTGCTATTGCATCTAAGCTTCCTTTTATAGGTTCAAAATCTTCAGGTCGGGTTACATAGGTCATCAGATCAACATTTATGACGCCATCTCTATCTAAGACAACTATATCTTTCATTTTCTTTTAAATAGAGTAATTTTCTGATAAAAATGCGTTAACTTCTTCTAAATTGACTCTTTTTTGATCCATAGAATCTCTATCTCTAACTGTAATTGTTTCATCTTCAAGAGTCTGAAAATCGACGGTGATACAAGCAGGTGTACCTATTTCGTCGTGTTTTCTATAACTTTTACCGATATTACCTGTATTTTCTAGCAAGACTCTACCCGTCAAGGAACTTTGTAGTCTATTCTTCAATTCTATTGATTTAGTCACAATATCTTTGTCATTTCTTTTTAGAGGTATTACAGCTACTTTTATAGGAGAAATGTGTGGTTTTAAGGCTAAAACTGTTCTTTCTTTACCATTTTCAAGCTCTTCCACGCGATATGCTTCATTTAAAAGGGCTAAAAACCCTCTATCAACTCCAGCAGACGGCTCTATGACGTAAGGAACGACCCACTC
>CAJWIK010000047.1 GCA_913042105.1 uncultured Gammaproteobacteria bacterium
ATTTCCATAGACTTATCAGCAAACTCCACCGCTTCCTGAGAGGCATAAGGTGTTCCAATCATATAGAGTGCATCATGAAAGCCCATGATCCCTAATCCTATAGGTCTATGTTTCATGTTTGATGTTTCAGCTGCCTTTACAGCGTAGTAGTTAATATCAATCACGTTATCTAGCATTCTTATGGCGGTATTGATTGTTCTTTCTAGCTTGTCTTCATCTATGGCTCCGTCTTTAAGGTGGTGGGTCAAATTAACAGACCCTAAATTACAGACCGCTATTTCCTCTTGGCTTGTATTTAGTGTTATTTCTGTGCACAGGTTAGACGAGTGAACTACGCCCACATGTTGTTGTGGTGATCTTAGGTTGCAAGCATCTTTAAATGTTATCCAGGGATGTCCGGTCTCAAAGACCATAGATAGCATCTTTTTCCATAACTCTTTTGCATCTATTTTTTTATAGAAGTCTATTTCTCCTGTTTGTGTTTGAGCTTCATACTCTTCATATTTCTTTTCGAACTCTAGTCCATATAAGTCGTGCAGGTCAGGAGTGTCGCTTGGAGTAAAGAGCGTCCATTCTTTGTCTTCTGATACTCTTTTTAGAAAAAGATCAGGTACCCAGTTGGCTGTATTCATGTCGTGTGTTCTTCTTCTGTCGTCTCCTGTATTCTTTCTGAGCTCAACAAATTCTTCTATATCAACATGCCAGGTTTCTAAATATGAGCATACTGCCCCTTTTCTTTTCCCACCTTGGTTTACTGCTACTGCTGTGTCATTAACTACTTTCAAGAACGGCACTACACCTTGAGATTTACCATTTGTGCCTTTGATTTGAGATCCCAGGCCTCGCACTGGTGTCCAGTCATTTCCTAGTCCTCCCGCCCATTTTGATAGCATCGCATTGTCTTGTATTGCTCCATAGATACCATGTAAGTCATCTGGCACAGTAGTGAGATAACAAGAAGAAAGTTGTGAATGTTTTGTCCCTGCATTAAAGAGTGTTGGCGTTGAACTCATGTAGTCAAAGCTTGATAGTAGATTGTAGAATTCTATTGCTTTCTCTTCTCTTTGTTCTTCTCTTAAGGCCAGCCCCATGGCTACCCTCATGAAAAAAACCTGAGGAAGTTCATATCTCAGTTCATTATCATGAATAAAATATCTATCGTAGAGAGTCTGAAGGCCAAGGTAGGTAAAGTTACCATCTCTTTCTGATTTGATTGCGTTTCCTAGCTTTTCTATATCCATTTCTAGAAGTTCTTTATTCAGGATATCGTTCTCTATTCCTTTTTCTGTAAATCTCCTAAGAGCCTCAGGATATAGAGATTCCATCTCTTGTTGTGTGGCTTGTGGTTGCATTCCCAGATAAGTTAATGCCTCTGTTCTAATATTATCTTGAAGGATTCTAGCTGTTACGTAAGTATAGTTTGGTTCTTTTTCTACTAGTGTCCTCGCTGTCATTACGAGCGATGTTTTTACATCCTCTATTGATACTCCGTCATATAAATTTTTGTTTGCTTCATCTATGATCATTTGAGGGTCTGTTCCCTCTAGTCCTTCACATGCTTCTCCTACCATTCTGTGGACTCTGTCCATATCGAGCACGTCTTCTTGGCCATCCTCTAGTATCACTTTGTAGCCTTTCTCTTCTTTATCCTCTACTTTTATCTCTTGTTTTCTTGCCTGCTTTCTTTCTTCTCTATATAAAACATAAGATCTAGCAACCTTTTGTTCGCCTGATCTCATAAGTTCAAGTTCTACTTGGTCTTGTATCTCTTCGATATGTAGAGTTCCTCCTGAAGGCATTCTGCGTGTAAATGTTGTTGTTACTAAATTTGCTAATTCATTGACTTCGTTATGTATTCTTGTTGAGGCTGCTGCCGCTCCTCCTTCTACTGCCAAGAAAGCTTTTGTTATGGCTATTGCTATTTTTTCTGCATCATAAGATACGACGGAACCATTTCTTTTGATGACTCTCATTTGGCCTGGAGCAATGGCTGGTTTAGGCTGTTCTTGTTCTGTTTGTGTTGTTTTTTGTGTTTTTTCTTGTGATTGTGAGGTCGATTCCATGTTTTCCTTCCCTTTTCAGTTTTCTTCTGTTTTTGAAGATATCCCTACATATTGTGTCTGTTTTTAATAATAGACACAAGATACTGTGTTTTTATACAAAACACAATACTATAAACATACAAATTTTCTGTTAATTTGCTGTGGATAAGTTTTTAGTAACTTTGTTTTTTGTATACTGCACTCTTATGGCTATTAAGAAAGATAAAATTATATCTATAGATCAAGGTACTTCTAGTACCCGATCTGTTTTGTACAATGAAAATGGTCATCTTGTTGATGCAGTTCAGGAAGAGTTTGAACAAATTTTTCCTGATGATGGATGGGTTGAGCATAATCCTGAGGAAATCTGGGAGTCTGTTTTATCCACACTTAAGGCTTTAGTAAAAAGAAACGGATTAAATCCTGAAGAAATTGCTTCTATCGGGATAACTAATCAACGCGAGACTACAGTTATATGGAATAAAAAAACTGGGCTTGCAATTTATAATGCCATTGTTTGGCAAGATAGAAGGACATCAAAATTCTGCGAGGAATTGGCTTCTTACGAAAAACTTATTCATCAAAAAACAGGATTGATGATTGATCCTTATTTCTCCGCTACAAAAATTAATTGGTTATTAAGAAATATTGAAGGGGCTAAAGCACAAGCTAAAAATGGTGATCTTTTATTTGGGACTATAGATTCTTTTTTAATCTGGAAAATGACCGAGGGCAGAAGTCATAAGACAGATATTACAAATGCATCTAGAACTATGCTTTTCAATATAGAAGAGGAAAGATGGGATCCTCAATTATTAGAGTTATTTGATGTCCCTCCAATTATCCTCCCTGAAGTCTGTGAAAATGTATCTAATTTTGGGTCTACTACTATATTAGGTGGAGAAGTCAGTATAGGAGGAGTGGCAGGAGACCAGCAAGCTGCATTAATAGGCCAATGTTGTTTTAATCCAGGCGATGTAAAAAGTACTTATGGAACAGGTTGTTTTATGATTGTTAATACTGGTGAAGAAGCAATTTATTCGGAAAATAGACTTCTTACAACAATAGGCTACAAAATCAATGGAAAGACCACGTTTGCTCTTGAAGGCAGTATATTTGTAGCAGGATCAGCCGTTCAATGGCTAAGGGATGGTTTAGGGATGTTTGAGGATTCTTTTGAGACAGAAGCACTCTCCAAAGCTGCTGATGAAGACTCAAAAGTACTTGTAGTTCCAGCATTAACAGGACTAGGCGCTCCTTATTGGGATGCAGAAGCAAGAGGCGCAATATTCGGTTTAACAAGAGATACGGGTAAAGAAGAAATAACTAAAGCAACTCTGGAATCTATAGTATTTCAATCAAAAGATTTAGTGGAAGCAATGAAAGCAGATAATGCTAGTTTCCAAAACTTGATGATAGATGGCGGAATGGTAATCAATGATTGGTTTTGTCAAAAACTTTCTAACGTGCTTGAAGTAAAAGTAAAAAGACCTGAAATTATTGAAACCACTTCCTTAGGTGCCGCTTTTTTAGCCGGATTAAGTTCAGGAATTTTTGAGGATTTTGAGTCCTTAAATAAATCGAAAAAAATAGAAAAAACCTTTGTTGCAAGAGAAGAAGATCATAGATACTTGGAGTGGAAGGAAGCAGTGAAGAAGGTTTTAACTTAAATTTAATTGAGCAACTCTATCAGAAGCCCTTTTTGGACATGTAGCCTATTTTCGGCTTGTATAAATACTCTGCTTCTAGGATCTTCAAAAATATTTTCAGAAATTTCCTGTCCTCTTATAGCAGGAAGACAATGTAAGAAAATTACGTCTTCTTTTGCCTGATCAAGTAGGGATTCATTAACTTGATAATCCAGAAATGCAGCTTGTCTTTTAGCGGCTTGGTTTTCATCTCCCATAGACACCCAAACATCTGTAGAAATAACATCACTGTCTGCAACAGCTTCTTCTACTGAGCTGGTGAAATGAACATTGGGCAAGTGAAGTGATTCTTTTGGGCTAAATTCATCAGGACAAGCTATCCAAAGATCGAAATCGAATAATTCAGCAGCTTGAGCATAGCTAAAGCATACATTGTTGAAATCTCCACACCAGGCAACTTTTTTTCCTTTTATAGATCCTTTTTCTTCATAGTAAGTCATTAAGTCCGCCAGTATTTGGCAAGGATGAGATTTATTGCTTAGTCCGTTTATAATCGGGATCGAAGAGTTTTTAGCAAAATCAAGTTGAGTTTGATGATCTAATGTTCTTAGAACTAAACCATCTAGCATTGAGCTTAAGACTTTTGCAGTATCTTCGATGGGCTCTCCTCGTCCTAATTGCAGATCATTGGTAGAAAGAAAGCTAGCTTTTCCTCCTAAATGCGTCATACCCACTTCAAATGATACTCTTGTTCTTGTAGAAGATTTTTCAAAGATTAGCCCAAGAAATTTACCCTTCAGGATTTCAGAATATTTATTATTACCTTTGAGGCTAAGCGAATTTTCGATAATACCTTCTAGCTCATCTAGATTGAGATCGTTTATATCTAAGAAGTGTTTATTCATACGTTTAAAAAAAAGAGCACGACTATATAGATTATCGTACATTTAAGCAATTAATGGTAAGCTTCTCGTCTTCTTAAAAACTCACAAAACCTATGCAAAAATATACCGTCAGACCGTTCAGCAATATTGCCCAAATCGGACTAGAAAAGCTTGAAGGAACTCAGTGTCATTTAGACGAAGCGATAGACAGTCCTGATGGAATATTAGTAAGAAGCACTAAGCTTAATTCTGAGCACCTTTCTGACAACCTTAAAGCAATATCAAGAGCCGGAGCAGGTGTAAATAATATCCCTGTGGATTCATGCACAGAAAAAGGTATTGTTGTGTTCAATACACCTGGAGCAAATGCAAATGCAGTAAAAGAATTGGTCCTTGCGGGTCTTATGCTTTCTTCAAGAAATGTTTTTGCGAGTATCGATTTTGTGAATAATCTTTCAGATAAAAAGGAAATGAGCGAACTCGAGCCTTTTCTTGAAAGCAATAAAAAACAGTTTAAAGGCAACGAGCTAGCTGGTTCAACATTAGGTGTAGTGGGGCTTGGCGCAATAGGTTCAAAAGTTGCAAGAATGGGAGTTGCCTTAGAAATGGATGTTATAGGATTCGATCCAGCATTGTCCGTTGAGGCGGCATGGAAATTACCAAGTCAAGTGACTCCAGCTTCCTCTATCGAAGAATTATTCAAGGCTAGTGATTATGTTTCTATCCATATTCCGGCTCTTCCAAGTACAGCAGGCCTTATAAATGCTGATTTATTTAAAGAGGCTAACCAATTATCTCTGCTAAATTTTGCTCGACATGAAGTCGTCAATACTAATGATGTATTGGAGTATATAGAGAAAGGTAATCTTAGAAACTTCATAACTGACTTTCCAACTCCTGAGCTTATTCAAAGAGCAAATGAAGAAAAGGATGTAATCCTTTTACCTCATATTGGTGCAAGTACAGCACAAGCTGAAGAGAACTGTGCAGTCATGGCCGTAAATCAGATAACTGATTTTCTAGAAACTGGCAATATAAAGAACTCTGTAAACTTCCCAAATGTTAAACTCAATAGTTCTACTGACTATAGGATTAGCATTATTAACAAAAACGTCCCAGCTATGATTGGACAAATTGCTACAGCACTTGGTGATTTAAATCTCAACATTGCAGAGATGACAAATGTAAGTAGAGGAGACATAGCCTACAATCTAATTGACATAGAAAATGCTGTAGATGAAAACTCCATTTCCAAGCTAGGCGAAATAGAGAATGTCATTAGCGTCAGGCTGATAAAGTAATGGTTTAAGTTATTGTTTCTACTATTCATTATAGAAATTTAAATATTTTATATAGTCAAAATATTATTAATCTTCAATATTTACGCACAGTTTTTGTGCTTTTTGTCTTAGAGTCCAAATAAAAGGCTTATCCAATCTAATTTTCCTAAAGTTTTTTATCAAATTTAGTAAGTAATTGTTTTTATTGATTTTTTTTAAAAGTGTTTGAAATTTGATCAATCTGCTCAAACTTGCCTATTCTTCTCATAAAAGAAAATTACACTAAGTTATCCAAAGACTTATCCACAGAAATTGTGGATAAAATTTTAAAATAAATTTTCCAATTCTTTCATAATATATTCATAATAATCCTCAATGACATTTCCTTTAAATAACCAATTAGATATTGATATTTCATGGCTAAATGAGCTGAAATCTGAACTCTATAAGCCCTATATGAATAACCTACGAGATTATCTAATTGAAGAAAAATCAGCAAATAAGATTATCTATCCATCTACTGAAAATATTCTTGCTGCGTTGAAGCTCACTCCTTTAAACAAAACAAAAGTAGTGATTCTGGGTCAGGATCCTTATCACGGAAGTGGGCAAGCTAACGGTTTGGCGTTTTCTGTTGCGAAAGATATTTCAATACCCCCATCTCTGGGTAATATTTTTAAAGAAATTAAAAGCGATCTTAATATTAATACACCTAATAAAGGAGATCTTACTTTCTGGGCTAATCAAGGTGTTCTTTTGCTTAATTCTGTTTTGACGGTAGAAAAGAACTTGCCCGCGTCTCATGCAAATAAAGGATGGGAAAAATTTACCGACAAAGTCATAGAAATATTAAATGTTAAGCAAGATATTGTCTTTCTTTTATGGGGTAATTACGCTCAAAAGAAGGGGTCAATAATAAACCAGAAGAGGCATAAGGTCTTAAAGGCGCCACATCCTTCTCCTCTCTCAGCTCATAGAGGTTTTTTTGGTTGTAGGCATTTTTCTAAAACAAATGAATACCTTCAAGATCAAGGAAAGACTAAAATAAAATGGACAGAACTTAGTTGAATGCACTAAATTTCAAATTCCTCATCCTTAAAATTTTTATTCATTGAAAGAAGGTAGTGATAAAGACCATCATTCTCAACAGAAGCAAGAATCAGTCCTATGGTAGTATCGTTATAATTACTAATTTTTGAAGAAGTTGGTATGTGTTTTTGGGATGATTTGACTAGTAATTTAGGAATTTTCTTGGCCCTATAGTGCATCCGAGCAACTATTTCCTGACCTGTATAACAACCTTTCTCAAAATCTACTCTTGAAGATAAATGATAACCAAGCTCATGGGGAGTGAATTGACCCGTCGTGTCCATGGATACTTCAAAGTTCTTATTATTGATTTCATCAAGATTCCATAATTGCATGTTATCTGTTGAGCCTTTGATAAAATTATCTTCGCCCTCAACTACAAGCAAATGGTAATTTTTATGCAAGTAATGGATTCTTAAAAAGGATTGATAGCTTTGTAATGATTTTTTTAGATCTGTTTCAGGAAAGTTTTCTAATAATTCATTCTCTTCTATAGCATAAAACTTAAAATCTTCTCTACAGGTAAGCTTAACGTCGTAAAAAGGTTGATACTTTCCAAGAATCGTACTTGTGGTATTCATGACTTCTTTATCACCAATGAGGTAATATCCTTCGTCTTGAGCTTTAGGAATGATGCAAAAGGAACTCACAACCCTTCCTTTAATATCGCAGATGGCACCAATTTCAGAATTGATTCCTGATACTTTATCCATGTCTGAAGTTATTTGACCTTGAAGAAGTTGAAATGATCCTTCACCATTTAATTCAAGTATGCTCAAATACTCAAGTCTTATTAAACGTTTTACATCCACCTATCTATTATAAAGGAATAATTTTGAATGAATTAGAGAAAAAAATATTATGGCAATGCAGAAGAGGGCTTTGGGAACTCGATGCTATCCTAGTTCCGTTTGTAGAAAAGAATTTTAGTGCTCTATCAAACGAAGAAGTAGAACTGTTTAGAAACTTATTATCATACGAAGATATAGATATGTTTGATATTCTTGTTAACAAGAAACCCTTTGAGGATGATAGTTTAAAGGGAATTATAAATAAAATTATAGACTTTCATAATGCAAGTTCTGGAGGCATTGTTTGATATTAATAGCTGATTTAGGAGCTACTAATGCCAGGTTTTGCATCACAGAGGACGGTAACTCGTATTCTAATCAAGCCAGTTATCCTATAAATTCTTTTGATGGACTGGAAAAGCTCTGTAACGCCTATCTTGCTAGCCAAGACCTCGTAGGTATTCAAAAAGCTGTTATTGGAGTAGCAGCTCCTATAACTGGAGATATTGTCAATTTTATTAATACTAACCTTGAATTTAGTATTCAAAATTTAAGAAATAAACTTTTCCCTGACGGCTTGATTGTTGTAAATGACCTGGCTCTTCAAGCTAATGCGTTATTTGGTATTGATGAAAAGAACTTATCCTATATAGGAGAAAAAAAATTAAACGAGTTGCCCAAGATTCTTGTCTCTCCAGGTACAGGGTTGGGATTAGCAGGTATTGTTAGGGATACGGTCATTGCAACTGAAGCAGGACATATTAATATTTCAGATAAAATAGTTAATCAAGATCTCAAAAGCATTATAGACAGGTTCTCTAAAGAGAATTCAAGGGCACCTACTTATGAAGATTTTCTATCCGGCAAAGGTATTATTTATTTTTATGAATCACTTTTTGGTTCTTCAAATACAGAATTATCAAGTGAAGCAATCCTGCTAGGGCGAAAAGACGATAATTGTTTGGAAGTTATAAAATTACTGAATTACCTTTTGGCCTCTTATTTAAGATATGTCACTTTAGTCTGGGGTTCAACTGGTGGAGTGTTTCTTTCAGGTTCTATCGTTAAATCCCTTGTGTTACAAGAAGATTATAGTGATTTTAGGAGCACGTTTGAAGATAGCGATACAATGAGCATTGTTCTGAAATCTACTCCTTTAGCTATAGTCACCTTAGAAGATATAGGATTTGTAGGTGGCATGGAAATAGCAAAAAAGTTAATTAACTAAAGAACTTTTTATGAATCAAGTAGTCTATTGAACAGTGAGTAAAAAAAAGCAATCCAATAAAGATATAGATTTAGCTTTAGTAAGAAGAGCTAAGGCTGGAGACTGCAGAGCTTTTGATCTCTTGGTTGTAAAGTATCAATCTAGACTTATCTCTTTAGCTTATAAGTTTTCTAAAGACTTGCATTTAGCAGAGGATATTGTTCAAGACTCGTTAATAAAATCTTTTAAATCTTTACATTCTTTTAGGGAAGATAGTTCTTTTTATACATGGGTTTACAGAATAACGGTAAATACTTCTAAAAATTTCTTAGTTTCAAAGAAAAGAAAAGACGAATTACTAGCATCAGATATGCATGAAGATGGATCTTTAGATCTTAATTCAATAGAAACTGATAATCCGGAAAGCCTTCTAAAGGCCAGTGAACTTAAAGATATTTTAACTT
>CAJWIK010000048.1 GCA_913042105.1 uncultured Gammaproteobacteria bacterium
CCTACACCGACAAACATTTCTACAAAATCAGAACCTGAAATTGAGAAGAAAGGAACACCTGCCTCACCAGCAATTGCTCTCGCCAATAATGTTTTACCGGTACCAGGAGAGCCCGTCATTAGAATACCCGTGGGTATCTTTCCGCCAAGCTTCTGAAATTTTGTAGGATCTTGTAAGAAATCTACAACTTCTTGAACTTCTTCTTTCGCCTCTTCAATGCCTGCAACATCTGCAAAAGAAGTTTTAACTTTGCCCCCTTCAAGCATCTTAGCTTTACTTTTTCCAAAACTCATTGGACCAGACTTACCGCCCATTCCACCTTGCATCTGCCTCATGAAGAAGATGAAAACAGCCAATATGATTAAAATTGGAAAGCTAGCTATAAGGAGTTGTTTCAGGACTGATTGCTCTTCTGGTTTTTCACCAGTGACTGCAACCCTATGGTCACTAAGTATTTCACTTAAGTCATCTTGTAAGAATGGAGGTCTAACCGTTTCAAAAGACTCGCCATTAACTGTTTTTCCTTTGAGTGTGTAATTGTCGGATGCAAACTCAATACTTAAAACCTGATCACTTTCGACTTGAGAAATGAATTCTGAATAAGATAGCTCATTGACGGAAGCTTCCGTATTAAGATTGTTAAATACCGAAAAAACCGTTATTGCAATAAACAGCCACATTAATAAATTTTTAAGAAGTTCGCTCATATTATTTTAATTCCTTTCCAATTATGTATATTTCATTAGAGTTTGGTCTTGACGCTTTAGGTTTAGATATTTTAATCTTTACAAACCTTTTTTTGAGGGCACTTCTAGTATAATCCAAACTTTCTCCTTGGAATACTTTTATTAAAACCGAACCCTCTTTCTTGAGAAACTTATCTACCATCAACAAAACGTTATCCACCAAGTTGATCATTAATGCATTATCTCTTTCTTTTATACCACTTATATTGGGGGCCATATCAGATAAAACAAGATCAAATGGTAAAAATTCTTTAATTTTTTCAAAATCAATATCTTGGATATCTTCGATTTTTTTTTGAATAAAAAAACAATCTTTTATTTCTTGCATGGGCTGAATATCAACAGCCGTAATTTTCCCTTTAGACCCAATATGTTCAGTAACTACTTGCGTCCAGCTACCCGGAAATGATCCTAGATCAATTACTGATGCGCTTTTATGGACCTTTATATCCTTTTCTAGTATTTCTTTAAGCTTGAAAGATGCCCTAGATCTATAACCTTCTTTTTTTGATTTTCTTGTATAAGAATCACCATCTCGATAATTTGTTTTGTGTGGCATTCAAAAATTTACAAGTACTCTACCTTTTCGATTTCATATTCAGTTAAGCCACCTGGCGCCTCTACTTTTACAACATCATCCTCAAATTTTCCCATTAATTGCCTTGCCAAAGGGGACGCAAATGAAATCATGCCCTTACTTGCATCAGCTTCATCCTCTCCAACAATCTTGTAGGTCATAGATTTTTCTAGTTCTGAATTGAAAACAGTTACCGTAGTGCCAAATATGACTTTATCGGATGGATTCATCTTAAGGATATCGATAACTTGAGATGAAGAAAGTTTTGACTCTATATCTCTAATTCTTGCTTCGGTAAGGCTTTGTTGTTCTTTAGCAGCATGATATTCGGCATTCTCTTTTAAATCTCCGAATTCTCTTGCAGTTGCTATGTCATCAATAATTCTAGGACGATCTTCTGTCTTAAGTTTTTTTAACTCGTCTCTTAAGAGTATCTCTCCTTCTATAGTTATTGGGTTCATTACATCTTAATTCTAGCATGAAGATCTTGAAGTCTTTCAACAGACCACAAATCTTTGTTTCTTAATACTGAACAAACAGCTCTGCCACCTTCTAAAGTAGTAGTACAGTAAATTTTTTCTTCTAGAGCAGTTCTTCTTATGGAAGCTGAATCTAATATAGATTGTCTGCCTTCCGTGGTATTGACTATAAGATTTACCTCTGAGTTTTTCATAGCATCAACAACGTGCGGCCTACCTTCTGCTACCTTCTTAATTATTTCTACTGGTATATCTAACTCAGCAATACTTCTAGCCGTACCTTTTGTAGCAATAATCTTGAAACCTAAGTCATTAAATTCTTTAGCTAAATCAGCAACAAATGGTCTATCTGAATCTCTTACACTCAAGAAGACTGAGCCTGTCTGAGGTATGGTTTCTCCAGCACCCAACTGTGCTTTAGCATAAGCCTCAGAAAAACTTGGACCAACCCCCATCACTTCACCTGTAGATTTCATTTCTGGACCTAAAATAGGGTCAACTCCTAAAAATTTATTGAAAGGAAATACTGCTTCTTTCACGGAGAAGTATTCCGGAACTATTTCTTTAATAAAATCTTGGTTTTTCAAAGAAATTCCAGCCATACATAAAGCGCCTGCTTTAGCCAAAGAACGTCCTATACATTTAGAAACGAAAGGTATTGTTCTTGAAGCTCTAGGATTCACTTCTAGCAAGTAAAGCTCTTTGTTGTAATAGGCTAACTGCACATTAATCAGACCTATGGCACCTATTTTAATGGCAATTTTCTTAACCATAACGGATATTTCATCAACCAGGTCTTTAGAAAGGCTATAAGGCGGCAAAGAACAAGCTGAATCTCCAGAGTGAATTCCCGCTTGTTCAATATGCTGGAGAATTCCTCCAATCACAACGTTCTCTCCATCACATACTGCTTCGATATCTATCTCTATGGCTTGATTAAGAAAGCCATCTAGAAGAACCGGACTTTTAGGACTGGCCTGTACAGCCTCAACCAAGTAGTTCTCCAGATCTGTTTTCTTATAAACCACCTCCATGGCTCTTCCTCCTAATACATAAGAAGGTCGAACTACTAGAGGGAAA
Organism: uncultured Gammaproteobacteria bacterium; assembly: GCA_913042105.1. Classification (GTDB taxonomy): domain Bacteria; phylum Pseudomonadota; class Gammaproteobacteria; order Magnimaribacterales; family Magnimaribacteraceae; genus Magnimaribacter. Next base: position 2,883 of record CAJWIK010000048.1, read on the forward strand.
CCTACTTTTTCTGAAACCTCTAAGGCTTCTTCAATATTAGTGGCAATACCATTTGGAGGTTGTTTTAGATCATGTTTGTTAACAAAATCTTGAAAACGACCTCTGTCTTCAGCTAAATCAATTGAGTCAGGAGATGTCCCTAAAATAGGCACTCCGTTTCTTTCTAATTCTTGCGCAATCTTTAAAGGAGTCTGGCCACCATATTGCACAATAACTCCTACAGGATTTTCAATATCAGTAATTGCAAGAACATCCTCAACTGTTATTGGCTCAAAATAAAGTCTATCAGAAGTATCAAAATCGGTTGATACAGTTTCTGGATTACAGTTGACCATAATTGTTTCATAGCCTTCGTCTCTTAGTCCTAGAGAGGCATGCACACAACAATAATCAAATTCTATACCCTGACCTATTCGATTTGGTCCTCCACCGAGAACCATTATCTTTCTTTTGTTACTAACACGGGCTTCACATTCCTCTTCATAGGTTGAATACATATATGCAGTAGATGATTCAAACTCTCCGGCACATGTATCCACCCTCTTGTATACCGGTTTTATATCAAGGGACTTTCTTGTTTCTCTAACCTCTTCTTCCGAGGATTGAATTAAGTCTGCAATTCTAGAATCTGAGAATCCCTTTCTCTTAAAGTAGAGAAGATTTTCTTTATCAAAGTCATTAAGAGTGAATTTCTGAATTTTTAATTCATCTTTAATTAAATCTTCTATTTGAACTAGAAACCATGGATCAATTTTTGAGTAATCAAATACCTCTTCTACTGACAGGCCATTTCTAAATCCGTCTGCAACAAACCAAAGACGATCTGGACTTGGAATACTTATTTTTTGTTTTAGAGTCTCGAACTCATCTTCTGGATTAAATACAGGATTTAAACCATCCCTACCTGTCTCGAGTCCTCTAATCGCTTTTTGTAATGATTCTTGAAATGTTCTGCCTATCGCCATGACTTCACCAACAGATTTCATTTGAGTAGAAAGCACCGGCTCTGCTTGTGCAAATTTTTCAAAATTGAATCTAGGTATCTTTGTTACAACATAATCTATGGAAGGCTCAAATGAAGCAGGTATGATTCCTCCAGTGATATCGTTACTTAATTCATCTAATGTGTACCCCACAGCTAATTTTGCTGCTACCTTAGCAATTGGAAAACCTGTGGCCTTGGAAGCTAAGGCGGATGATCTAGATACTCTTGGATTCATTTCAATTACTAACAACTCTCCATCTTCTGGATTAATTGTAAATTGTACATTTGAGCCCCCTGTCTCGACTCCAATTTCCCTTAAGATATCAATCGAGGCATTTCTCATTATCTGATATTCCTTATCAGTAAGAGTCTGTGCTGGAGCAACAGTAATAGAGTCACCTGTGTGAACTCCCATTGGATCAAGATTTTCGATACTACATATGATGATACAGTTATCATTCTTATCTCTTACGACTTCCATTTCATACTCTTTCCAGCCACCTAAAAATTTATCTATGTAGATTTCTGAAGTGGGTGAAAGATCAAAGCCTCTCTTACAAATTTGATCAAATTCTTCTAAGTTATAAGCAATTCCACCTCCAGAACCACCCATTGTAAAATTAGGTCTCAAAACACAAGGAAAGCCTATTTTTTCTAAAAGAACATGAGCTTCATCAGAATTATGAGCAAGACCAGATTCAGGCACTTGCAAACCTATCTTTTCCATAGAAATCGCAAAAAGCTCTCTATCTTCAGCTTTATCAATAGCTTCTTTAGTAGCCCCTATCATCTCTACATCATGTTTTTTTAGAATACCCCTACTATCAAGGTCGAGTGCAGCATTTAAAGCGGTTTGTCCACCCATTGTAGGTAACAAGGCATCAGGTTTTTCTTTTTCGATAATCTTTTCTATAGTTTCCCAGTGAATGGGTTCTATATAAGTAGCATCCGCCATACTCGGATCAGTCATGATTGTGGCAGGATTTGAATTGATTAAAATAACTCTATAACCATCTTCCTTTAAGGCCTTGCAAGCTTGAGCTCCAGAGTAGTCAAATTCACATGCCTGTCCTATTACGATAGGACCAGCACCAATAATTAATATTGAATTTATATCTTGTCTTCTAGGCATTTTTTTTCATATTCTCTTCGAATCTTTCAAATAAATATTTAAGATCATGGGGGCCTGGACTTGCTTCAGGGTGGCCCTGAAAACTAAACAAAGGAAGAGTTTCATGCTCTATTCCTTGGACTGTTCCATCAAATAATGACTTGTGAGTCACTTTTACAGTTTTTGGTAAGGAAGTCTCTTCAACGGTAAATCCATGATTTTGTGAGCTAACCGAAACTTTTTTAGTTTTAATATCTTGAACAGGATGATTGGCGCCATGATGTCCAAACTTCATTTTTGAAGTCCTGCCTCCTAGAGATAGGGCCAGTAACTGGTGTCCCAAACAAATACCAAATAATGGCATTTTTTGTTCTGAGAGTTTTTTTATCGTCTCTACAGCATAGTCGCAAGGCTCTGGGTCTCCAGGACCATTAGACAAAAATACACCGTTAGGTTCCATTTCTAGAATCTCCTCAGAAGAAGTCTGGGCAGAAACAACATTCAACTTGTAACCTCTGTCAGCCAAAATTCTCAAGATATTCTTTTTAATACCAAAATCTATAACTGTAACCTTGAATTCTGAATTTTTTATATCCCCTCTCCAGGTTCCTTCTGTCCAATGATAATTAGCTGAAGTAGTCACCTCTTTCGCTAAATCCAGTCCAGCCAAGCCTTCAAAGGCTTGAGCTTTTTCAATAACTTCGTTTTCAATAATAGATTGGCCGGCAAAAATAGATGCACCTTGAGCACCCTTAGAACGAATAATTCGAGTGAGTTTCCTTGTATCTATGTCAGAAATTCCAATAATATTATTATTTCTTAAATAGTCCGATAAGCTATTTTTGTTTCGCCAGCTACTTTCAGTTTCAGAAAGAGATCTAATAACGAGTCCTGAACTCCATACATTATCTGATTCTATATCTTCATCATTTGTTCCGGTATTGCCTATATGTGGATAAGTTAGAGTAACAATCTGTTTAGCATAAGATGGGTCAGTGAGTATTTCTTGATAACCTGTCATTGAAGTATTAAAAACTATTTCACCATTAACTTGACCAAGTGCACCGATACTCTTACCTTTAAAAATTGTGCCATCGGCCAAAGCCAATACTGCTTGTTCTTGCTTCATATAATTTGTTTATAAATATCTTTTAGTGCACCAGCAGGGTCATCTGATTCTGTTATAGGTCTGCCAATAACTAAAAAGTCTGAACCATTCTTTACGGCCTCACTAGGAGTAGACACCCTACTCTGATCATTTAAGTTAGATTGATCTGGTCTTATACCTGGCGTTACAGTAATAAATTCTTTACCAAACTCTTGCTTAATAATCACTGTATCGGATGAAGCACAAACTACGCCATCAAGCTCACATTCGTGTGATAATTTTGCCAATCTAAGAACTTGCTCTGATAGATTGTTTAACCCTATCTCCTGGATAGAATTTTCAGAAAGGCTTGTAAGGAGTGTTACGGCTATTAAAAGCGGGGGCTCATCGAAATCGATCAAAGCATTTTTAGATGCCTCTAACATATTCTTACCACCTGAAGCATGAACATTTATCATCCAAACACCAAGGTCAGCAGCTGATCTTACAGCCTCGTAAACTGTGTTAGGAATATCATGAAATTTTAAGTCCAGGAATATTTCAAACCCCCTAGAATCAAGTTCTTTGATGATCTTTGGCCCAGATGAAGTGAATAGCTGACTGCCTATCTTTAATCTACAATTACTAGGATCAAAATTACTCGCCATATCAATTGCAGCTGAGTACTCAAGATCTAGAGGTATTATTACCCTGTTATCCATGAATATTTAGTGATTTGTTGAGTAAATTTGGACGAAAAAAAAGCGAACCAGAGTAAGATCTGACGTTCGCAATTTTGTTTTTTAAGGCCTATGGGCATTAAAACCACACTATAATAAACGAAACATATTGTGTCCATCAAAACATAAGGTTATTAATAAGAAAGTGTTAAAAAATATTGAAGAACTCAATGGGATGAGAGAAGCAGGTAAGCTTGCTTCTGAAGTCCTAGAAATGATTGGTAGTTTCGTTAAACCAGGTATATCTACAGGAGAATTAGATAAAATCTGTAATGATTACATCATTGATATACAAAAAGCTATTCCAGCAAATGTTGGCTATAGAGGTTTTGAAAAAACTTTATGTACAAGCATCAACCAGGTAATTTGTCATGGCATACCTGACTTCAATAGAATTCTTAAGAATGGAGATATCATGAATATCGATGTAACGGTCATTAAGGATGGCTGGCATGGTGATACCTCCAAAATGTTCCTCGTTGGCAAGACTCAAGCTCATAACGAAAGACTCGCTCACATTACTCAAGAATGCCTCTACAAAGGAATTGAAGCAGTTAGACCAGGCGCAAGACTGGGAGATATTGGACACGCAATACAAACACATGCAGAAAAAAATTATTACTCAGTCGTGGAGGAGTATTGTGGTCACGGAATCGGTAAAATCTATCATGATGAACCTCAAATACTCCATTATGGAAAATTGAATAGCGGACAAGAGATTATTGAAGGTATGTGTTTCACAATTGAACCGATGATCAATATAGGTTCTAAGTTTACCAAACTTCTTTCTGATGGCTGGACAGTAGAGACACAGGATGGAAGGAATTCAGCTCAGTGGGAACATACAATTTATGTCAACGAGAATGGAGCTGAAGTTCTTACTCTGAGAAAAGAAGAAAATTTATAAACGTAAATGCTTGATTACCTCATAAAACAAAAAGAAACCGACAATAAGAATTTATCAAAAGAATTTGAAAATTGGCTTTTCAGAGATAGAGGTCGTCAAATAAAAGGAATTAAATATTTCTTAAATAAGAGATCTGAGAGCATTGATAAATTAATTATAGATTCTGCATATGAAAGTAATCTAAATACAATCAATAATTTCGGCATTTTTACAGTAGGAGGTTATGGCAGAGGTGAATTACATCCATACTCCGACATAGATTTACTGCTTTTGTCAAAAGAAAACTTATCTAGGGCAGATCAAAAAAAAATAGAAACTTTCATCAGTCTTCTTTGGGATCTAGGATTAGATATTGGTCATAGCGTGCGAACTCTCGAGCAAGCGATAAGCCATGCCAGAGAAGATGTCTACACCATGACCAATATGCTCGAATATAGAAAGATTTATGGAAATGATGGCATCCATAGAGATTATATAAGCGTTATAGATACAAAAAATCTTTGGAGAAATAAACCTTTTATACAAGCAAAGATTTTAGAACAAACTAAGAGACACGAAGGATTTAATAATACTTCTTTTAACCTTGAACCAGATGTTAAATCCTCTCCCGGTGGATTAAGAGACATTCACACCATAGATTGGTTGATAAAAAATTCTTTTAGAAATGCATCCAAAGATAAGAGTAATCTTTTGAGTGTTTTGACCAATGATGAACATAAAGAACTGCAAAAATCTAAATATTGGCTGTGGGTCATAAGATATTTACTTCACATAGAGGCTAAAAGAGAAGAAGACCGACTTTTGTTTGAATATCAAATTCCGGTAGCTAAAAAATTATTTCCTTCCATCAAGAATCCAAATCAAGCTGCAGAGAAGTTAATGCATAGATATTACAGGTCTTCACTCAATATCTCTGAAATAAATTCTACATTCATTCAAAGCTTAAAAGAAGAATCCGGTCTAACTAAATATTCAAGAAAAAAAATAATTGATAATAATTTTTTTGTAAAAAATAAATTAATTCATCTCAAAGATTTAAATGGTTTTAGGAATGATCCAAGCCTTCTTTTAGATCTATTTATTAAACTCAGTGAAAATTCTGATGTTGAGGGCATTGGATCAGAAACTTTAAGATCTCTTAAGAGAGACAGAAACTTGATTGATTCTGAGTTTAGAAAGAGTAAAAAGAATATAGGTCTATTCTTAAAACTCCTTAAATCAAAAAGACTGCTTGTAACTCAACTAGAGAATATGAAAGAACTTGGTATTTTAGGAAGATACTTACCTGAGTTCGGAAGAATTACTGGGCAAATGCAATATGATTTATTCCATATCTATACGGTAGATGCTCATACGCTCCAAGTCCTCAGAAATATGCGATGGATGACACTTGGAAAATCTAAAGAAACTTTCCCTCTTGCATCTAAGCTAATCGATGATTTGCCTAAACTAGAAATACTTTATATTGCCGGACTTTATCATGATATTGGTAAAGGTAGGGGCTCAGATCATTCTAATTTAGGAAAATCGATTGTTAAGAAGTTCTGTAAGAAGCATTTATTTTCTGCAGAAGATACTAAATTGATTGAATGGCTGGTGGAAAACCATTTGTTAATGTCTGTTACCGCACAGAAAAAAGGTCTGGAGGATAATTTCGTAATCAAGG
>CAJWIK010000049.1 GCA_913042105.1 uncultured Gammaproteobacteria bacterium
CCATTTAACTTTTTTATCTTTTCTTGCTTCTTTTAAGAACACATCGATAAAAGTTTTTCCTATGGCCTTTCGTTTATCTTCAGGATCAGATTTACCTTTTAGATCTTTAAAGAATGCCTTGCCGGCATTTGCTCTGACCACTTTCATGCCAAATGAGCGCGAAAAGGTATCCATAACCTGCTCGCCTTCATTGAGTCTTAGAAGACCATTATCTACAAAGATACAATGGAGTTGATCTCCTATAGCTTTATGCAAAAGAGCAGCGACGACTGAAGAATCAACACCGCCAGATAATCCTAGTAATACTTTATCTTCACCAACCTTTTGTCTAATTTCAGAAACTGCTTTATCTATAATATTTTTTGAATTCCAGAGTCCTTGGCAATTGCATATATCTCGCACGAAATTTTTTAGTAATTTTTTGCCTTGCGGTGTATGAGTAACTTCAGGGTGAAATTGCAATCCGTAAATTTTCTTCTTCGGTTCAAAAAATGCAGCTATAGGACTATTTACACTCTTAGCAATCACTTTAAAGCCTTTAGGAAGTTTCGTTACATGATCCCCATGACTCATCCAAACTGAAGTGGTTTTATCTTTTATATTCTTAAAGAGGCCTCCTCCTTGGCTTGATATCTTTAAGTCGGCGTGACCAAATTCTCTTTTACTAGCTAGTTCAACCTGACCACCTAGTTGCTTCGTAATGGTTTGCATACCGTAGCAGATTCCAAGAATGGGTATATCCAAATCAAATATTCCATTTGGAACTTTTGGTGAGCCTTTTTGTTTTACTGTCTCAGGACCACCTGAAAGAATAATGCCTTTAGCATCAAAATCCTTAATAGATTTTAGATTAGATTGATGGCTATAAATCTCACAATAAACACCTAGCTCTCTAACTCTTCTAGCTATGAGTTGAGTGTATTGAGAACCGAAATCAATTATTAAAATTTTATCCGCAAGGATATTCTTAGCCATAGAATTTAGCTCATTCTGTAGTTTGGTGCCTCTTTAGTCACACTCACATCATGCACGTGACTCTCATTAACACCTGCAGCTGTGATTTGAACAAACTTAGGTTTCGTTCTCATTGTTGCGATGTCATGGGACCCTGTATAGCCCATACTTTGTCTTAGCCCACCTATCATTTGATGAATAACTGCTTGGAGCCAACCTTTATAAGGCACTCTGCCCTCTATACCTTCGGGCACTAATTTTTCTGTAGCCTGAGAACTGTCTTGGAAATAACGATCCGTAGAACCTTGATCACCTGACATGGCTCCAATAGAGCCCATACCTCTATATGATTTATAACTTCTACCTTGATAAAGCTCTAATTCTCCTGGAGCCTCTTCGGTACCCGCTAGAACACTGCCTAGCATTATTGAATGTCCTCCAGCAGCGATAGCTTTCGCTATATCTCCAGAAAATCTTATTCCACCATCTGCGATAATAGGAATATCTTTTGTTTTAAGAGCATCAGCCACTTGAGCTACTGCAGTAATTTGAGGAACGCCAACGCCTGTAACAATTCTAGTGGTACATATTGAGCCGGGTCCTATTCCAACTTTGACGGCATCAGCACCTGCTGCCACTAAAGCTAAAGCCCCCTCACCCGTAGCAACATTTCCACCAATAACTTGAATATTTGGAAAATTAGATTTCACAACTTTAATCTGATTTAACACTCCTTCAGAATGTCCATGTGCACTATCTAAAACTAATACATCTACGCCAGCATCAATGAGTGCCTGACATCGATCCAATGTATCAAGCTTAGTTCCTATAGCAGCGCCTGCTAGTAATCTTCCTTCTGAATCTCTAGCAGCATCTGGGAAGTCTAGTGATTTATTAATATCTTTTAGAGTCACTAATCCTGTTAGCTTAAAAGCATCATCGATTAGTAGAATCTTTTCAATTCTATTCACTTGCAAGAGCCTTTTTATTACGTCAGGGCTCTCTCCTTCTTTTGCAGTAATTAGTCTTTCTTTGGGCGTCATGATTTCTGACACTTTTATAGAATGGTTTTCTTGATATCTAAAATCTCTACTAGTAACAATTCCAACAAGTTCTTCATTATCTACAACCGGCATTCCTGATATATTTAACTCGTTAGTAAGTTGTATTAAGTCACCGACCTCATTATCAGATCTTATGGTTATCGGATCTCTGACAATCCCACTCTCATATTTTTTAACTTTTCTAACTTCTGCTGCTTGAGCTTGAATTGAAAGATTCTTGTGAATAATTCCTATTCCACCTAGTTCACTTAATGCAATTCCCATACGAGATTCAGTGACAGTATCCATTGCTGCAGATAACAGAGGAATATTGAGAGTAAGGTTTTGAGTTAAACGGGTCTTTAAATCAACATCTTTTGGAAGAATGTCTGAATGATCAGGCACTAAAAGGACATCATCGAAAGTGAGAGCTTGGTCTACGATACGCAACATTTTTGAATTATACAGAAACTGATTTAATTTTCACGCTTAAGACTAAGAATTGATTGATCTAATGTATAGTGTCAAAAAAAAGAGGCAATATGATTTCAGAACAGCAAAAACCTATAGATTCAGGATTTGGGGCTAAAAGTGAACCCGCAGAAGTGTTGAAAGACATAGATCTTGGAGGAAAAGTTGCAATGGTTACCGGTGGTTATTCTGGAATAGGACTAGAAACGACTAGAGCCCTCAAAGAAGCAGGAGCAAGAGTGTTAGTTCCAGCCAGAAGAAAGGATGTAGCGGCGTCTGAGTTGTCTGGAATAGTAGATAGTGAAGATATATTAGATCTAGACTTAGCAGATCCAAGTTCTGCTCAAAGTTTTGTAGATGGATTTATAGATTCAGGAATGAGTTTGGACATCCTTATAAACAATGCCGCCGTAATGGCCTGTCCTCAAATGCCAACTAAAGAAGGATGGGATCTCCAATTTGCCGTCAACCACATAGGTCACTTCATGATCACCAAAGGATTACTTCCTGCCCTGATGAAATCTTCTGAGGCTAGGATAGTTACACTTTCGTCAACAGGTCATAAACTCTCTGGCATTCAATGGGATGATGTCCATTTTGAAAACTCTTATGATAAATGGAAGGCTTATGGTCAATCCAAAACAGCTGCTAGCTTATTAGCCGTTGAGATAAACGAGAGAATGAAAGATGAAAATATAAAAACTTACTCTGTTCATCCAGGAGGAATCTTCACTCCCCTTCAACGACACTTAGAAAAAGAAGAGATGATAGCTCTAGGTTGGCTGGGAGAAGATGGAGAACTTTCAGAAATGGCAGCTGCAAACTTTAAATCACCAACTCAAGGTGCATCAACAAGCCTTTGGTGTGCTACCAGTCCAATGCTTGACGAAGTAAGTGGAGTTTACTGTGAAAACTGTGATGTTGCTGTTAGGCAAGAAGATGGGCCTATGGCGCGTTATGTCGGAGTAGCTGATTGGGCAGTTGATACTGATGAAGCGGCTAAACTTTGGGACTTAACTGAACACGCTCTTTCTGCCCTAAATTAAAATAAACCTAAGACTTCTAGGAACTATATGAATACTTTCTTTGGATGGCGAATGGTGGCTATAGCAATAGCTATAGATTTCTTTGCAGTTGGATTTGCCTTCCAGTCTTACCCGGTCATACAACTGCATTTAGAAAAAGAGCTAAATCTTTCAAGGTTTGTAACAACCTTAAGCATCCCGATCTTTATGATGTGCTCAGCTATATTTTTTCCGATAGTAGGAAGGCTTCTAGACAAATACTCTGTCAAAAAGATAATTGTCTTGGGAGGTTTCATTTATTCTCTAAGCTTAATTGGGCTTTATTTTTCAGTGAATTATTTCACCTTTATTGTTATCTATGGATTACCAATTGCTCTTGGAGCTACTTTGATGGGAAATCTGGCAACCTCAAAATTAGTTTCTTCTTGGTTTGAAAAACAAGCTGGTAGAGCTCTAGGTATAGCCGCAGTAGGAGTATCTTTTGCTGGCTTTATATTCCCTAACTTTATTCAGTACTTTTTAATGGATGTTTTACTTTTAGAGTGGAGAGAAGTCTACTTGGTTTTTGGTATATTCCTTTTAGTGATTATCACTCCATTCATTTATTTAGTGATTATAGATAAACCTGCAGACGTGGGGCAGGAAGTTGATGGCGGTTTAGACAAAGATGAGACTCAACTAGATGAAAATAGTGGCGTGGAATGGGAAATTAAAGATCTATTAAAAAATAGAAATTTTTGGATTTTAACGGCAGTATTTTCTCTGCAATTTTCATCCATGATGGCGATTCTGGCTCATCTAACTTTCTATGCTTCTGAAAGAGGCTGGGCAGATCAAGCAGCATTTATTTTTGGCATGTATGCAATTCCAGCTATGTTGAGTAAGGTTGTCTTTGGGTGGTTGGTTGAGAAGAAGCTTGATCCAAGAATGGCTGTTTCTATTTCTCTGGTCTTACAGGCCATAGGTCTTCTGTTAATAACAACAACTCAAACTCCTACACAATTAGCTTTTGTTATAGCTTTGTTTGGATTTGGTGGAGGGGCCGGACTTCCCATGAGTAATATTCTTTTTAGAAATACATTTACCCCAAAAAGTTTCGGGACATCAAGAGGATTGTCACAACCATTTATATTCTTATTTCAAGCTATTGGAACTCCAGGAGTTGCCTTGATTTTTCAATATTACGGAAACTACGACAATGCTTTCTTAATGCTTACTGTTATGGTGGTCTTAGCCATATTTATAATATGGTTAATGAAGAAGCCTCAAGAAGACTTAGTAAGTAATTCCTGAATCAATTGATCTAAGTTCTCGATAAACGGAAGCGGCTGATCAAGCATGAGATGATGTTGAGCATCTTTTAATCCCAAGATAGGAGAGCCCTCAGGCAAAAGATCTGCCATACCCTTCACACCAGACCTAGCATTAAACTCAACCGTATGTTCTCCGTAGTAGAATCCGACGGGACAATTAAGACTATTTAGTATTTCAGAATGGTCCGAACCAATTACAAGGCCATCATATGCACCAGGATCAAATGTCCAAGCCCACCCTGTTTCGGTTTGTCTGGTGGAATGATCAGCTATGTAATCTACTAAAAATTGATTGACGCAAGCTTGAGGTGGCATAAGTCTGAAACGTTTTAATAAATCTTCTTTATGCTCAACAATGCGTGGAGGACGTGCAGGAGTCCTATCTGCATACCATTCATGATGTTCATCTGGTTTGTAAACAACAAAATCAACCAATAAGAGTCCTGACATATCTTGGCTATGCTTAGAGGCTGTTATCAAAGAAACCATGCCACCAAAACTATGGCCAACAATAATTGGGTTATCCATTCCTGCATCATTAACGACGCCCCAAACATCTTCAACGAACGTGTCTCTGGTATAAAAGGATCTCCAGTCACTTCCTCCCATTCCAGAAAAGCTCATTACAACAAAATGATATTTATCTGAAAGCATGGCACCTATAAATTTAAACCAATGCGCATGAGCATTTGTTCCGTGCAACATAATGACACTTTGGTTTTCTGGGTTACCCCATTCCATGTATTCAATTCTTGCACCGTTGACCTCAACGGACTTGCTTTGATGCTCTTTATTGAGCGCATCATTAAACCAATCGGGATTTGTATGAATAAGTTCCATCTTCTAATTATAAAAAAGCGACGATATTAGATGATTCTATAGGTTTATAGAACCTTTATTTTTATGAATTTAATGCGTCTGTCTTGGCAGCTGCAATAAAATCATTTTTATGTAGGCCATTAATTTTATGGCTCCACCAAGTAATTTCAACTCTTCCCCACTCTAAAAGAATGGCTGGATGATGATCTTCTTCTTCTGCTAGTGCTGCAACTTTTTTGGTAAATTCGAGCGACTGCGCATAGTCATCAAATTTAAATACACGATTTAGCATCAGGATAGAATCTTTTGTGATGGGTTGCCAATCAGGTATCTGCTTAATGAGATCAGGTAATTCATCATCAGTAACTCTAGGAGCATCAGCCCTGCAGGCTACACATTTTTGTTTTAATAATTCTTCCATGATTATTTACTAATACCTCCTTTAGTAAGTTTAGATGGATTAAGGAGTTTTTTGAGTTGTGCTACGCTCAAATCAGTTTCTTCACTGGCAACCTCAATGATTGGCTTACCAAGCTTATAAGCTTTCTTGGCAATCTCAGCTGCCTTTTCATACCCGATAATAGGATTAAGAGCAGTCACTAATATTGGATTCCTAGATAATGAAGCTTCTAGATTTTCTTTATTTACCTTGAATGTTTTGATGGCTTTATTTGCCAAGACATCCATTGCACCCGATAGAAGATTAATACTTTTTAACAGGTTATAAGCTATTACTGGCAGCATCACATTCAATTGAAAATTTCCAGCTTGAGCAGCAACTGTTATTGAGACATCATTTCCAATGACGTCTGCAGAAACCATTGTTACTGCTTCAGGAATAACAGGATTTACTTTTCCGGGCATGATGCTGCTTCCGGGCTGTAATGCTTGCAACTCTATTTCAGACAATCCCGCTAAAGGACCGCTATTCATCCATCTAAGATCATTTGAAATCTTCATCAGGATGACAGCAAGATTTTTTAATTCACCAGACAATTGAACAGAACAGTCCTGTGCGCTTAACTCATGAAAGAAATTTGAGCTAGGAACACACTTGCAGTTACTACCAGATAGTTTCGTCAATTCTTGTGCAAATATCTTCGCAAACTGTTTATGGGCATTGATCCCACTCCCTACTGCAGTACCGCCCTGAGGAAGTTCCAAGAATCTCTCTTCAATGACACCAAGCATTTTACGCGAAGCTCTAAGCTGGCTTGACCAGGCCAGAAGTTCATCTGAAAAGTCTACCGGCATAGCGTCCATTAAGTGAGTTCTTCCAGTTTTAGCCACTCCCTCTAAACCTTCAGCTTTCTTTTCTATCTCTAAAATTAATTTATCTAATGTTGGATATAGCTTCTGAGTTAAATCCATGTGGGCAGAAACTTTTATGGCAGTTGGAATGACATCATTACTACTTTGACTCATATTGACATCATCATTTGGTCCAATGTCGAGCTTAGAATTCTTAGACGCTAAATGAGCAATCACTTCATTGGCATTCATATTTGAACTTGTACCTGAACCTGTTTGGAAAACATCTATAGGAAATTCGTGATGATGTTTTTCTTGCCAGACTTCTTTTGCTGCTTTCGATATAGCTTTAGCTTTACTCATTGGGAGAAGTTTCAGCTTCGAATTAGCCCTAGCTGCTGCATCTTTTATTAAACCCAATGAATTCACAAAGGACTTAGTAAAAGGGAAGTCCATCTTAATTCCACTGATAGGGAAATTATTTACAGCCCTTTGTGTTTGGGCTCCCCAGAGAGCTTTTTTTGGAACTTTTACTTCGCCTAAGCTGTCTTTTTCAATTCTGTAATTTTTTGTTGCCATTTAAATTTTATATTTTGTGTTGAATGGGATATATTTTACCAAATATGCTAGATTATTTAGCTGAATTTATTACGTATCTTTTACTGGAGAGAAAATGCAAGGAATTGATGTCACCAAAGGGAAAACTGAACAAAGAAACAAGGGCAGTCTAAACCCACCTGAATTTAGTTCAATGGATGAAGAAAGAAGGCATGGTCTAGAGCGCCTAGCAAGTGCTTTTCGCATGTTTGCTCACTTTGGATTTGATGAAGGTCTTGCGGGTCACATCACTCTGAGGGACCCGGAATATAAAGATCACTTTTGGGTCAATCCGTTTGGTGTGCATTTTGGTCAAATGAAAGTTTCTGATTTACTTTTAGTCAGTCATGAAGGAGATATTGTGATCGGTGAAAGACCGATAAATAATGCGGCATTTGCAATCCATTCTAGACTGCATATGAATCATCCAGACTTAAATGCTGCAGCACATTCTCATTCAATGTATGGAAAAACGTTTTCTTCAATGGGCAGGTTACTTGAACCCATCACTCAAGATTCTTGTGCTTTTTATGACAATCATGTCCTTTTTGATGACTTCACAGGAGTGGTATTAGACACAAGTGAAGGCGATAGAATTTCAGAAGCTTTAGGAGATAAGAAAGCTGCTATTCTAAAAAATCATGGCCTTCTCACTACAGGAAAAACAGTAGACGAAGCAGCTTGGGGATTTCTTTCGATGGATAGATGTTGCCAATCACAATTACTCGCCGAAACTGTTGGTCAGATGGAAAGAATATCTGATGAAGTAGCAGAACTCACTAAAGGCCAAGTTGGCTCACCCATAGGAATGTGGATGAGTTACCAACCTATTTACGATTTGATGTTAGAAAAAGACGATAGCTTTCTAGGCTAAGCTTTCTTTAGAGCTGCTTTCATTTTATCGTCATGGCCTTCTACAAATCCCCAATTTGTCATATATGTAATAAATTTTGGGGATAACCCTTCTTTAGCTAAATAATCAGCACTGACGGGTATTGTAGGGGGCTCAAATTCTGAGTCTGCAGCATATAGCTCAGGAAAGTTATGGTTAAGTATGGCTGCCCTACCAAGCATGACCCAATCTATATTTGCTTCCATAGCTTTTGTTGCATCTTGTGGCGTTCTTATATTTCCAGCCACGCCCAATCGAGTATTTCCTTTCTGAAGCTCAGAAAAATGCTGCAGCAACGTTTTGCCTTTGAATTCATCCTCTTGCGGTTCTTGAAAACAATTCCATAAAGACATATCTAGAAAATCTAGTTTTCCACATAACATTAGTTCTTCCGCAAGTTGTTTAGATTCACCTAGTTTAATACCAAATCTTTCTGAAGAAAGTCTAACACCCAACATGAAGTCACTAGAACACTCAGATCTAATACCATCAATAATTTCTTTTAATAAGCGTGAGCGACCTTCTAAATCTCCTCCATATTCATCATC
>CAJWIK010000050.1 GCA_913042105.1 uncultured Gammaproteobacteria bacterium
GAGCAAGCAGACTATTTAAATGTACCGGAAGAAGGTCCTTTTAAATCAGAAATTTATAAATATTAGTTGAGGACTTTATGGCTAAAAACTCCAAAACATTTAGTTTTGAGTTTTTCCCACCAAAGACAGATTCAGGTCTAGAAAATTTAACCTCTCTAGCTCAAAAACTTGAAACTGTACCTGCAGAATACTTTTCTGTTACTTTTGGCGCAGGAGGATCAACTCAACAAGGCACATTAGACACTTGTAAATCTTTATTTGATTCTACAAAAGTACCTGTTGCGCCTCATATTTCTGGAATAGGTTCCAACAAAGAATCCATTGCCTTAGCTCTCCAGGCATATAAAGAGTATGGCTTTAAAAGACTTGTTGTTCTAAGAGGAGACCTTCCCTCAGGCTATGGATCTAAAGGGGACTTCCCTTACGCAATTCATTTAATAGAGTTTATACAGAACAAATTTGATAACTATTTTGATATAGAAGTTGGGGCTTATCCAGAAACACACCCCGAAGCCAAAAGTCCAGAAGATGATCTAAAGTATTTTTGCGATAAATTTTCTGCAGGAGCAAAGGGTGCGGTCACACAATTCTTTTTTGATGCAGATGTTTATTTTAGGTTTGTAGAAAACTGTGCAAAATTAGGAGTAGAGCAACCAATTACTCCGGGTATTATGCCAATCATGAGCAAAGATGGGTTGATGAGAATGGCCAGAAACTGTGGTGCAAAGGTACCAAGTACGTTGATTGATAAACTAGAAAAATTTGATACAGAAGATGATCTTAAGAAATTTGGTGTTGAATACATTGCATCGTTAACACAAACGTTATTAGACAATGGCGCTCCAGGAATCCATTTCTACACTATTAATCAGCTGAACCCAACAAATCAGATTATAAATCTGATAGATTAAGCTTATGGCTACAATGAAAAAGAAAGTTAATCCTTTGTGGGGTGGAAGATTTAAAACAGGTGCAAGTGATCTTGCTCAGTCTTTTTCTTCTTCTGTAGATGTAGATAAAAACTTGTTTGAAGTAGATATCAAAGGATCTATAGCTTACGCAGAAATTCTAAAAGAAGCTAAAGTCATAAATGCAAAAGACTTATCAAAAATAAAAAAAGGGCTCAATAAAATCTTGCTCGAAATAAGAGAGGATAGGTTTAACTGGGACCCTGCTCTTGAAGATGTGCATATGAATATTGAGTCTAGACTTGCAGAAATTGCAGGTGCATCAGCAAAAAAACTCCATACGGGCAGATCTAGAAATGATCAGGTTGCAACAGATTTAAGACTATTTTTGAAGATAAGAATTGATGAAATATTGCAAACCATCACCTCTTTGCAAAAGTCCATCCTTGAACAAGCTGACAAGAATTATGATGTGCTGCTTCCAGGTTTTACACACCTACAGATAGCGCAACCAGTAACTTTAGGCCATCATCTGATGGCCTGGTATGAAATGCTTTCAAGAGATTACTCTAGATTAATTGATACAAAAAAGAGAATGGACGTTATGCCTTTAGGTTCAGCTGCACTATCTGGCACTAGATTTAATATTGATAGAAAATTTCTAGCAAAAAAACTGGGCTTTAGTGAAATAAGTAGAAATTCTATGGATGCTGTAAGCGATAGAGATTTTGTATTAGAGCTAGCCTCTTCACTTTCTATTATTGGAATTCACTTATCAAGAATATGTGAAGAAATCATTATTTGGTCGTCTAAACAATTTGATTACCTTGAGTTGTCCGATGACGTCTGTACAGGTTCTTCAATAATGCCTCAGAAGAAAAATCCTGATATGGCAGAGCTTATCAGAGGAGGTACATCAAAAACTATAGCAAATCTAATGGGCTTACTGTCTTTGATGAAGAACCTTCCTTTAACTTACAACAGAGATATGCAAGAAGATAAAGCATACATCTTTGATAGCTTAGATTTTTCTGAAAATAGCTTAGCCTTACTCGGTATTGTCATTGATGGTATGAAGCCTAATGTGGAGAAAATGAAGCAAGATTGTTTTAAAGGACAAATAACTGCGACGGATCTTGCGGATTATCTAGTTGAAAAAAATATGCCCTTTAGACAAGCACATGAAGTAGTAGGGAAAATAGTAGCCTCCGCTGAATCTAAAGATAAGCAAATATATGAATTGGGAATTAAAGATCTAAGAAAATTCTCTAAACTGATTGAAGAAGATGTTAGTGCTTATTTAGATCCTGAGATCACCATTAAATCAAGAAAACAAACTGGGGGTACTGCTCCTTCACAGGTTAAAAAAGAAATAAATTCTGCTAAAAAATCAATCTTAAAAAGAGCATTATGATTTCTATGTCCAGAATATTGCTCTTAATGTTTGTTATTCATTTAATGTCATGCGGAAATAAGGTGCCTTTGGTATTGCCAGATAATTCCATGGAACAGGTATACATCAATGAAAGCTATTGATACAAAAGATAACCAGCTTTATGTTGAAGATATCCCTGTCATTCAAATAACAAAAGAATATGGCTCTCCTGCTTTTATATATTCTTCAAAGGCTATAAACGATAATTTTCAATCCTACCAAAGTGAAATAAGGGAGGGTGACCTAATATGCTATGCAGTTAAAGCGAACTCCAACCTACATATATTAAAATTATTATCCGATCTTGGTTCTGGCTTTGATGTTGTATCTGGGAATGAGCTTAAAAGATGTCTTCTTGCTGGGGCCGATAAAAATAAAATTGTATTTTCTGGCGTGGCAAAAACAGAAGAAGAAATTACATTAGCTATTGAAAATGATATTTTATCTATCAATATTGAATCGTATGGAGAATTCGAGAGAATTCTTGAAGTTTCAAAGAAGCTAAATAAAAAGGTTAATTGCGCTTTAAGAGTAAATCCTGATATTGCTATCGGGTCACATAAATATATCCAAACAGGCTCCAAGACTTCCAAATTTGGTCTTGATAAAGAATCTGTTTTAAAAATCTCCTCCCAATGTGAGATTGATGGTCCTATTAAACTCACTTCTGTTGCCAGTCATATTGGCTCACAAATCTCAGACGAAAACTTAATACTAGAGAGTGTGGATTATCTCATCGAGATTGCAGACGAGCTTGCAAAGAATGGACATAATATCGAATACCTTGATATAGGCGGAGGTCTTGGGATTCAATATAGAGACGAAGAGGAAGGTAGTCCTAAAATTCTTCTAGAAAAAGTTAAGGAACTGCTGTCAGAAAGAGATTTCAAAATTATTTTAGAACCTGGCAGGTCCGTAATAGGAACCGCCGGAATTTTAGTTTCCAAGGTTGAATATATTAAAGAAGCTGGAGAAAAAAAGTTTGCCATTATTGATGCTGGCATGAATGATCTTATCAGACCGTCTTTATATGAGGCTTGGCATAAAGTCATTGAAGTAGATCATCAAAATACAGATTTAGATTTGTATGATCTTGCCGGGCCTGTTTGTGAAACAGGAGATGTGCTGGCAAAAGATCGTGATTTGAAAATTATGCCCGGAGATCATGTTGCTTTCATGGATGTTGGAGCCTATGGTTCTGTCATGACATCTAACTATAACTCCAGGCTAAGACCAATCGAATTGCTTGTAACAAAAGATAAGGTTCAAGTAATAAAACGCAAAGAGAGTTTTGAAGATATTGTCGCACTAGAAACTTAACTTCTAATGGTAACTAACTTATACATATATTCTGGTCTTGGAAATATTATTGGTATCCTTGACTCACTAAGTACTGATCTAAGTATAAATTCAGAAGATATTATTAATTTATATAAAAATACGGATATAGAATTTGATCAGTTAATTATGGTGTTGCCTCCACAAAATCATGAACATGATCTAGACGTAAAGATATTTAATAATGATGGCTCAACTGCATCTAATTGCATCAATGGAGCGAGGTGTGTATCTAAATTTATTCAAGATGAGTCTCTTCTTCCATTCAAGGATTTAAAAGTAAATACAAAAGGTGGTCTTTGGCACCTAAAAGCGATAAGTGATAAAGAATTCTCAGCATCTTTTTTGATTGACGACAAGATCAGTAAAATTGAACTTACATCTTTTGATGAGCCTCTCAATCTAGATTGTATTGATCTAGGCAACCCACATGGCGTAACTTTTAGCGCTCATGAACCCAACTTTGAATTCCTTAAGGTTGGTGAGAACTTACAGAACAACGAGTACTTTCCGGATGGTGTAAATTTTGGTCTGGCTAATAAGGTTGATGAATATGAGATTAATCTTAGAGTATTTGAAAGAGGAGCAGGAGAAACACTAGCCTGCGGCAGCGGGGCTTGTGCAGCTGCAGTCATAGGAATATTAAAGGGAGAACTCTGCTCTCCAGTAAAGGTTAACTTTCAACTAGGTAGTCTTTTGATAGACTATGAAGAAAATTCTAAGATGCTCTCTGCTAAAGGAGAGGCAACATTTTTAGAAATAAGAGAAATCACAATCTAATGCCAAAAAAAGTTATTGATCCAAAGGAAGTAGAAGAATTTCTATTGCTCAATCCTGATTTTTTATCCAGCAATGCTCATATACTCAATTCACTAGAAATCGTTCATGAAACAGGAGGCGCTGTCTCTTTAATTCAAAAACAAGTTGAGATTCTTAGAAAAAATTATGAATCTACTTCAGGAAACCTTGTTCAGCTGCTGGAAATTGCATCAACGAATGAAGGTATATTTGATAAAACAAGAAAGCTCATCCTAGATCTTATAGTCTGTAAAAACCTTACAGAAATAGTCTTTGTTACTGAAGAGACATTCATAAAAGATTTTCAATCTGATTCATGCAAAATATTATTTTTTAAAGATAATACAAATTTGCCCAAAGGTAGAGTTGTAGATGCAAAAGAGGCACATAAGGTTATTGGCAGTAAATATAATGCTTCAGATATATTTTGCGGCCCTTTGAATGATAAAGAATCTTCATTTATATTTGATAAAAAGGCAAAGATTGTGGATTGCGTCTTAGTGCCTATAAAGAATTCAGATTGCCCCGGCGTTCTTGCCCTAGGTTCAAAGTCAGAAGATACTTACTCAAAAGAAAATGACTCCTTGTTTCTAGGGTTCATTGCTGAAGCTCTGTCTAAACTGATAGAAAGAAATAACTTCTAAATGCTTCAGAAAGAAATTCAAGAGTTCCTTTCATATTTAGAATCTGTAAAACAATATTCAAAACATACTATAAGCGGGTATAAGAGAGATCTGACTAAATTATCTGGATATCTCCTAAATATCGATATTGAAGACTGGCAATCTGTCAATGAACACGAGTTAAGAACCTTTGTTAATTCTGAGAGAAGAAGAGGACTGAGTCCTAGAAGTATCCAGAGAGTTTTATCGACTTCGAGGTCTTTTTTTGAATATCTGTTGGTTGAAGGAATTATAAAACTCAGCCCAGCCCAAAATATAAATTCACCAAAATCAGCGCAATTACTGCCAAAAGCAATGGATGCTGATTTGGTCCAAAGGTTGCTTGATTTCAAGCCTAATGGATTGATAGAGGTGAGAGATAAGGCCATAGCCGAGCTTTTGTATTCATCTGGATTACGGCTATCAGAAGTATGTACGCTTGATGTTCAAGACTTAGAGCTAAAAGAAAGAGTATGTAGGGTGACTGGGAAAGGAAATAAAATGAGGGTTGTTCCGGTTGGGAAGAAAGCTATCCAAGCCATACGTGATTGGCTGATCCATAGAAAAGAGTTAAAGCATTCAAAGAGTTCTTCTAGTGAAGCTATGTTTTTAAATAATAAAGGCAAGCGTATTTCTGCAAGGTCCATTCAGCTCAGACTTGAAAAGCTATGTGCTCAAAGGGGCTTACCAGGTATCAATCCCCATATGCTTAGACATTCCTTTGCCAGTCATGTTTTGGAATCTAGCGGTGATTTAAGAGCCGTTCAAGAAATGCTCGGTCATGCAGACATAGCTACTACTCAAATTTATACAAAATTAGATTTTCAACACCTCTCAAAGGTTTATGATAGCGCCCACCCTAGAGCAAGAAAAGGAACTAAGAATGACAATTAAATCTGTATCTTTCGATTTAGATGATACATTTTGGCCGCTAATGCCAACCATCATGGATGCTGAGAGAAATGCCAGAACCTGGATTAAGGAAAATTATGAGGCTGCATTAACCTCATTGGATAGAGAAAGTTCACTTGAAATACGTGATCAACTTTTAAGATCAGATTCAACAATAGTCAATAGACTCTCTGAGTTAAGACAAAAAATTTTTTACGAAGCAGGCATCCGATCGGGTTACTCAGCACATGACTCAAAGATTATGGCAGACAGTGCCTTTGAAATATTCTTTAAGGGCAGGAATAATGTGACCTTTTACGACGGAGTGATTGAAATTTTAGAATTACTAAAAAAAGACTACTCACTTGGCGTAGTGACTAATGGTAATGCTGATCTAAAGATGATTGGAATAGATCATTACTTTGATTATATTCTGTCACCGGTTGAATTAAATGCCCATAAACCTGATCCGGCTATGTTCGATGCTGTGCTTGATATCACAGGCCTAGATCGTTCTGAAATATGTCATATAGGGGATCATCCAGTCAATGATGTGAAAGCAAGTTATGATTTTGGACTCAAGGCAATATGGTTCAATGAAAACGAAGAGGAGTTTCCTATAAAGGATATTAAAGTTCCAGAATTCTCCGATTGGAAAAAATTACCAGAAATGTTGAAAGCTATCTAACTCTCTATCAGAGTTGTGAAAGATATTGATCCAATCTTGAACCATTCATAATAAATGATGATTTCTGATTGGCAGCAGCCTCTCTTACATCATCCATATTAATCGCATTACCAACTTGAATAACACCGACCATCGCCATCATCACATGAGGATCGCACTGGTAAACATAAACACCTTCTTTATCTAGAGTAACGGATATATCTTGACTCAAGGCTCCGGCCCAACTTGTAGCAGCAGAAGGAATCATGCCTGCCATTGAAGCTGAGTTATGAGATAAATTAGTTGCCTTAAAGTGGATTGTATCTCCAACAGATACTTTAAGAACTGCCGGCTCAAAAACCATAGTTCCATCTTGGCCTGAATTTAGCATTTCTACGATATGTTCAGAGCCTTCTGAGAGTTCTACTTTCGGTAGGTCAGATACTGAAGCTGTTGGCGCCATTGCAGGTGCCGAGGATGAGCCACAATCTTGCCCTGCTAGACAGACTGATCCGACTGGAGCAATTCTGGCCTCTATTGATTTTTTTGCCTCTGAAGCACCTAGAGTAAAAATAAGTCCTACAGATATTATTAAAAAGATTTTTGAATATTTCATACTAAATAATTGGTGAAGATTGAGCGGACTGCATTATAAAACATTAAGTTTAATGAGTCTTGGGAATTAGCAGCCTAGAATGCAGGTATATCTGTCTGAGTTCTTCCTAGAATTAACGCATGAATATCACTCGTGCCCTCGTAAGTGTTAACCACTTCCAGATTAACCATATGCCTCATAATAGGATATTCATCTGAGATTCCATTCCCTCCAAGCATGTCTCGTGATTTTCTTGCGATATCCAATGCTTTTGCAGTTGAGTTTCTTTTGATAAGGGATATTAGTTCTGGCGAAATATTATTATCATCCATTAGTTGCCCAGCTCTAAAACATCCCTGCAGGCCTATACTAATATCGGTTTGCATATCGGCTAATTTCAATTGGATAATCTGATTTGAACCTAGAGGCTTATCAAACTGCTTTCGATCCATGACGTAATCTCTTGCAGTAAACCAACAGGTTTCAGCAGCACCTAGCGCACCCCAGGCAATGCCATATCTCGCATTATTTAAACAGCTGAAAGGTCCTTTCAGTCCCTCTACATTTGGTAGCATTTGGCTTTCTTCAACAAATACATCTTCCATGACGATTTGACCAGTAACAGATGCTCTTAAGGCGAGTTTTCCCTCTATTTTTGGAGCGCTCAGTCCTGCCATCCCTTTTTCTAATATAAAACCCTTTATTTTCCCTTCATCATTTTTGGCCCACACCACAAAAACATCTGCAATAGGGCTGTTTGATATCCACATTTTTGCTCCAGAAAGTGAATATCCGCCGTCAACTGACTTTGCCCTTGTGATTAGTCCACCGGCATCCGAACCATAATCAGGTTCGGTTAATCCAAAGCATCCTATCTTTTCACCCGTTGCAAGAGTAGGTAAGTATTTCTGTCTTTGCTCTTCAGATCCAAAAGCATAAATTGGGTACATAACCAAAGAAGACTGAACACTCATCATAGATCTGTAACCTGAATCGACTCTTTCAACTTCTCTAGCAATCAATCCATAGCTCATATAATCAACACCGGGGCAGTCGTAACCTTGAATAGTAGACCCTAACAGACCTACTGCGCCCATTTCTTTAAAGATATTGGGGTCAGTCTCTTCGTTTCTAAACGCATCTCTTACCCTAGGTAAAAGCTTTTCTTGTGCGAACTGATGCGCAGTATCTCTAACCATTCTTTGATCATCTGACAGCTGTTGTTCTAGTAGAAAAGGATCTTTCCAGTTTATTGATTGCCAAGTATTACTTGCCATGTTTACTCCATGTTTTGACGGTGTGGATGATATCAGGGCTAGTAGATTAATAAAATAGATATTGAGATCGATATATAATCAATAAAGGGCTAGTAGCTCAGCTAGGATAGAGCGTCTGCCTCCGGAGCAGAAGGTCACAGGTTCAAATCCTGTCTAGCCCACTTAAT
>CAJWIK010000051.1 GCA_913042105.1 uncultured Gammaproteobacteria bacterium
TATTATTATAAGCGTCTTGGCTTTGATGACTTTAATTCTAATCAATGCCTTTTTACATACACCTTCAACCGATAAGAATCCCACACCCATCAATTTCACTATTGATGAGAAGCGAGCAATAAATCATTTATCAAAGTCGATAGAATTTGAGACTATTTCTAATCAGAATGCCTCGAGCAAAGATTTAAAAGAATTTTTAGACTTTATTGATTGGATAAAAATTAGCTATAAATTGGTGGCAAAGAACACATCCCTGGAAATGTTTAATCAAACTCTTTTATTCCGATGGGAAGGTAAGGATTCTAATTTACAGCCCATTTTACTAACGGGGCATTATGATGTTGTGCCTGTCATTCCAGGTACGGAAAATAAATGGCAAGAACCTCCCTTTTCAGGAAAAATCGATTCAGGATATATTTGGGGGAGGGGAGCTTTAGATGATAAGAGCGGCGTGATTGGGATACTAGAGGCAGTGACTTATCTTATGGAAGAAGGCTTTCAGCCCGAAAGGACAGTTTACTTAAGTTTCGGACACGATGAAGAAATTGGCGGAGTAAATGGAGCAGCTTTAGTTGCTAAACATCTAGCAGATAGAGAAATTCAACTCGAATGGTCTCTAGATGAGGGTTCTTTTTTACTCGGTGGTTTTATTCCCAATGTAGATAAGCTAGTGGCTGCAATAAATGTTGCGGAAAAAGGTAGCGTGACTTTACAGGTGGTTGGAAAGGCAGAAGGCGGTCATTCCTCAATGCCAACTTCTCAATCAGCAGTCGGTCATTTATCCAAGGCTCTTGTCAAACTGGAAGACAATAGAATGAGTGGAGAACTGGAGGGTTTAAGTCTTCAGATGTTCGATGAAATGAGTAGGCATATGCCTTTTATTTATAAAATTGCTTTTGCAAATCGTTGGCTCTTTGGCGGTCTGATAGATTCTTATTTGGCTAAAATACCTGCAACTAATGCAATGATCAGAACAACTACTGCTCCAACAATGCTCTCTGCAAGTATTAAAACAAATGTTTTACCCATCGAAGCTGTTGGAACGGTAAATTTTAGAATACATCCTAGAAATTCTGTTGAGGATGTTTTTGATCATGTTCGTGGGTTAGTTGAAAGTGATGATGTGGAGATTAGAGAGATGTACTATTCCGGAAGACCAGCTAGTGAAGTATCTAGTTGGGAATCGAGCGGTTATAAGGTTATTGAGAGTTCTGTTAGAGAAATTTATGGAGATGTTGTTGTGGCTCCTGGGCTAATGATTGCCGGTTCTGACTCCCGTCATTATGGAAAAGTAGCAGATGATGCTTATAGATTTAATCCATTCCCTCTTTCAAATGAAGAGTTTGCAGGCTTTCATGGCACTAACGAAAGAATTAAAACTGATGCCTTTATAAAAGGTATAAAGACATACATTAGAATTATAGAAGTTGGAGCTTCTCAATAAAAATTATGCGCTACATTGAAAATTTTTTGCAATCAAGAGACATTAATTATGGCTGGGTAATGGTGTTTGTTGTGTTTGTACTGAGCGGCTTAGCTTTTGGATCTCTAGCATCTATCTCAGTATTCTTAAAACCCGTATCACTAGAGTTTGGCTGGTCACGTGGACAAACATCTTTTGCTTATACTCTTGCATCATTTGCTTCTGCAGCTTTCGGCGTTATGTGGGGACAACTAGCTGATAAATATGGGACTAAATGGTTTGGAGCTATCGGTGCAGTTTGTATGTCACTAACTTTATTCTCCTTAAGTGGCCTAGATTCAATTCTTCAGTTTTATATTTTATATTTTCTATTTGGTGCTTTTGGTTGCGCCCTTCTTTTTTCGCCTCTTTATGCCAATGTAGGATTTTGGTTTAGAGAGAATCCAGGACTTGCGCTAGGTATTGCAGCTTCTGGAGGCGCTATCGGGCAAGCATTTATACCTCATATCAGTGGAGTACTTATAGAGAGTGGGGGTTGGGAAGATGCTTATATTAAATTGGCTATTATTTATATCATTATTGCTTTCCCTGTATCACTTTTAATAAAAGAGTCTCCCTGGAGAATCACCGCTCGAACCGAAGATGAACCAGAATCTAGAGATTTCCCCCTATCAGAAAAGGAAGTAGTTGCCTGGATAAGCTTTGCTGTAATTTTTTGTTGCGTCTGTATGTCTGTTCCCATTATGCATTTAGTTCCTTTATTAACCGATGCTGGATTCACTCTCGAATTTGCCACCTCAGTTTTAATGGTTTTGATGATCTGCGGAGCATTTGGAAGAATTTTTGGCGGGATACTTGGAGATAGAATAGGGGCTTTGCCAGGCTATATTTTGATGTCACTGGGTCAAACTGTCTTTGTAGTTTGGTTTCCTCATCTTAGCTCCCCCACAGGCA
Source organism: uncultured Gammaproteobacteria bacterium (assembly GCA_913042105.1). Taxonomy (GTDB): domain Bacteria; phylum Pseudomonadota; class Gammaproteobacteria; order Magnimaribacterales; family Magnimaribacteraceae; genus Magnimaribacter. Next base: position 2,378 of record CAJWIK010000051.1, read on the forward strand.
TTTATTTATTGGCAGCATTCTTTGGGTTTACCTATTCAGGTGTTATGTCCAGTATTTTAGTCTGTACTAGGATGATGGTCTCTGCGAAATATGGCGCAAGAGCCATGAGCTTAACCTCCTTCTTTGGATGGATTGGCATGGGCTTGGGCGGATTCTTAGGAGGTTATTTCTTTGATATTTATGGAGATTATTCCTGGGCATTTACATTTGCTGGAATAATGGGAGTGATCAATCTTGTGATTCTTTCTCAATTTTGGCTTCGCATACGAAATGCAAAAAAAGGACTTGAAGGCCTAGAATCTTAGTTTCTATGCAGAGAATCCTTTCTGCTCAATATAAATGCGCTAATTTTATTTAAAAGAGTATACTGCGAGCGCATTTCTTATAAACCCACACTCTTACTTGAGATAGAGTAAAAAAAGTTGGTTAATTTTTATCTTAAACGCCAACTAATACAGCATTATGTCATTCAACAATCTAGGTTTATCTGCAGCTCTCTTAAAATCAATTCAAGAAAAAGGCTACAGCAAGCCATCTGAAATTCAGGAACAGGCTATTCCAGAAATCCTTAAAGGGCATGATATCTTGGCAGGTGCGCAAACAGGCACTGGCAAAACGGCAGCTTTTGCCCTACCTCTTCTTAATAGATTGCAAAATGCTGAATCTAAAAGAAGAAGAGTTCGTGTGTTGGTTCTTGTTCCAACTAGAGAGCTGGCTTCTCAGGTTGGTGAAAGTTTCAGAGATTACGGCAGTAACCTGAGATTTAAGACCTCTACTCTTTATGGCGGTGTCAGTATTAACACCCAAATAGACAAGCTCAGGAAAGGAGTTGATATCGTTGTTGCCACACCCGGAAGACTGCTGGATCACTTAAATCAGAAAACATTAAACCTTTCTGAATTAGAAACTTTTGTTTTAGATGAAGCTGACAGAATGTTAGATATGGGATTTATAAGAGATATTAAAAAGATTTTAAATTACCTGCCAGATGAAAAACAAAATCTCTTGTTTTCGGCTACTTTCCCAAAGGAAATAAAATCTTTAGCTGATAGCCTTTTGAATTCGCCAAAAAGAATTCAAGTTAGATCCAATAATTCTACTGCCGATAAAGTTACTCAAGTTGTTTATCCTGTAGATCAATCCAGAAAGAGGGAATTACTTGCCCACTGCATTAAAGAGGAGGGCTGGTTTCAAGTTCTCGTTTTTTCCAGAACCAAGCATGGCGCTAATAAGTTAGCTCAACAACTGAATAAAGAAGGAATTGATGCAGATGCATTTCATGGCAATAAATCTCAGGCGCAAAGAACTAGAGCACTTAAGGATTTTAAAGATTCAAAGACTCAGGTTTTAGTTGCCACTGATATTGCTGCTAGAGGTATAGATATCAATTTGTTACCGCAGGTTGTTAACTTTGATTTACCTTATGTACCAGAGGACTATATTCATAGAATCGGTAGAACGGCAAGGGCAGGAAAGGAGGGTAAGGCTATATCTTTAGTGAGTGCCGATGAGCACAAATTACTATTTGATATAGAAAAGCTATTGAAATCTCCAATTCCGAGAGAAACTATAGAGGGTTTTGAGCCAACACAAAACTTAAGTACCGAACCTCCTAAATCTAAAGGCAACAATAGAAGACGGTCTTCGGGCGCTAAGGGTGGTGAAAAAACTAGATCTTCCAAAGGCAGGCCCTCTTGGAACAAAAAAAGAAACAAAAATAGTTCTTCCAAGAACAAGAGAAGGTCTTAACTTTATTTTTTTCCTTATATACCTGCTGTATTATGGGTTTTGGCTGGCAGAATGAATATCAAAACAATCAAATCAAAGACTAACCTTTTAGGCCTCAGTAAAAAGCAATTAGAAGACTTTTTTATTTCAATTGGCGAAAAACCTTTTCGCGCCACTCAGATCATAAAATGGGTACATCAAAGAGGTGTCGCAGATATTTCCTTGATGACAGATTTATCTAAGCAATTAAGAGAAAAATTGGAAGAAAACTGTGAAATTCGAGCTCCAGATGTTGTTTATGAAAAACTTTCTAAAGACGGAACAAAAAAATGGGTTATCAAGGTTGGCGAAAAGGATCTAATCGAAATGGTCCTTATACCTGAAAAAAATAGGGCTACTTTGTGCGTATCTTCTCAAGTTGGGTGTGCAGTAGATTGTAGTTTCTGCGCTACAGGCAAGCAGGGTTTCTCAAGAAATTTGAATCTAGACGAAATCATAGGCCAAGTCTGGGTAGCTGCAAATTCATTTGGTCTGCCAAGAGAGCCAAATTCTAGACATATCACCAATGTAGTAATGATGGGTATGGGCGAGCCCCTTTTAAATTTTGAACCTGTTGTGAATGCTATGAATTTAATGACAGATGATAATGCGTATGGCCTATCCAAAAGAAAAGTTACCTTAAGTACTTCAGGTATCGTTCCTAAGATAGATGAACTGAGTAAGGTCAGTGATGTGGCTTTAACCATTTCCTTACATGCCCCAAATGACGAGTTAAGAAATGAGCTGGTACCTATTAATAAAAAGTATCCTATTCAACAGCTCTTAGATTCTGTTAAGCGTTATGTAGATTCCTGTGACGATAAGAGAGTAACAACGATTGAGTACATTCTTATAGACGGTATTAATGACGAGCTATCTCACGCCAAGGAGTTGGGCGAGTTATTAAAGCAATTGCCTAGCAAGATAAATTTAATTCCCTTTAATGCCTTTGAGGGATCTGACTACTTGAAACCCTCAGGTAATAGAGTAAAAAGATTTCAACAATATCTCCAAGAGCAAGGGTATATAACTACCATCAGATCTACTAGAGGGGATGACATCATGGCAGCCTGTGGCCAGTTAGTAGGGCAGGTTAACGACAAGACGCGTAGAAAGGAAAGGGCGAAAAAAAATCTAATTCAAACTAAGGCAATCTAGTGTTGAAGCGTGTTGCAGTAGTAGGCGCTGGAATATCTGGTCTAACGGCCGGGTATGCATTACAGAAAATTGGGTTAGAAGTAGATATATTTGAAAGATCTCAATCCGTAACAGAATTTGGTGCAGGAATTACTCTTTCTAGGAATGCCACATCGTTACTGAAAGAACTTGGATTGATGGAGTTACTATCTAAAAAAGGTTATTTTCCTATGGCTTCATACATTCGCGACTATAAAAACGCCAATGTCATTAGTGCAATGAAATTTGATGAGAGTTTTATTACTCTGGATAGAAGAGACCTTGTAGAGCAATTGGCCCAAAGTTTCGAAGAAATTGGTGGCAAGATTCATTATGGCACTGAAGTGCAATCAATCAATCCTTCTTCAGGAGCAATCCAAATCTCCGATGAAAACATCAATACCTATGAATTAGTTCTGTTAAGTGACGGAATTAAGTCTTCCTTCAGAAAAGAACATTTTGATAATCAAGAACCCCAATTCACCAACTACGTAGCTTGGAGGGGCATGACAACTTCAGACTTGCTTCCACAATTTGAAGGAAGTGAGAAAGTGAATGTCTATCACGGACCTGGAGGGCATTGCGTGCATTATCCTACTGGACGAGAAGGACTGATCAACTTTGTTGCGATTGAACATAATCGATCTTGGGCTGAAGAATCATGGAAAGTAGAAGGCAATAAATCTGATTTTCTTAAGTGTTTCCAGGGATGGAATGAAGAGTTACTTTTAATGCTCAACTCAACTGAAAAGCTTTACAAATGGGGTATATTTGACAGACCTTTGCCTAGCACTTTGCATCAAGGTAAGTGTGTCTTGCTGGGAGATGCCGCACATCCAATGGTCCCATTTCTAGGACAGGGCGGATGCCTCGCGATAGAAGATGCCTATTGCTTGATGGTTCTTCTTGGCGAGATAGAAGATCTCGATAAGGCTCTTAGCGCTTATGACCAGTTAAGGAATAAGAGGGCTAAGTGGATGCAAAAAAGGTCTAAACTTCAAGGACTCTTTAATCATATCTCTAATCCTCTTTTAGCGTCCGCAAGGAATCTAGTCACAAAGGCCACTATGAAGATCAGTGTTGAGAATATTCACTCATATAATCCTAGAAAAGAATTGTCTTCGATACTCAAGTAGATATTTATAAACTTTGCATATCAATACGTGAGAATATAATCTAACTGAGTTTCTGGGGAGAAGAAAATGAGTTACGTTCAAAATATAAAAATAATTGATGCTTTGTATCATAGAAATACGAATGATCTCATGAGGTTAAAGCCATAAGTTTTGTCTAAAATTTCATCTAAGGTTCCTTTAAAAACAACATTAGCTTACGGCATTCCCGGAGTAGGGGCCGGCTATATGTATTTACTCATGACGCTTTATGTCATGAAGTTCTCAACTGATGTATTGCTTATTGCGCCTGCAGTGATGGGTGTTATTTTTAGCATTTCACGCATTTGGGATGCAATTTCTGACCCTGTTGCAGGCTATTTAAGCGACAGAACAACATTTAAATTTGGTAGAAGAAAAACCTGGATGCTTCTTAGTTTCATACCGATTTCATTAGGTTTTTTAGCAGTTTTCTCACCTCCCGAATATTTGCAAGGTCAATCACTTGAGATTTGGATGATGTTTGCTATTTTGGGTTTTTATTCTGCTATTACACTCTTCAATGTCCCTCATATGGCTTTAGGGGCTGAGCTTTCTGATGATTATCATGAAAGAACTAGACTGTTTGGGGTCAGACATATTGGATTCACGCTTGGCTCTATCCTGTCTTTAGTTTCAATGAGTTTGTTGATTAGCGAAGAGAGTAGTCCTGATGGCGATATAAGAAATCTTGCTAGTAACTTAGCTTTTTTAGCTGTTGCGGTAATGAGTATAATGATATTTTTCTCTGTATCCAGATTGAATGAAAATCCTGAATTTCAAAATAGAGTTAATAAAAATCCCTTTAAAGCATTTAGGGATGTATGGATAAATCCACATGCGAAGATTTTGATATTGGTTTTATTCATTGAGAATTTAGGAGGCGCGGTAATTGGCGTGCTCACTTTATACGTTACTCAATATATTATTGGAACACCGGCCTTAGCGCCTTTAATGATTTTAGCCTATATGTTGCCTTCAGCTCTTTCCGTTCCTTTCTGGATACCTTTATCGAGAAAATTTGGAAAAATAAATCTCTGGGTTTTCAGTATGTTTTTTACCGGTATATCTTTCGGAGCTACATTTTTTCTACCGTTCATAGATTCTGTAACCACTAAAGTAGTGATTATGTTTGTTGGCGCTTTTCTGGCTGGAATAGCAGCCGGGTGTGGTGGAGCGATAGGACCATCAATAAAAGGAGATGTGATTGATTATGATGAATATCTTACTGGCGAGAGAAAAGAAGGTTCTTATTTTGCTGCATTAAATTTCGTTTATAAAAGTGCAACTGGAATTATGCTCTTAGTGACTGGATTTGTACTTCAGTTTTCTGGATTTATCCCAAACGAACCTCAAACAATGGAAGTTAAGATAGCCTTAATAAGCCTCTATGGATTGGTTCCATTGGTCTTTTATAGTTGTGGAGCGTATCTTCTATATAAGAAATTTACTTTTGGTGAAAAAGAGCATGCAGCAATAAAACAACACATCAAAGACAATAGTTAGTATGCCCAAGTTATTGAAATGGCTTACTTTTGTAATAGTGTTTTTCACGACAATTATTCTGCCAGCTATATTTTTAGAGACGTCATTTTCAAGATACGGAGAGATGGCATTATCGTGGGCAGGAGAAAACAGTTTATACACTTCCGTAGTTGTAATAATCGCTTTAACAGCAGACGTATTTTTACCGGTACCAAATGGATTAACTAATACACTTGCTGGTGCCAGTTTAGGTTGGGCTCTTGCTTCTATTGTTGTTTGGGTAGGTCTTAATTTTGGAGCAGTCTTCGGTTACCTTGTGGGAAGATATGCAGCAAGACCTTTAGCTATAAAAATTGTCGGCACAGAAGATTTAGAAAGAGCAGAAAATTCCGCTAAAGATATCGATGTTATGGGATTAATCCTTGCCAGACCTGTCCCAGCTTTTGCTGAGCTGAGCACACTGGCTGCGGGAATAACTAAAATGCCTTTTAAGAAATTTATCTATGTAATGATTTTATCGAATATAGGTGTAGCTGTAGTTTTTTCAGGACTTGGAGCGGCCGCATTATCGAGTGGTTCTTCTACACTGGCCTTTTTTGGTGCTGCGTTATTACCAGCTGTGCTTTACTTTTTTTATAAGAAATATAGTCAGCAAGATTGATGATATTTATGAGAATTTCTTAGAGGGCTTTAGCTCTTTTATTCTTTCAGGTTCAATATCTATGAGATAGTCCAT
>CAJWIK010000052.1 GCA_913042105.1 uncultured Gammaproteobacteria bacterium
TGAATAGTAAAGTTAATTATATTCAAACTACTATCGAACAATTTACAAAAAACAATCCTAACGAAATGTTTGATGTGATAACTTGCCTTGAAATGTTAGAACATGTCCCATCGCCGGGTGCAATCATTGAAACATGCTCAGATATATTAAAAGATAATGGTGATATATTTTTTTCAACAATCAATAGAAACCCAAGATCTTACCTCTTTGCAGTTATTGGAGCAGAATATATCTTAAATTTACTTCCTAAAGGTACTCATGATTACGAAAAGTTTATTAAACCTTCTGAACTAGCTGGTTGGATAAGAAATTCTAATTTGACTTCCAAGGAAACAATTGGACTTAGCTATAACCCCATTACAGATAAATATTGGCTTGGAAAAGATATACAAGTGAACTACATGGTTCATGCCAAAAAAGAGGAGCTAAAATAAATTGGAGTTGTTTGCATTTGACTTAGATGGGACATTACTGGATACCGCTCCAGATTTTTTGAAGGCTGTTAACGTTCTCAGAAAACGGTATAACATTAAAGAGGCTGACTTTAATGAAGTTAGATCTAGAGTTTCTCAAGGCGCAGCAAGTCTTGCTTCTTATGCCTTAGATTCTGAAGGTAAATCCCCGGAACAAATAGAATTTCATAGACAAGAATTACTAAATATTTATGAAGAATGTTGCCTTGATGAAACAGTTTTATTTGATGGTATTGCAGAAGTTTTAAGCAAACTTAATAACAAACAAATTAAATGGGGAATTATGACTAATAAACCAAGACGTTTTGCTGAAGGTATAGTAGAAAATAAACTGTCTGCATTTAATACTCCTTTTCTAATTTGTCCTGATGATGTCGGAGCAAGAAAACCAGACCCCAGTGGAATAATACGTGCACTCGATATATCTAATTCACTGGCAGTCAATAGTATCTATATAGGAGATCACCAAATAGATATCAGTGCAGGAAAGAATGCTGGAACTGCTACTGGTGCTGCTAGTTATGGTTACGTACCATTAAATGATGAGGTGGATAACTGGGATGCTGATTATGTATTTCATGACCCATTAGAAATATTAAAAATTATCTAATAATGAATTTTAATCTAAATGAAATTTCTACTTCAATTGAGAGTTTAAATAATAAAACCATAGTTATTAGCGGAGCGAGTTCAGGTATAGGCAGACAGGCTGCTAAGAGTTTCTCAGAATTTGGAGCCAATTTAGTGCTCATGGGGAAAGATCAACATAAACTAGAATCCCTGTTTGATGAGATAAAAGCAGAATATTCAAAAGAAGTAATTATTCATCCTCTAGACTTTGAGATTGCTCAAGAAAGTGATTATGAAGTTATTCTACAGGCCATTAAATCAGAATTTCCAAAGATTGATGGACTACTAAATAACGCAGGAATTCTAGGTGAAAAAAAACCTCTTGAACAATTTAATTACTCGACTTGGAGCCGCGTGCTGAAAATTAATCTTGATTCTAGTTTCCTTCTCACTAAGCATTTAATGCCCTTAATGAGGGAGTCAAAAAATGGCTCAATCATATTCACTTCATCTGGTGTGGGTAGAGTGGGTAAAGCCTACTGGGGTGCTTACTCCATTAGTAAATTTGCTACTGAAGGTATGATGCAAATATTATCTGAAGAACTAGAGAACACTTCAAATATTAGGGTTAATTGCATCAATCCAGGTCCTGTAAGGACTGAAATGAGGGAGTCTGCCTACCCAGCTGAAGATCCTGAAAAAAACCCGCTGCCTGCAGAAATCATGAAGCTTTACTTATACTTAATGAGTGATGATAGTCTGGGAGTAAATGGGCAATCTATTGACGCTCAAGAGCGTTAATTTCTCCCTTAGTCAGTTCTTTAAAAGCTCCTTGCTTCAGATGAGCTGGTAAAAATAAGTTTCCATATCTGACTCTCTTTAAACGAGAAATTTCTAACCCCTGGCTTTCCCAAAGCCTTCTCACCTCTCTTGATCTTCCTTCCATTAAGACCATCGCAAACCATTGATTTGTATTGCCCTTCCTACCACCTTGCACGTCTGTAAATTTAGCAAAACCGTCTTCAAGTTCCACTCCTTCCATGAGGTTATCTACTATATTTTCTGTGACATGCCCATGCACTCTAGCTACATATTCTCTTTCAATATTTGAAGAGGGATGCATTAATTTATTTGCCAAAGTTCCATCATTCGTAAATAAAATTAATCCTGAAGTATTGATATCTAGTCTTCCAATTGAGACCCATCGACCAGACCTTAGTCTGGGTAAGGAATCAAAAATAGTTTTTTTATGATCAGGATCATTCCGTGACGATATCTCTCCCACTTTCTTGTTGTACATGAGGATTCTTTTTTTAGTTGGATCCTTTTTAGAAAGCTTTATTGTTTTACCATCAATCTCAAATATGTCTCTCTCAGAAACAAACTGTCCTATGGAGGCAAGGGTGCCATTCACGGTCACTTTTTTTTGGGTAATAAGTTTTTCTATTCCCCTTCTTGAGCCGATCCCGTGGTCGGCCAGAATCTTATGTATTCTTGCTTTCAAGAATTAATTTAAGGTTTGTGAATTTTCAGCAGAAATTTCTGGCTCTTCAATCGGTAATTCCAATTCTATTGACTCTAAATCAGGCAGCGAAGGAAGCTCGGGCAGTTCCCTGAGATGCTGTAATCCAAAATAGTCTAAGAATTCCTTGGTAGTTGAGTACAGTGATGGCTTCCCAGGAACATCTCTCTGACCAACAATTTTTACCCAGCCTCTTTCCATAAGACCTCTCATCAACTGTGTACCTACGGTCACTCCTCTTATTTCTTCAATTTCGCCTCTTGTAATAGGTTGCTTGTAAGCAATCAAAGATAGAGTTTCAAGAGTTGCTTTAGAAAATCTTTGAGGTTTCTCTTCCCATAGTTTAGCTACATATTCAGATAGAGATTGCTTTACTTGCAATCGATAGCCACTGGCTATTCTCTTGAGTTCGATTCCTCTTTCCATACAATTTTCATCAATTTCATTAAGGGCATTTCTTATTTCATCTTTTGAAGGCTTTGGCTCTTCAAATACTCTGGCCATATCATCGATATTGATTGGCCTAGAGGCAGAAAGAAGTAAGGCTTCTAAAATTTCGCTTAATTTATTTTCCATTAATGCACCTCTTCAATTCCTTTAATATGTATTGGACCAAACTCTTCTGATTGAACAATTTCTATAAGAGAATCTTTTAATAATTCTAATATAGCTAAGAATGTTACCACAACGCCAATTTTTCCTTCTTCTGGTTTAAATAACGAAGTAAATTCTATAAATGATTCACTTTTCATTCTCTCAAGGATTTGACTCATTCTTTCACGAGTCGACAACTCTTCAAAATTAATTAGGTGTGCTTGCGATTGCTCTGCCCTTCTCATGACCTCTGAAAGAGCAATGGTTAGTTCTTCCAGTGGAACATCAATTAAAGGTGTATCTAGAGAAAATTCTGGTAATTTAGCGTGAGCTGCAAATATTTCTCTATCTAATCTTGGAATAGTATCAATTTTTTCTGCTGCCTCTTTATAACGTTGATATTCTTGAAGTCTTTTAATCAACTCTGCTCTGGGGTCCTCTTCTTCAATCTGTTCTTCTGGTCTAGGAAGAAGCATTCTAGATTTAAGCTCAGCCAAATATGCAGCCATGACCAAGTAATCACCGGCCAGTTCGACCTGCATTGACTCCATAAGCTCTATATAAGAAGTATATTGTTCTGTAATTTTGGCTACGTTTATGTCCAATATATCCAGGTTTTGCTTTCTAATTAAATAGAGAAGAAAGTCCAGAGGCCCAGCAAAACTGTCTAATAATATTTCTAAGGCATTAGGTGGGACGTATAAATCTTCAGGAAGAACAGTTTCTTTTCCTTTTACAGTCGCTAAGAACATCTCCTCTTGACGAGGGGGAGTGGGTTTTTCCTCTTTTTCTTGAGAAGATTTGGTTTTTATTTCAACCATTATGCCAATAACTCATTATTGGGTTTGTATTATAGCTATTATGTAAAAAAACATACAATTATCAACTACGAAGAGCATCCATTGATTCATTCTTAATTTCTTTTTGATCCAGGATTATGGCTACCAAAACTAGAATAATCAAAAAACCCAAACAAATCTTTGCAGGAGCCGCATAATTTCCAAAGAAATCAAAACCTAAGCTAAATGCTGCTGGTCCTATTGCACTTGCAAAAACTGTTAGAGAAGAACTAAAACCACTTATCTCTCCTAGATGTTTAGGCCCAAAAAATCTTATGAAAGTTAAATTTGATAAAACTCCCCATAAACCTCCGCCGACACCAAAACCCAGGGCTAAAGTCCAAAATCCCCAATCATTCTCAAGATTAATGAAGCCTATAGATCCTAAACAAAAAGATAACAACATGATTATAAGAAGAGGCTTTAAGTTTATCTTGTCGGCAAACCAACTTGCTATCAAATTAGAGGTAGTTGAAAAGATTGCTGCAGGAATGAAATAGCTAAAAGCTTCTGCCTGGCTTTTTCCTACTTCTTCAAATATAGAAATGATATGAAAAACAATGGCTGTGCCAAATAAAGCATGCATACTTAAACTTAAAGAATAAATCCAAAATACGGGATTACGCTTAACTATCTTTAAAGTAATGCTGTTTGCTTCTTCTTGAATCTCTTCATCAGAATCAGAAATGATTCCATCTGCTTTCAGTCCACAAGATTCAGGATTATCTCGTATAAAAATAAAGGCCATTAAAGAGAAACCCATTCCCCCAAAAAGAGCTAGTATCCATAAAGATTCTCTCCAGCCATAGAAAGAAATTAAACCTGCCAATAACAAAGGAGCTAAAGAAAAACCCAGACTGACAAATACATTTCTTATACCGCCAACTAACCCCCTTTTTTTAACGAACCAAAGTAAAAGAACATTTCTTGAACAGCTCGTTAAAATTCCTTGACCAAAAAATCGAACTCCGAAATAACCTATCATTATAAGAACAAAGCTAATAAAAACAGACCCACCCAATTGCTTACTAAAGATATCTACAAAACTAATGTAAACAATCATTAAAGATAGGGCTATTGAAGCAATCGTGATCATCACTCTTCCTCCGTAAAGGTCATACCATCTTCCTGCACGAGCTAGAAATAGCGAAGACCCTATAGTACCGAGCAGATAAGCTAGAGATAATTCCGTTCGAGAGAGTCCCAAAACCTCGATAAATGAATCTGTGAATACTGCCAATCCCATTGTCTGGCCAGGAATGCTAAAGAGAATACCTAAAGTACTAAATACCCATATCACCCAGCCATAAAAGAAAGGAGTTTTATTTGGTCTAAAAGGCCAATTAACAGAAATCATTACTATTTCCTTATAAAAATAATTACATTAAAAGTTAAATGAATTGAGATTTAACTAAAGGTAGTGTCGAAGGTCACTGAGAATAGCGATTTGTAATAGGATAGCGCCTATCCTTGCCAAAACCCCTTGAAGTGATTTTTACTCCCAAGGGAGCTTGACGTCTTTTATATTCACTAACATCTATTAATCGGATAACTCTTTTTACAACAGCATCTTCAAAACCCTCAGACACTATTTCTTTTCTACTCATATCTTGCTCTACATACAGTTCTATAATCCTGTCCAATACTTCGTAATCAGGCAAGCTATCGCTATCCTGTTGGTCTGGTGCCAGTTCTGCACTTGGAGGTCTATCTATAATTCTTTCAGGGATGACTGATGAAACTGTATTTCTATATCTAGAAAGTTGATAAACCAAAATTTTTGGTACATCCTTGAGCACACCAAAACCTCCGGCTGTATCTCCATAAAGGGTCGAATAGCCAACGGCTGTTTCACTTTTATTACCTGTTGTCAGAACTAATTCGCCAGATTTATTTGATAAAGCCATCAATAAAACACCTCGGCATCTAGATTGAAGATTTTCTTCTGTTACATCAGGATCCTGTCCTTTAAATTCTTCTTCGAGTTCTTTGCAAAAAGATTTATAGATATCACCAATTGGCAACACAGCATGCTTAATTCCAAGATTTTCAGCTAATTTATTTGCATCTTCAACACTCATTTCTGAAGTAAACTTGAATGGCATCATGAAAGTTCTTACTTTCTCTGGACCTATAGCATCTGCAGCAATTGCTGCAGTCAGGGCAGAGTCTATTCCACCAGATGAACCTATGAGCACTCCTGGAAAATTATTCTTAAGAATGTAATCTCTAGCTCCTAGAACAAGAGCTTCGTATACATCTGATATTTCATTTTCAGCAGGAATTTCTTCTTTATTTAGTACTTTCAAGTCAGTACCGTCCTCACTAAAAAACTCTATTGTTTTTTTATCTGCTTGGAATTTTGAAAGTTCCATGACCTGATCTCCTTGACTATCCATGACCATGGATGTGCCATCAAAAACAAGCTCATCTTGTCCCCCTACCTGATTAGCATAAATGATGGGCAAATTATATTTTGACGCATGACCAGAAATTAGATCTTTTCTCTCAGAGATTTTTTGTAAATGAAAAGGTGAAGCATTTATATTTAAAATTAAATTTGCTCCTCCTTCAAAAGCTTGATCTATTGCCTTGTTATGCCAAATATCTTCACAAACTGTAAGAGCAACTTTGGTTTGATTAACTTCAAAAATACCCGAGTCAGTTCCAGGAACAAAATATCTTTTTTCATCAAAAACTTCATAGTTTGGAAGTTCTTGTTTTCTATATTCAAGAATTATCGAATTGTCATGCAGCACACCGGCGCAATTATATACAGAATCTCCCTCTTTCTTTGGATATCCAATAACAATATAACTTTCAGGTTTTAACAGACTGAGTTCCTTGATGGCATCGTATGCAGAATTGAGTAAATCATCTCTGAGTATTAAGTCTTCAGGTGGATATCCAGTAATAAACATTTCAGTAAATAAATAGATATCGTGCTTACCATGAGCGGAAAATAGACCTTCAATAGCATTTATAGCTAATTCAAGATTTCCTTTGATGTCACCAACTATAGGGTTCTCTTGAATGATTCCTACCTTAATATTATTTTGGGCCATCTTTATGAACTTATGATTTATTTGTTAAAGTATTTTGAAATGCGCATTGATTGAGAAACGATATATTAACACTTTCATCCTTTAATCTGTTTAGAATGTATGTAGAATGCTGTTCCGTTTAAATATTAATTATGCAAAAGACAAGTGATTTAAGAATTTCTGGCAGGCAGGAAGTAATTTCTGCATCTACACTATTATCTGACCAGCCAATATCAGAAAAATCTTCTGAGACCGTTTTTAATGCCAGACAGTCATTTTCAGACATAATTTATAAGAAAGATAAAAGATTAGCTGTTGTAGTCGGTCCTTGTTCTATCCACGATACGGATGCTGCAATGGAATATGCAAATTTGCTAATGAAAGAAAAAGATGATCTTGCAGATCACCTTTTGATAATCATGAGAGTCTACTTTGAAAAACCTAGAACAACTGTAGGCTGGAAAGGTTTAATAAATGACCCTGATTTAGATAACTCTTTTAATATAGATAAAGGTCTGTCTATCTCCAGACAACTCTTAAGAGATATTAATGATTTGGGTATGCCAGCAGGAACTGAATTTCTAGATGTGATTACCCCTCAATATCTCGCTGATCTTATATCTTGGGGAGCGATAGGTGCAAGAACAACTGAGAGCCAAGTCCATAGAGAACTCGCTTCAGGTTCTTCCTGCCCAATTGGATTTAAAAATGCTACTAATGGAGGAATTCAAGTTGCTGCAGATGCTATCGGTTCTGCATTACATCCTCATAAATTTTTATCGGTAACGAAAGATGGAAGAGCAGCTATATTTTCATCATCCGGTAACAAGGATTGTCACGTGATACTCAGAGGCGGAACAGTTCCAAATTATCAAAAAGAATTTATAGAAGAAACTTCAGAAATACTAAATAAAAATAATCTGGAAGAATCGATAATGGTCGATATGAGTCATGGAAATAGCAGCAAGCAGCACAAAAAACAGATCGAAGTATGCCAAAACATAGCTGAACAGATTATATTAGGTGAGGAAAGAATAACTGGTGTAATGATCGAGAGTAACCTTGAAGAAGGCAATCAAAAAGCTGATGACCTTTCTCAATTAGTTTATGGTCAGAGTATTACTGACGCTTGTATCGACTGGCAAGATACTAAGAATTGTCTGCATGAACTCGCAGAAGCGGTCAGTAGAAGAAATAATTAATACAATTTTATTGTTAAGATTTGGATATTAAATTAATCTAGATTGTTACAGCCATGTCCGATTCAAAATTATCTTTCTCAAAAGAAATAGCAACTACTCTAGGTTTGGAAGAAGCAATTTTACTAGAGTATTTCAAAACAACTCAAGAACAACAAAACCCAGCCTCTTTTAATCAAATATGTTCAGATCTGACCTTTTGGCCGAGTCAAAAAATAAAAGATCTCCTTAATAATTTAATAAAAGTTGGTTTGATCTCAGAGATTTTAGTAGATAACTCCCCACATTTTTCGTCCAAAAAATTTGATGAAAAGATTTCGTCTCATGGAGATAGCAAATGGATACCGGATAAAGAAGTCCTGGATCAGATTATCGAATATGGTATTCC
>CAJWIK010000053.1 GCA_913042105.1 uncultured Gammaproteobacteria bacterium
TTCAAATGATCTTCAAGCCACAGATTTTGTTTGGCTAAACCTTCACCCTAATTCATCCTCGCAGTATAGAACAGTTGAGAATTGGGCAAAGTATGGAGGGAAGCTTTTTAGCACTATTCCAATAACTAACTCGAGAGTAACTGAAGTTTGGCAATGGCCTGTTTCTTCACCTGATGGTGAAATTTCAGATATGGGCTTTGTTCGTTTTACAGACTGTAATCTCATGGAAGGCGTCTCTATGAGGCAGGCTTTTGACGTCTATAAACGATTTGCTATAAAGGCTAAATCTACTGGTGACACGATGGGACGAAAGATGATGATGTCTCCCGTTGGAGCAGGTGATGTTGATTTTGATTTTGTGTATTCTTTATATGCAAATTCACCTAGCGAGTATGGGAAGAATGTCGATAATTTTGGTGAAAATCTTATGGGTACACCCGAAGCAGAAGCTTTAAATGATATTGCTGAATGCGGCAATGGAAGAAGCTTTACCACTGTTAGAGTCAAGGAAGCTAAGTAAGACTAGAAGGGGCCTTGAGGCCCCTTTTTTTTATAACTCAACAGAAAGGATTTCATCACCTTTAAGGTCTTTCAATGAAATAGAAACTTTATTCTTTTGACTAAATTCAATAGTTCCGTAATTTTCTTTCGAGTACATTTCACCTATCAGCAATTCATCAGATTCTTTAAAGAACGTATCCCAGATTGCCGTTAAAGTTCTTGCTGGTGGCTTATTCATAGATGAGGATGTTATTTCAACTAAAGAACCTTTTTCATAAAACCCTGCTCTATGTCTATCTCCTGAAAGAATCACTACTGGTTTATTTTGTAATTCTAGAAGCTCTAAAAGCCTTAAGCGTTCATAGGGAAAATTATGCCACTTTTCAAAACCGTGATCTGTAGCCATAACCTGAATTGAAGAGACGATAATTATAAGATCACTTTCTCTTTCGATAACATCATTTAGCCATTGCCATTGTTCTTCCCCCAGCATAGTTTTCGTCCTATCTTCAACTGGAGAGTAGGGTTTATCTTCTTGCCCGAGAGGCGAGCGATGATATCTAGTATCTAGTGCTATTAGATTAACTTTATGACCTAATATTTCTTTCTCTTCATTGAAATAAATTCCCTTTCTATTGTGTCTAGGATCTTTACTGTCTACATTCCAAAACTTAAGAAATAATTCTTGTGCCTTTTCTTTTAAGGGATATTCGGCTCCTCCATCATTTTTTCCATAGTCATGATCATCCCAAATGGCATTTAATTTTTTATTGAAAACCCATTTTGGGAACATTTGTTTCTGTTTCTCATAAGAAGCTTCCATTTTCTCTAGAAGACCATCGTCAGAATCACCATAAACGTTATCGCCCATAAAAAAGAATTCATCAACATTTTCATTTTTAATAGCTTCCCAGATGGGTTGTTCTCTTTTTTCTGTTATACATGAACCAAAGCCAATGACATACTTTTCATCTTCGGTAGTGGATAAGATGATTGATGATTGTATAAGCAAGAATGCAATTACTAGGGTCTTGGGGATGAGTTCTGACATAAAATTCACAAGGGTTATATTTGATTTATACTTATTATATAAATTATTGGGGAATATATTGAAAAGACTTGTTAGTATTTATTTTCTTATCTTTCTAACAGGATGTGTTGCAGAATTTGAAGAGATGAAATATCCAGAAACTAAACAAGACAATATCCAAGAATATATATTTGGAGAAAAGATAGAGGATCCTTATCGTTGGTTGGAAGATTTTACTAGTAAAGAAGCTCTTGATTGGGTAGAAAAACAAAATAATCTTACAGATTCTCTAATTACCAATAATTATCAAAAGAATATAAAAAAGGATCTTGAAGAGATATGGATAACTGCTGATATTAGTATTCCTTTTAGAAGAGGGACTAAAACATTTTACTATTTTAGTGATGGTAAGCAGCAACAAGCTGTTTTTATGATGAAAGCATGCGATGAATGCGAGCCTCAAATTCTCTTAGATCCTAATAAATTTTCGACTGATGGTACCGTGTCTTTATCAGATATCAGTGTTAGTCCTAATGGAAAATATCTAGCTTACTCGATATCTGATGGCGGATCAGATTGGAGAACATGGAAGGTTTATAACATAGAGGCCGCTCAAGAAACTGATGATTTAATTGAATGGTCAAAATTCTCATATGCTGTTTGGGAGTCAGATAGCTCAGGATTTTACTATCAAAAGTATAAGAAACCTGATGAATTTCTTTCAGATATTAATAGAAGTCCTCAATTATATTTCCATAAACTTGGAGATAAACAACTGAGAGATAGCTTGGTGTATGAGGATAAATTACACCCTGATCGGTCTTGGTCTATTAGTGTTCCTGAAAAAGGAAACTATCGAGTCCTATCAATAGGAGAGGGTACTGATGAGAGAAACTTTCTTTCAATTAGTTTAGATGAATCTTTAAACTTTATACCTGTAATTGATGAATTTAAAGCGACCTATAGATTCTTAGGTGGAGATGAAAATACTCTATGGTTTTTCTCTAATCTCAATGCACCGAATGGAAAAATACTATCGCTAAAAATTAGTAATGAAGATTTCGAGTGGAAAGAAGTAATAAACGAGAAAACGTATCCTATTTCTAGTGCATCAGTTGTTGGAGATAAATTAGTCATAAATTATCTTGTCGATACTCTATCAAGAGTTGAGTTCTATGACTTGCAAGGAAATTTCATTGAACTTTTATCTTTTGAAGGCGAAGGAACGTTAGCTGGTTTTAACGGAAAATTGGATAACGAGATTTCTTACTTTGAATTTTCAAACTTCACTACACCACAGCGCATCTATGAAATAGATCTTAACTCATTAAATTATGACCTTTATTGGGAAACCGAAATTAAAGGTTTAAATGTTAGCAACTATGAAAGTAAATTAGATTTTTATGAATCAAAAGATGGAACAAAAATACCAATTCATATTTCCCATCAAAAAGAATTAGACATAACACCGGAAACTCCTGTTCTTTTGTATGGCTATGGGGGATTTAATATTCCAATTTTGCCTTATTTTAGTAAAACTTTTTATATGTGGATAAAGTCTGGAGGCGTTTTGGCGGTTGCTAATCTTAGAGGTGGTGCTGAGTACGGAGATTCTTGGCATAAGAGTGGAATGTTGCTAAATAAACAAAATGTATTTGATGATTTTGCTTATGGTGCAAAGTATTTACACTCTCAAAAAATAGGCTCTCCGCAATCAACAGCATCTCTTGGAAGGTCTAATGGTGGCTTGTTAGTTGCAGCAACGATGCTTCAATATCCAGATTTATTCAAAATAGCTATTCCTCAGGTTGGCGTTTTAGATATGCTTAGGTTTCACAAATTTACTATTGGATGGGCCTGGGAGAGCGACTATGGACAACCGGAAAAGGAAGAAGATTTTCTTAATTTATTAAATTATTCGCCTTATCACAATATAAAAAAAGGTGTTTGCTATCCAACCACATTAATCACTACTTCTTCTAGAGATGATAGGGTGGTTCCGTCTCATTCTTATAAGTTTGCTGCTAGGCTTCAAGAACTACAGTCATGTTCTAATCCAATATTATTAAGGGTTGAATCTAGAGCTGGACACGGTGCAGGTACATCGAAAGATAAACAAATAGATGAAATAGCAGATATATTTGGATTTGCGTTAAATACTATTGGAGAGGATAAAGATGGCTAAGATACACGAAG
The DNA here is from genome assembly GCA_913042105.1 of uncultured Gammaproteobacteria bacterium. Lineage (GTDB taxonomy): Bacteria > Pseudomonadota > Gammaproteobacteria > Magnimaribacterales > Magnimaribacteraceae > Magnimaribacter. The sequence continues at coordinate 3,728 of CAJWIK010000053.1, forward strand.
TAGAAGGATGGCTAGACCTTGTTCAGGAGGAAATACTTGAACCAGATATGGAAATCATCGATCCCCATCACCATCTTTGGCACGGACCACAGGACCCTCCAGGAGTGAAAGGTAGTTATCGATATCTTCTTCAAGATTTATGGAGAGATACATCTAGTGGGCATAATATAAAAAAAACTGTTTTTATCGATTGTGGACAGGAGTATCGCTTAGAGGGGCCTGAAGAATTTAAACCAATCGGTGAAACAGAATTTGTAGTTCAAATCGCCAAACAGGCTCAAGAGGATTCATCTCAAGCTCAAATAGCTGGAATTATTGGTCACGCTAATATGATGTTAGGAACATCTGTTAAGGAAGTTTTGGAGTTGCATGCAGAAAAAGGTGAGGGCCTTTTTAGAGGAATTCGTCATGCGGGAGGATGGGATGAAGATGAGAGAGTAAAAAATGCACATTCTCATCCGACACCTCATATTTATCTTGAAGATAAATTTCAAGAAGGACTTCAAATGTTAGCTTCTATGGGTATGGTCTTCGATACATGGCATTATCATAACCAAATTAGAGATCTAACAGAGCTTGCTAAAAATTTACCTGAACTAGTAATTATCCATGATCACTTTGGCGGCCCGTTAGGAATAGGTCCGTATAAAGGAAAACGAGATGAGATATTTGATCAATGGCAAGAGGATATCTACGAACTTAGTCAGTGTGGAAATGTTTACTCAAAATTGGGTGGTCTTGCTATGCCGGTCAATGGATGGGATTGGCATAAGAGAGACGTACCTGCTTCTTCTGATGAGATAGTCTCAGAACAAGGAAAATATTACCTTTATACCTTGAAATGTTTTGGATCTGAGAGATGTATGTTTGAAAGTAATTTTCCTGTCGATAAACAATCTATTTCTTATCATGTTATTTGGAATGCTTATAAAAAGTTAGTTAAGAATTTTAGCGACATAGAAAAGTCTAATTTATTTTATAAGACTGCCGAGAAAGTTTATAAGTTATAAACCTAATTGTTTGGCTGTAAGGTCTTTCATGATTTCTTTCGATCCTCCGCCAATGGCCATAACCTTTACTTCTCTATAGATTCGTTCAACTGGATTGCCCCTCAAGTACCCGGCTCCTCCTAAGACTTGCATCGCTTCACTGGCAATTGATTCCAGACACTCCGAACAAAAGAATTTGATTTTACTGATTTCAGCTACAGGCATTTCCCCATCATTCATTAACTGAGCTACCTGATTAAGATAGGCATCCATCGCATCAATTTTTGCCGACATATCTGCTAATTTATGTCTTATAACTTGGTGTTCTATAAGGTTTTTTCCAAAAGTCTTTCTTTCTTGACTGTATTCAACACATTCTTCAAAGCATCTTTTTGCCATACCCAACATCTGAGCACCCATCATATATCTTTCATAGTTGAAGTTATTCATGATGGCATAAAAGCCTTTATTTTCTTCTCCCATGAGATTATCCACTGGGATTCTGCAATCATCAAAGTAGAGTGTTGCAGTATCTGAAGTCCACCATCCCATTTTTTTCTCAATAGCTGATCTTGTAAATCCAGGAGTATCTGCTTCAACAAAAAATAGTGAGATGCCACCAAGGCCTTCTTTTCCTGTACGAGCACCAATGACAAAGTAAGATGCTTGCATACCTCCAGTGATAAAAGTTTTAGACCCATTTAACACCCATTCATCGCCTTCTTTGTGAGCAACTGTTTTCATTTGCGCAACATCAGAGCCACCACCGGGTTCAGTTATCCCCAACGAACCTCCTTTTTTACCTGACATTAGATCTGGCAGGGCTTTCATTTTTATTTCTTCGCTTGCTAACTCTGTTAGAGGCCCAAGCATGATGTTTCTCGAACCAACACTAGCAAAAAGACCTCCGGCACTTGTTCTACCCATTTCAACTGAAATATCTTTTCTCATGAATTGATCATCAAAGCCTAGACCTCCATACTTTTCGTCTATTCCAAAACCAAATACTCCCAACTCACATACTTTTTCGTTTATTTCTTGTGGATATTGGCCGGCCTCATCCCATTCGTCTACATGTGGCCAAATTTCAGTTTCTAAAAATTTCGTGACCATTTCTCTAAAAGACTTTCGATCATCGGTGTCATACGGATTGCGCATTTTATTGATCGAAACCTTGCAACCTTCCAGCTTCTTCTCTTATTAGCTCAGGAGAGCCTAAAAGCTGTCTATTTAATCCAATTCTTTTAAACCAATAATGAAGCCCAAGCTCATCAGTAAAACCCATTCCACCATGAACTTCCGTGGCAGTTTTAGAAATTTGTTGACCTACTTCAGAAATATGAGCCTTTGTCTGACAGGCCATTAGGCGAGCCTCCTCAGGTACATTATCAAAGCAATGCGCTGCGTGCCATATCATCGAATGACATGGTTCTAGTTCTGCTGCCATTTCCGCACACATATGCTTTACTGCCTGGAAGGAGCCTATCAATCTTCCAAATTGTTTTCTTTCTAAGGAGTAGGCTACCGATTTATCAAGCATTACCTGAGCTGCTCCTACAGTATCAGCCGCCAACATTATTCTTCCAGCATCTAAGACTTTTTCAATTATAGATTTGTTATCTGAACCAGAAAGCAAATCGGCATCAACATTTTTTAAGATTAACTCTATAGACGTTCTAGTTTTATCAACCGTTGTGAGTTCTATGACCTCTATTCCAGGAGCAGAGGCTTCAACTAAAAACAACTCTCCAGATTTATTGGCTAATAAGTATGCATCTGCATTTTTACCATCAATTAAAAAAAGACACCTTCCTGATAATTTTCCATTTGAAAACTCAATACCTGCATCTTCTCTAGCTCCAACATATTCGGATAAACCAACTCCAATTACACATTCGCCTCCAGCTATTTTTGGTAACCATTGATTTTTTTGATCATCACTTCCAGCTAGATTAATAGCTAGAGGCGCCATTACATAGGATCCTGCATAAGGAACAGGGGCTGTTCCAGAACCTAAAGCTGCGGCTACTACAGTTGCAAAAAGCATATTGAGTTCTAGACCACCATATTCTTCAGGTATGACTAATCCACTTAAGCCTAAATCAAGAATACCCTGATGGACAGACTGAGCTTTATCTTCTTCTCCATTCGCAACAGCTTTTATCGTGTCCAAAGATGCGTTGTCGGCAAGAAATCTATTAATATTTTCTTCTAAACTTTTTTGTTCTTCTGATAAACCAAAATACATAATTATGCTCCTTGAATTTTTGGCTCTTTAGGCATACCTAAAGCTCGTTCACTGATAATATTCTTTTGAATTTGATTTGTGCCACCACCAATAATCAAACCTAAGTAATACATATAGGTCATTTGCCACACACCGTTATCTCTTAGATGAGGACTATCCTCATAAAGTGTCCCAATTTCTCCCATGGCATCAATCGCTAATCCCTCAAGCTCATGTCTCAGTTCGGTACCTTGGAGTTTTACGATGAACTTTGCTAGATTTGCGTCTTGTTCTTTGTTGATTTGCGAAGACAGTATGCGTAAGGCATTAGATTGTTGCGCCATTAATCTACCTTGTATAGAAAGCAGTCGGTCTCTAAAAATAGGTTTATCTATAACTCTTTGACCATCTATTGTCTCATTTTTCATGAGATCGATAAGGGAATTTAATCTATTTTGAGTAACATTTGGATCGGCCAACGAGCCTCTTTCATGACCAAGAGTTGCATTAGCAACTTTCCAGCCTTCACCTCTTGAGCCAACAATATTTTCTGCTGGTATTCTGACATCTGTAAGAAATAATTCATTGAAGTCAGAGTCACCAGTCATTTGTTTGATGGGACGTCTATCTATTCCTTCAGCATCCATAGGCATAAGAAGATAACTTATACCTTGATGTTTAGGTGCATCAGGTTCAGTTCTTACTAAGATGAAACACATTTGAGAGAGATGAGCTGTACTGGTCCAAATCTTTTGACCATTTATTACCCATTCATCTCCATCAAGCTCAGCCTTTGTTTGTAGACTTGCTAAGTCACTCCCTGAATTAGGTTCAGAGTATCCTTGACACCAAAGTATCTCGCCTCTTAGGGTTGGTCTTATATAAGCTTGCTTCTGTTCTTCAGTTCCTAAAGATAGCAAAGTGGGCACGAGCATTTGAATGCCTTGGCCACCAGCTGGTTTTGGAATAGGGGACTTAGCAAATTCTTCAGCAATAATTCTTAATTTAATGATGTCCATATCGCCACCATAACCACCATATTCTTTAGGGATAGATCGGGCAAAGTAACCATTGTCTATTAGCTTTTGTTGCCACTCAATTCTACTGTCACTTCTCGGTGGACCACTTATTTTTGTATTTTCGTTTTCTTTTATGAAGTTGATAACTTCAGCTCTAAAGTCATCGTACTGGGGGCCATATTCAAGATCCATGAATCTCTCCTGTTAAGTCTTATTATTATGCATAGAATAAGGTTAGTCTTATTTATAAACAAGTCTATGGTGATATAGATTTAATAAATAAAGGGAATAATTGAATTTCTATCAGAAGGATAACCAGAGATGTTTTGTTTAGACCATTCATGGTTTGATTTTGCTCTTGGAACTAAATTAGCTGCAGTCCATAAAAAGAATACAAATCCTGCTGGACTCATTGTCAATAGAGCCCAGCCTAACCACTCTACAAGCTCTCCAAAATAATTAGGACAGGCTATGTATTTATATAGGAAACCTTTAGGAACATGATAGCCACTCCCTTGGTCGTTACGTAACTTCATTAAAATATTATCGGAATTGATATTGATCATCATTCCAAGAATAAATAGAAAAAGGCCTACTAAGAAAAAAGGAGAAGTAATCCAATTATCAGAGTATTCTCCAAGTATAAAAATCCAGATA
>CAJWIK010000054.1 GCA_913042105.1 uncultured Gammaproteobacteria bacterium
CTTCATCAAAACCAAGCATCAACGAATAACAACCAAGCATCTTCTTTTGCTTAAGTGCATCATGGTGAGAAAAATAATCCGGTAATAATTGTAAAGATTGTTCGGCAGGTATTGAACTAATCACCCAATCGTAATGACCAAAAACCTCTCCATCACAATCAACAACTTTCCATCCCTCTGGAGACTTTTGAATAGACACCTCGGCATTAAGTTTTATATTTAGATTTTTTGATAAATATTTGCCGATAGAACTCATTGAAGGCACTCCGACATAATGAGGAAGATCATTATTCCATTGCTGACGGTTAATAATTACATTATCCCTAACCTCTATCAATCTTGCTTTCCAATTATCAATTACACCCAATTTAATGAGAGGTTTAAGAAATTCCTTAAATTCAGGTGACCTGGCCGTAAAAAATTGAGCACCATGATCGAAATTATAAGAATCCGTATATCTTGTACAGATTCTTCCGCCAGCTCCTCTTGATTTCTCAAATAAGGTTATTTCGTAATTTTTGTCTAGATTTATTGCAGTGGTTAAGCCTGAGATTCCTGCACCGATAATAGCAATTTTCATAGTAGTCTTTTGAGTTGAATCAAGGTTAAAATAATTTGAGATAATTAGATAACTAATTATAGCTTTTTAAAAGAACACACCAATGTAAAAAAATTACGAAGTAAAAACTTTTTCTACTCAAAACAATTGGTATTCTATAGGGTAAGAGTTTTGGTATAAGGTATAGTTTAAAAGTTAAGGAGAGAGTTATGAAGGTTACTATTGGAAACGCTGACAAAGAGATGGGAAAAAAATCTGCTGCTGTCAGGACAAAGCTTCTTGAAAGAACTACACAATGCGAAGCAATAGCTAGTCGAGGACAGTCTGTGCTGGCACAGGAAGTAGTTCAAACGGTTGATCTTCCTCATCCTATTTATATCGAATCTGCTGAAGGACCCTACTTGACCGACCTTGATGGAAATAGCTATATTGATCTTACGGGTGGCTTTGGTCCCAATGTTCTTGGTAACAAACCAGAACCAGTAGAAGAGGCTCTTGCTGCTCAAATTAAAAAAGGTTGGCATTACGGTATCCCAGGAGATGGACAAGCTCGTCTAGCGGAACTGATAAAAGAATCTGCTCCTGCCGTAGATGAGGTCATGTTCTGTAATTCAGGTAGTGAGGCTACTATGTTTGCCTTTAGGGCTGCTAGGGCTGTTACAGGTAAAAGAGTTGTTGCATTATTTGACGGCTCTTATCATGGTATTCATGACTACGCCTTAATAAGAGCTGACATGAAAAGTGAACGGTCAACTCCATCCAGTATCACACTTGGAGCAGGTATTCCTGAGGAAATTTCACGCGATTTGATGCTGATGCTACCTTATCGTGATAAAAATGCTTATGACTTAATCCGCAAGTATAAAGATGATTTGGCTTTGGTCGTTATAGAGCCAGTTCAAAGCTCTAATCCTCGTCTCGATAATCGAGAATTCTTACATGGCTTAAGAGAAGTATGTACAGAATGTGAAGTACTCTTAATGCTGGATGAAGTGATAACTGGGTTTCGTATAGAGTACGGAGGTTGTCAGGAGTATTACGATATTAAACCTGATCTTGTGACCTATGGGAAAGCTGTTGGAGGTGGTTTACCTATTGGTGTCGTTGCCGGCTCAAAGCATGTGATGAATACTTTCTCCGGAGCGGAAAATACTCCAGCTATTTTTGCAGGAGGTACTTTTAGTGGTAATCCTCTGACAATGGCAAGTGGTATTGGCGCTTTGGAATATCTAAAAGACAATAAGGAAGAAATTTATCCATACTTGCATGAACAGGGCAACAGAATGGCTAGTGAAATTAACGAATTTTGCAGATCAAACAATATGCCAGTACAAATGATGAATGCTGGGTCAATGATGCACTTAATTTTTGGTGGCGAGACTATCGAATCATCAAGAGATATCAATCGTAGCCAATATGCTTTAGAAAATGAGTTCTACCTGCATCTCTTAGGCCACAATGTCATCGTACCTGGAATTCACCTTGCTTTTATTTCATTTGCACACAAACCAGACGTGATTGATAAAGTCATTGATGCCTTCAAGAAGACCTTTGAAGATCTAAGAGAAGACGGGTACATTTAGTCCTAATCTAGTAGAATAGCTCGATGGGGATAAGCTATTTACCAGTTTCAGATCATCGATTTAAAAAATCACCTTTTTTTGCCTGCAATGATCGTGATGACACTCTATACGGTCTCTACAACAACAGGCTCTATCCTATAAATTCAGGTAATGATGAGTTAGCTCATTATGAACATATGCGAGCAAAATGCTGTTTATATGATGTTCCAGAGACCCCTTTAAAGATCACAGGTAAAGATAGCATCGCCTTTTTAAATAAGTTGTTCACCCGTGATATCAGCAAAATTGCTATAGGAAGAGCTGGCTATGCCATAGCTTGTAATCATCAAGGCGGCATTGTCATGGATGGTGTTTTGATGAGACCTAATGACCATGAATTTATATATGTCCAGGCTAATGGAGATTTTTTGAATTGGGCTAATGCGTTAATTGAAGATCTTGATGTTTCAATTAGAGATTTTGATTCTTGGGTCTTACAGATACAAGGTCCAACTTCTTTAGAGGTCTTAGAAGCTGTATCGAATATATCAATAGAAGACTTTACTTACTATTCTGCTGTTGAAACAGAAATCAATGGTAATTCTTTTTACATCTCTCGATCTGGCTGGACGGGTGAGAGAGGATTTGAAATATACTCTAAAAATGCAGATTTTGATGGAGTAGAGTTGTGGAGTCATCTTCTTGAAAAGGGTGCATCTGCAGGGTTGATGGGATCAGATGTCTCCTCAATGCATATCAGAAGAATTGAAGCTGGCATTCTAGATTATGGAACGGATATCGATCAAACGATTAACCCTTTTGAAATAGGGCTAGAACGTCTTGTAGACCTAGAGAAAACTAATTTCATTGGCCAAAAAGCCCTGATGAAAACAAATAAGAAATCTATTAGATTAATGGGGCTATTATGTGAAGGAGCATCCTTAACAAGAGGAGATAAGCTACTCGAGTCTGGAGGACAAGACATTGGATTCGTAAGTGCTGGAGCTTGGTCTCCGTATTTAAAGAGTGGAGTAGGCCTTATTCGTCTGAATGAATCCAAACCTCATGATTATCCATTACGAGTAATGACCTCATCTGGAGAGTTTGATGCTAAGGTAATAGATCTTCCTTTCTATGACCCAAAAAAGCTGCTCGCTAGATAATAAATGCTCAATAACAATAATTTTCTATTTACTTCAGAAACTACTCCAGATGTATCTACCGATTTATCCGCTAGTGTTAAAAAAGTTGAAGATCTCATTAATCTAGCTGACGCAGTAAATGTAACAGACTCACCAAATTGTAAAACTCGACTCAATAGCCTGCTAGTGGCTTCAGAAATTCGAAAGACTGGTCTAGAAGTAATTTTACAACTGACAGGTCGAGATAGAAATCGAGTTGCGCTTGAATCTGTATTATTAGGTGCATTATCTGTTGATGTAAACAAAGTACTTTGTTTAAGTGGCGATCAGCCTGGTAAGGATGGCCCTGTCGCTGTAAATGAATTAAATAGTAATGGCTTAATCCAACTCTGTAAGACTATTTCTGAGGGGTCACTTACTGATGGTACGGAAATTAAAAACCCTTTGCCGATCTTTTCTGGTGCCGCAGATGATTTATATGATCAATTGTCTAACCCAGATGCTATGGGTAAATTAATGACTAAAATTGAGCAAGGTGCTAATTTCGTTCAAACTCAATATTGCTTTGAATATGACATTATTAAAGAGTATTCAGATAAATTGAGCGCTGAAGGGTCATTTAATGACTGCAAGGTATTGGTTGGCATGGGTCCTCTGAAGTCAGCAAAGCAAGGTGATTGGATGCGAAAGAATTTATGGGGAATAAATATCTCTGATGACATTCTTTATCAATTAGAAACTAGTGATAACCCAATAGAAACCGGTGAACAAATTTGCAAAGAATTAATAGAGAAAATTATTCATCTACCTTGTGTGGATGGAGTACATTTAATGGGCCCAAATTGCGAGATAGGATCTGCTAGAATTATTTCTAACTTTAGATAAAAATTAATTATTAATTAGGGAAAAAGCATGAATGAAACTTCCAATACAAAAAATCCAGATTTTATATCTCTTAATGAGGCTGCAGAGTTAAAAACTGGAATCAGAATAACCTTTGTACCTGGAGTGCAAGCTTTGTATGCCGAAGCTTTAAAGAATATTTGTTTTGCGAAGCAAATTCCTATAACTAGGGTTTTGCACCCAATGATGGGTATAGACAAAGAAACTGGTAAGGATAGGCAGGCAAAACTGTATGAGCTTACAAGTCAAACCAGTTTACCTACAATGTTTCATGATGAAGAAAGACCAAGAAATGTTTGGATAGAACAACTGGCCTTAGCTGAAGAAATTGGTTCGAATGATAGTCCAAACCTAATTCCTGATAATTTTGAACTTCGTCTCGATATGTTTGGACTATGTTCCATAATTCTTGCTGAAGATGGGCTTGTTTGGAATGCAAGAATACTTAATGACAGTCCTTTAGCTCGTAAGTATGGTTACAGCGAAGAAGCTAGCGCTTCAGCTTTGGATAAGATTGCAGAAATAATTAGCTTGATTGATGCTCGTTTAGTGGAGCAAGAGAAATCAGGTTCACCTTATCTTGTTGGGAATACAGTTACTGCCGCTGATATATATTGGGCAACCATGTGCATGATCATTCTTCCAGCACCAGCTGAAATTATGACAAGAACCGAACAAAACAAAGGAATGTTGATGTGGTTTGAAAGCAATTCAAAGATTCCAGAGATAGCAAATGTGCTGAGCAAAAGAATTGAAGATCACCAACTTAATATTTTACATACTTACTGTGAGACACCTGCTGTTCTTGGAGGAGATCCACTCTAACTCACTCTAAAAAGATATTTGATCATTTTGCTTTATTTTCCAAAGTACTCTTGCAATATATAACTTATCCCCCACAATATTTAATGTTGTAAATTTTAAAAACTAAAAGGGGAAAATTAAAATGTCTGACCAAATTTCTAAAGAAATAAGATCGAAAGTGACCAGTGATGGGAATATTGAAATTTCAATCGCAAAAACCGATAAACCAGTTCCTACAGATGATCAGGTATTGATTGAGGTTCAAGCTTCTCCGATAAATCCTTCTGATCTAGGGCTGCTGTTAAGTTTTGCTGCTGACCTTGAGACTATAAATGTAACAGGATCTGGAGACGATACAGTAACAACTATGAAAATACATCCTGCCTTAATGGGCGCGATGAAACCAAGATTAGACGAATCCATGCCTGTAGGTAATGAAGGTGCCGGTGTCATTGTAGATGCTGGAGCTAATGCTAAAGATTTAATAGGTAAAACAGTCGGACTGGCTGGCGGAGCTATGTATTCTCAATATAGAGCTGTTCCTGCAGCAAGTTGTTTAGTAATGAATGAAGGAACAACTGCTCCACAGGCGGCTTCATCTTTTGTAAATCCTTTAACTGCTCTTGGCTTCATTGAGACCATGAAAATGGAAAATCACACTGCTATCGTCCATACAGCTGCAGCATCTAATTTAGGACAAATGCTTATAAAAATCTGTAAAGATGATGACGTACCTTTGGTGAACATAGTTAGGAAATCAGAACACGTCGAACTACTTAAAAGCTTAGGTGCTCAGTATATTTGTAACACTAGTGATGATGATTTTATGGAAAGTTTAGTTTCTGCTTTAGTGGAAACTGGAGCTACTTTAGGATTCGATGCAACGGGTGGTGGAAATAATGGAGAGTTGCCTGGACAGATACTTGCAGCAATGGAAATTGCCGCTAACAAAACAGCTAAAGAATATAGTCGCTACGGATCAGATACTTATAAGCAAGTTTATATCTATGGCGGGCTAGACCAGTCACCTACCATTTTAAAAAGATCTTTTGGTATGTCATGGGGGCTGGGTGGATGGCTTCTCACCCCAATGATCGGAAGGATAGGCATGGAAAGATTCCAGCAAATGAGAGAAAGAGTTGCTGCAGAAATTACTACTACATTTGCTAGTAACTATGTTCAGGAGATTTCTTTTGAGGAAATGCTTCAGCCTGAAATAATTAAGTCTTATGCCAAACAAGCTACTGGCGAAAAATATTTAGTTACCCCACATAAGTAGTCTGCATGGGAGTTTTATCTAACTTTTCTTCGTGGATGAAACTCCCCAGCGGGTGGTGGAAAAAGATAGTTCTCATTGGTTTGTCTGCCTTCTTTATCAATGTCGGTGTTGATCATTTTATCAATCCTAATTTTTATATATCAATTATGCCTCCTGCATTTCCATTACATGCTGAGGCCGTTTATATAAGTGGTTTCTTTGAAGTAGTTGGTGGTATTGGAGTTTTAATACCCAGGTTACGGAAAATTGCAGGATGGGGATTACTAGCTCTTTTGGTAGTTGTTTACCCTGCTAATATTTATATGGCTCTAACGCCTGGAGCTTTTCCAGAAGCTCCTCTCTCATTATTATATTTACGACTTTTATTTCAATTCGTCTTTTTTTACTGGGCTTATTCAGTAACAAAACCAGCCTACAACCCCTCATAAATTATATTAATAATGTATAAGGCTACTGAGGTTTTTGGAAAGTGGGCCGAAGAGGGCAAGGATGTTGGCATGGAAGAAGGCCATACGGCCTCAGTCGCTGAGATGTTAGATTTCGCTATAAAAGAAAGAGAAGAAATTCAAAAAAAATATAGTTTTCTAGATATAGGATGTGGAAATGGTTGGGTTGTGCGAAGAGTTAAAACAGATCCTTTATGCTCAATAGCCTTAGGCATTGATGGTGCTGAGCAAATGATTGCAAAAGCAAAGGCCAAAGGGAATGAAAATCAATATTTTCATACAGACATAAGATCTTATGAACCTTCTATCAAATTTGATTTAGTCCATTCCATGGAGGTGATGTACTACCTCAATGACCCTTTTTTGCTAATAAAGAAAGTAGAAGAATCTTGGCTGAAGCAAAATGGAAGATTGATTATAGGCATAGATCTTTATTATGAAAATAAGGATTCTCATTCCTGGGAAGAAAAAGTAGAAACGCCTATGTTAATGCTGAAGGAGTCAGAGTGGATTGATATGTTTCACCAGGCAGGCTTGGTTCACATAGAAAATTGGCGAGCCAATCAAAGCAAACAATGGGCAGGTACTCTAGTTTTGACCGGAAAAAAAACATAAGGTAAAGATAATGGAAGACTATTTTTTTGTGTTGCAATATGGCCAATGGCTCATTTTAGTTATAAGTATTTTAGCCTTATATCTTGTAAGTTCAGTTCATCATAAGACAAGATTAAAAGGTTATTTAGTTACAGCACTCAGTAGATTTTCTGGAGCAATAATATTTTTATTTGTCGATTTATTTGCTTTTGTCATAGCCAACTTAATTCAAACTTATATTGCTATTAATGGATATTTTAAAAATAAAAGCATCGAGCAAGAAACTTCAAAAAACTCTGAAGATATTGTTAGGGAGGCTATGCAGGTTATTTGGACTGATGGAGATATTTCTAGAGTAGGGGAGTTCTACGCAGATAATTTTAAAGCTGATTACCCTTTTCCTGATTGGGGAGAAGGCCTAGAGGGTTTATCTGCATTAGCATTGAAAGTTAGAGAAGACCTTCCAGGTTACAGAGAAGATATAGAAGAACTGTTGATATCTGGCAATGAGATCATCGTTGTACTGCAAATCAGCGGTTATCACCCATCTACAAATGAGAAGATAGATTTTAGAGATGTCACAATTCTCACTCTAGAGAATGAAAAAATTATAAAACAAAGAGGTTTAACTGATCTATTTTCCTTGTACCTTAAACTAGGCCTAATAGAGCTTCCTCAATCCTAAGTCTTTGATACAGTAATGAAAGTTATTGATAAAAAATATTAAAAATTAGGAAAAATAAATGAAAGAAAGCCTTATTTATAGAAAAGATGATGCAGTTGCAATTCTTACTATTAATGACGCACCCTATAACCGCATGTCTTTAGATTTCATGGATTCTCTTGAAGAAATGGTAACTAAGATAGAGAAAGATGATTCTATTCGGGCTGTAGTCCTAACTGCTGAAGGACTGGATAATTTTTCTGTAGGAATGAATCTCAAACAATTCTCAGAAGGTGTAAGGAGGAAGGGGAGTTCAGATGCATTATTTGATCAGAGATTAAATGTTATAAGGGCCATTGAAACAATGCAAAAGCCATGGATCGTAACAATGTTTGGTTATTGTCTGGGCGGCGGCTTGGAACTCCCTTTAGGATGTCATTTTCGTTTTGCGGCTGATGAAGGGGCTCAAATAGGCCTACCAGAGCTTGATTTAGGTGCAGTTCCCGCATGGGGTGGGAGTGCTCGCTTGGCAAAATGCGTTGGAGAGAACCAAGCCATGGATATGATATTGAGATCAAAAAAAATCTCTGGTAAAAAAGCTTTGGAAATAGGATTGGTCCATGAAATATGGCCCTTGGATGAACTTAAATCTGCAGCAA
>CAJWIK010000055.1 GCA_913042105.1 uncultured Gammaproteobacteria bacterium
CATATAGAAAATTATATTAGTTATTAGTATTTAAAACTTTCATCCAACGCCTAGATTTATACCTCATAGCCAGCAAAACACCTTTCAAGAAATAATCTGCTATCAAAGTTGCGTATATCCACTCAATAGAAAGTCCTAGGCGATAGAATAAATATGCGAGCGGAACTCTGACAAGCACCAAGCCTATCATAGTTATTATTAGAGGTGATTTAGTATCTCCGGCACCTCTAACTGCTCCGCCAATTGAAAATTCAATTGCCATAAATGGTTGCATTATTCCCAACATCCAGACAAATATTACTGCCTTATCTACAACATCAATATCATCAATAAAGAAGGTAGCTAGCTCTCTAGAGAAAACAGCCAAAATAATGCCTAGTGTACCCATAGATAGAACGGTCATTCGGGCAGCTTTGAAACCAGACTCATAAGCCTTCTCAGGATCAGAAGCTCCTAAGTGTTGACCGGTTAGAGTTGCTCCAGCTATTGCAAAACCATTACCGACGGTAAATGAGAGCATCAATACATTTACTCCTATACCGTAAGCGGCTACGGCATCTGTTCCATAAAGTGCGACTATCCAGAAAAAAGACAACATACCAAATTGGAAAATAAATGACTCAAGACCGGCTGGATAACTAATAGTTATTAGCTGACCCAATCTTTCGCGCGTCATAGAGCCTGCTTTCCCTATACTCACTGCTAAACGTTTTCCAAACCACAAAGCAAGAACCAGTAGAGAATTAAACGTAAATGCTAAGCCGCCCGCTAATGCAGCACCCACAACTCCCATTTGAGGCATGCCGTATCTGCCTTCAACCAAACCTAACAAGAGAAAGATATTAACTACATTAGTCAGCAAACCAATATATAAAGGAGTTTTAGCATCTCCTGCCGCTCTTTGTGCTGTTCCTAAAACCATAGATATAGCAAAGACAGGAGTGAATCCCACAAGTATTTGAGTATAGGTAACAGATAAATTTTTTGAAACTTCATCTAAGCCAAAAAGGCCGATCATAGAGTCAGCACCTAGCCATAAAAGAATGCATGTAAAAAAGGATATCAGTAAACATAAACCTAAAGAGGCTCTAGTTACTTGAGCTGCCTCATCAGGAGCGCCCGAACCTATAGCCCTTGCGACAAGTGCTGTTGTTCCTGCCATTACTGCCATTAACAAAGCTTGAAAAACCCAAAAGATTCTTTGGCCTGTACCAACTGCAGCAACCGCTTCAGCTCCAAGTGACCCTACCATTTTTATGGAAACCAGACCTACAGAGGCAAATAATAAATTACTTAAAATTGAAGGCCACGCAAGACCCCATACACTCAGGGATTCTGGATGCGTTATTTCTACAGATTCATCTTGGGTCTGTGCCTTATCAACTTCGGTGGACATAAAAAAGGCTGTTATAGTATCACATTCACAGTACTGAATTATGGCCAAACTTTACTTTAATTACTCCTCTATGAACGCTGGTAAATCTACCATGCTGCTTCAGTCGAATCATAACTATCTGGAAAGAGGCATGAAGCCTCAAATATATACCTCTGACTTAGATAATCGATATGGATCTGGTGAAATAGTTTCAAGAATTGGTTTAAAAGCAAAATCTAATACTTTTAATACAAAAACAGATATTTACAAGGATATATTAAACAAAAATAATAATGATCCTGTGGATTGTGTTTTAGTAGATGAAGCTCAGTTCTTGACGGAATCACAAGTTGAACAATTAGGAAGAATTGTAGATGAATTAAATATACCAGTCTTAGCCTTTGGTATTAGAACTGATTTCCAGGGTAAGCTCTTTGAAGGAAGTAAATTTTTATTGGCCTGGGCCGATAACTTAAAAGAGATCAAGACAGTCTGTCATTGTGGTAGAAAAGCAACAATGGTTCTTAGGGTAGATGACGAGGGAAATATAATGGCTGATGGATCTCAAATTGAAATAGGCGGAGAGGAAAGATATGTTTCAGTCTGTAGAAAACACTTCAAAGAGAAAAAGATAGCTTAGTATCAAAGTATTCCTACCATGAATCCAGTTAGGCAAGATGCTAATAAAGCAGCCCACAATGCCTTTCCAGAGACAGAAATTAGATCCATTCTTCTTTCAGGTACCATCGCACTAATACCGCTAAGTAAAATACCGACGCTGCTGAGATTCGCAAAACCACATAAAGCATAAAGCATTATCAGTCTGCTTTTTTCACTCAAATCATAAGTCTCTACGTCAGATAAATAAAGATAGGCTACAAATTCATTAAGCGCTGTCTTAACACCCAATAACTGACCTGCAGCAAGAGATTCACTCCAAGGTATTCCCATAAACCATGCAAGGGGAACAAAGATATAACCAAGGATAAGTTCTAATGTAATGGGATCACCATTGAAATTAGGTAATAAACCTAAAATTGCGTTTAATAAAAAAACCAATGCCATTACAACAATGAGCATAGCGCTAATATTAAGAAACATATCTAAACCATTCTTGGTCCCCTGAGTAACAGCGTCCATAGTACTTGAGTACAAGTCATCTGCCTGCTCATCAGGAAATTCAGTTTTGATATCGCTAGGAATCATCATATTGGCATACATAATGCCAGCAGGAACAGATATTAGTGACGCCGATAGGAAGTGGCCAATTAAACCAGGTCCGTAAATAGGTGTAAGCATTGTGGTGTATACGACCATCACAGAACCCGCAATAGTTGACATGCCTACTGTCATTATAATTAGCAGTTCATGTCTAGTCATAGATGCAAGATAAGGTCGGATAAGTAAAGGAGCTTCAACTTGTCCCAAGAATACGTTTGCTGTTGCACCAAGACCGATAGGTCCACCAACATTCAATGGTCTTTTGAAAAGAACAGATAAGGCATTAACTATGAAGGGAATAACTCTTAAATGCCATAAAAGAGCAGATAGAGCTGACATCAATATGACTAAGGTGAGACCTCCAAATGCAAAGATGAAGGTACCTCCAGGATTCGCTATATCGAATGGAGCATTAGGAGCTCCATCAGCGAGATAACCAAAAACAAATCCAGTTCCATAATCATTTGCAGCTTTAAGGACCATCACTCCTTCTGAAAGTTTACCAAACAAAGAACCGATTACTTCAACCTTAGTCAGTGCTACTACTAAAATAAACTGTAAAAGTATTCCACTAAGAACATATCTAAGTTTTATGGATCTTATGTCCTCACTAAAAATTGCTCCTAAGGCTAGTAGACCAAATAAACCCAAAGTTGGCTGTAAATATTCCATTAGGATAGTTTAATTTCTTTTAATCTTTCTTGCAGATAATCTTCAGCTAAAATTCCATTAGGATAGGAATCGGGATTAGCAATACTTATCTGATTATGAAGCGTTTCAATATACCAATCCGGATTAGGATGAACGAAAAAGGGAATTGAATATCTAGAAGATTCCATTTCATTGCCTATTGCTTTAACCCTATGAGTAGTTGATTTTAAATTATTATTGGTAAGTCTTTGTAACATATCTCCAATATTACAAATGATTACACCGTCATCTACCGAAGCCCTTAGCCACTCATTTTGATTTGAAAGTATTTCTAAACCAGCCTGTTGGCCACCTATAAGAAGTGTAATCAAGTTAATGTCTTCATGGGCACCCGCCCTTTCACCTATGTCAATTGAGTTTATGGGCGGATAATGTATTACTCTCATTACGCTGTTACCTTTATTTGTTATTGATTTAAAGTAATCAGGTTGTAAATTAAGGTATAGAGATATTGCCTTTAGAAGTTCATTGCCTAGCTCATCAAACTGCAAAAATAATTGATTGGTTTTTTCTTTAAAGGAGGAAATATCGCTTACTTCTAAATTATCATGCATCCACCTTCTATAAGGATCATTTTTTTCTAGATCGCGTCCTACATGCCAGAATTCTTTCAGATCAGCTATATTTGCATCCTTAGCGGTTTCAATCTGAAAAGGCGTATAACCCCTTGCCCCTCCATACTCAGGCCTGAAATATTCTTTTTTTTTCTCCTCAGAAAATGAAAAAAATTGAATAAACATTTCTTGAACTTGAGATACAAGCTCGGTATCCACTCCATGATTTTTAATTCCACAAAAACCCCATTGTTTAAAGCTTTCTCCAAGACTATTTGAGAAAGAAGTAAGATCACTATCAAGATCTTCAAGAGATAGAACTGAGAAAGGAGCTTCCAATTTAATATTTATTTTATAATTAATTTTTTTCAGCTAGATTATAGACCATATGAACACAATATACGGATTTGGAAATGCCTTGGTAGATATAGAAATACGGATTAGTGAGATTCAACTTCAAGATATAGAGATAAAAAAAGGAAGTATGAAACATATTGCTAAAGAAGAACTGGCAATGTATCTGGAGACATATTCTAAAAATATTCATTCGAAATTGCCTGGTGGCTCTATTGCTAATTCTCTCTATGCGGCCAATAAACATGGTGCTAAGACGCATTTTTCCTGTTCATTAGGCGAAGATGAATACGGTCAATACTTCATAGATAGCTTTAAGGACGAATTAGGAGATGTTTCCTATTCAAAATCTCATCTAGACACAGGAATTTGTTTAATATTTGTTACGCCTGATGGGCAAAGAACTATGGCAGCTTGTCTGGGTGCAAATCTAGATCTGAACCCAGAGAGTCTAAATATGGATAATTTAAAGGAATCTAAATATCTTCTATTTGACAATTTTAGTTTATCTTCAAAAAATGGATTAAGTACTGCTCAGTGTGCATTAGAAGAGAGCGCTGATTTAAAAATATGTTTTGGAATATCTGATGCTTCTCTCGTAAAAGGAAATCTTGATAATCTCATATGGTTGAGTACAAGAAAAATACATATGCTCTATGGTAATCAAATTGAAATGTCCACAATCAAGAAATTGATTACTATGAATACTAACAATATTCTTATTACAGATGGTGAAAACGGGGCTCGTTATAACGAACAGTCCGTAGAAGCTCCTAAGATTAATATGATTAATTCTAATGGTGCAGGAGATGCTTTAATCGGGACCTTCCTGTCTTGCTTAGAAAATTCCGACTCAACAGAATCACTGATGAAATCTGTGAATTATGCATCTGAAGTATGCAGCGCAAACGGTCCTAGACTTTTATAAAAAAAACGCCACATATAGTGGCGTCTTTTTAATTTTGTGAATTTAGAATTGGTACTTGAATCCTAAGTTCCACTGATAAGAAGATTGTCCATTGTTATTGTAAACTCTTAACCCATCATCTGGATCTACACCAACAATATTATATCTACCTTCTGAATCATAAGGATTATCACGATCAAGCTCTATTTGCCTGCTTCTATTACTATATTCAGTAATTATTCCTTTATCGTCATCGATCAAGTTAAGCAAATTGGTGATATCTAAATATACAATCACTTTATGACCTTCCATAACTTCAATATCTTGAGTAATTCTTAAATCCAAAGAAGAATTCCAAGGACTATTGAAGGCGTTTCTTGGAACTATTGTTCCTTTGTAACTAGAAAGACCCGATGAATTTACATGAGCCATTACAGCATCTGCTACAGCAGAACTTGCAAAGACAACATTCGGATCTGAAGCGCCTGTAGGTATGTAAGCAGCGTCATATCCACCATCGCTTCTATCATTAGCGAAAGCATCATCATAGCCATCAAATGTAACACTATAAGGCTCTCCTGATTTTCTGACGTAAACTAAAGAGAATCTAGTATCGTTGTTACCTATTAGTTGTGTTGTGTAATCTAAGCTAGAGATGAACTTGTGCTCAACCATAAAGTTTGACCTCGCAGCATTTATATTCTCACCATCTGCTCTCACAGATCTGCCATAAGAACTTTCACTTTGAGCACTTGTAAGTTCAAACACATCATTGGCTCTCATTTTGGTATAACCAGCAAACCAATTCACATCACCAAACTGTTTAGCAGTGGATATAGTCCAAGCTTCAGTAGTTCCCTCGTCGGTATTAGTTAACCTGTAGTCACCTCTTCCGCCATAGATTCCTCTACCATCAGCGAGTGTGCCTTCTTGCTCTAAACCTAAATCAGTAAAGAAAATAGCCTGTCTAACTTCATCAAGATTGTACTCAAGCGTTACATCCCAGCCACCTTGGGTCAAAATATCTAGAGCTAAGCTTGTTCTCCACGAAGATGGTGCTTCAAAGTTTGGATCTGTACTTTGAGCAACTCCATAAGGACTGTCTCCTGATGGAACCGTGTATTTTGAACCTGCTCCTAACCAAAATGCGGTAGGATCTCCTTTAGGCATTGGACCAGGAAAATTACTTGCAGATGTATCGTAAGAATACCATCCTCTATAATCACCTGTTGCACCTGTTCTAGAATATGCGTTTCCGTACCAAACCCTTGGAATTCTTCCCATGAATAATCCTCTACCACCACGTAAGGTTGCAGCAACAACATTTTCTCTATTAGAGAAGAAGTCTGTTGCATCCATATTGAAAGAGAATCTTGGTTGAAGAAGATTAAAATCAAACGTCTCTGCATTAGAGAATCCATATTCTTTGACAAAGTTTATGTTAGTAGCTGGTGCAATAGGAGTTTCAACAGCGTCATATCTGAGTCCGAACATAACGGTTAAATCATTATCAACAAACCATTTATCTTGAATGTAGAGAGAAGTCTTTTCTACTTCAAAATCTGCTGCCATTGTTCCCACAGCATTATGACCAGCATATGGTTCATGGATTCTTAACCTGCTCCAAACACCATTCTTATAATCTTCAAAACTATTAAACCTAACCTCGCCGTTATATCTGGCGATGAATAGATTCACTACATCAGAATTATCAGATTCGTAACCTACCGTATATAAATGATCATCATTATCATAGTCTGCTTTCAAGGTAAGGAATTCACTCTCAACATTAATTAAGTTTGCTCCTCTGTATCTGTCTCCACCTAGAAATACGTTATCTCCACCAATTCTAATGTTCATTTCTGGAAAGAAGTCATCTCCATAAGAAGCATCATCTTCTTCCATCTCATAAGATGTATACTTGAATTTGGTAGATAATCTATCTGACCAATCACTATATAAAGTAAATGAAGCTCGATCTATCTCTGGTGGCTTGTAGTACCAGTTGTTACTGAATACTGTTTCACCATAATTATATCTTTGCGGTGTTAAATCTTCAGAGTGTGAAAGGTTTAAAGTTGCTCTATGGTCATCACTTATAACTGCATCTAATTTAACAGTCCACTCTTCATGAGTTTCATCAAATGTTACAAGATTAATGTAACCGGCATCATATCCACCGTAATTATCAATGGTGTATTGTCTAATCTCATTAGCGAGTGCTGTGGTAACTGTTTCGCCTTTGATTTGAGCATTACTGTCTACTGTTCCATACAATCCTGGTAATGATGTTGTATTTTCTTCATAACCTACGAAGAAGAAAAGTCTGTCCTTGATGATTGGGCCTGCAAAAGTAAAAGCCATGACTTCGTCTTCAAACTCAGGAAATTCTTGACCTAAATAGTCTCCTACATTTCCTTCGTCTCTATTTTGATAGAAAGCAGAACCATGAAATTCATTTGTACCAGATTTTGTTACTACAGCTATCGATCCGCCAGTTGTGTTGCCTCTAGAAACATCAAAAGGTGTAATATCAACTGAAATTTGATCAACAAAGTCCATACTTACTGGATTCTTCATTGTTCCAAATCCGTTATCATTTAATCCAAATGGATCATTAAAGCTGACACCATCTATCGTGAAATCATTAAATTTTGTATTAGCTCCCATGACACTAATTTCAGCGTCGCGACCTACTCCACCATTAACAGATACTCTAGGATCCATTTTAGCGAAATCTGCAACGGAACGATTAATAGTCGGGATAGCATTCATATCATCACGAGTAAGAACTGTACTAGTTCCCATTTTAAATGCCTCGGCCGGTTTGGCAGTCACTACAATTTCATCAGCAGCTGAAGAGCTTGTTAATGTGACCCCAAAGGAAAGAGGATCACCTAAATTAAGGTATAGACCATCTATAGATTCAGAATTATAACCAGGTGCGTTTATTTTGACTGTATATGGACCACCCAAAGGCAGGAATGTAAGCCTGAAGCTTCCAGAAGAGCCTGATGTGGTAGTTTTGGTTATGCCAGTCGGTGTATGCTCGGCAACTACAGTTGCTCCAGAAACATTCACGGTTCCTCTCATTCCAGAAGTCGTGTCGACATCTGCGAAGAAAGGTAAACTCAAGCAAAGAACGGAAGAGAAAAGAAAAACTTTTTTGAAGATAGTTTTCATTGGTTAACCCCAAAATTAATTAATAAAAAGTTGAATTTCATTCTATACCTTTTGAAAGGAAATGGAAAAAGAAACAGAAATTTTATTTAAATTTTTATAAATTGGAAATTTAGTTAAGGATCTTATCCTTGCCTAGATAATCTCTAAGAATATCAGGGATGGTCACAGAACCATCTGATTCTTGATAATTTTCGAGAATTGCCAGAACAGTTCTACTTAGGGCTAGGCCGGAACCATTAATGGTATTGAGTAGTTCTATTTTGTTATTTGATGGA
>CAJWIK010000056.1 GCA_913042105.1 uncultured Gammaproteobacteria bacterium
CTGGCCTTATTTGTGGTATAGCTTTCTGGCATTATCTCTATATGAGAGGTGTTTGGATTGATACCGGTGAGACCCCTACAGTATTCAGATATATAGACTGGTTGTTAACAGTGCCGCTTCAAATGGTTGAATTCTATTTGATATTAGCAGCTGTAACGGCTGTTGCTAGTGGACTATTCTGGCAATTGCTTCTTGGTTCATTGGTAATGTTAATTTTTGGTTTCATGGGAGAAGCTGGAATTATGGCAGCTCTGCCTGCATTCGTAATTGGAATGCTAGCTTGGATATATATGATATACGTACTATATATGGGAGCAGGTAAAGCGGCTGTGGCAACTACAAGTGCTTCAGTGCAAACAGCTTACAACTCAATGTTATTAATCATTGTTGTTGGTTGGGCTATTTACCCTATTGGCTATGTAGCTGGTTACTTAATGGGTGCTGTAGATTCCTCTACTTTGAATCTTATCTATAACTTAGCAGACTTTGTTAACAAGATCCTATTTGGACTTGTAATATGGAAAGCGGCTATGGATGACAGACAAACAGCTTAGTTAATCTATAAAAAGAAAGAGGGCATTAGTGCCCTCTTTTTTTTATTTGAATGTCATGAATTTTTCAAATAACTTTAACTACAAGGAGATCTTATGAAGAAATTTTACTTATTAACGGCGTTGTTTTTGCCTCTTTCACTTATGGCTTATCATCACGAAGTCAATGAAACTAGCCCAAAAGAACTTGTATCTCAGGCATATGAAACATTTGCTGCAGGAGACTCGACAGCTTGGGCAAAACTCCACACAGCAGATTTAAGCTTCACTATATTTGGAGATCTGCCTCAATCAGGTATTAAGATAGGAACTGATGCTGTAATTACAGGAGTCTTTGAAGTGATTCCAAAATACTGGCCAAAGTTTCAATTGTCTCCAATCAGTACAGTGGTTAGCGGTAATCAAGTTTTTGTTCACAATAAAATGACAGCCGATAATCTTGATTCAGAAACTATGCATGTGTTTACTATCAGAGACGGAAAGATCTCTTCCTTTACAGCATTTGAAGATACAGATTCTATGCGTAAAGCTATGGTTGAATAAATCTAAGTTCCACAAAAAGTTCTCTTTATTCTTTGCTCTTCGAGAGGGGGTTCCGCATAAGAGGAATTTTTGTCAATCTCTTCAAATGGGCGTCTTATAACTTCTATCATTTCGGCCATTTTAGAGAAATCATTATTGTAAGCTGCATCTATAACAAGTTGTACTTGATGATTCCTTGGGATATACATGGGATTCACGGATTTCATTTGATCAACTATCAGTTGCAAATCTTTCTCATCAGTAGCTAATGCTTTTTTCCAATCATTTAACCAAGACCCAATTTCATCTTTGTTTTTAAATTGCTCTAGGAACTTGCCAGGCTGATCTAATAACACTTCAGATAAGGATCGGAAGGTGATTGTATAATCAGAACCACTCTCCATCATTATCTTCAGTAGCTGTCTCAGTAAATTTTGATTTTCTTTTACAGATCCGTCTAGGCTTATCTTTTCACACATTAAATCCAGTATTCTTTGATTAGTTTCTATAGAAAAATTATCCAAGACTTCTGTTGCAAGCTCATTAGCTTTATCTGAATCTTTATCAATGAAGGCGATTAAACAACCGGCCAAAGATGCTAGATTCCACGAAGCGATACTGGGTTGATTTCCAAAGGCATATCTTCCATTTTGATCGATAGAACTAAACACCTTTCCTGGATGGTATTCATCTAGAAATGCACAAGGCCCATAATCAATCGTTTCGCCAGATATTGTAAAATTATCTGTATTCATAACCCCATGCACGAAGCCAACACTCATCCACTTTGATATTAGAATTGATTGATGGGATGCTACTTGCTTTAGTAGCTCCAAGTAATGATTGTTTGATTCCCTTATTTCTGGGAAATGCCTCTGGATAGAATAATCAGCCAATAATTTAACATCTTCCCATTGTTGTCTTGAAGCAAAATATTCAAAAGTGCCTACTCTTAAGTGACTTTTAGCTACTCTTGTGAGAATGCCACCAGGTTCAAATGTATCCCTAGCAACATGTTCTCCAGTAGCCATAGCAGCAAGTGCCCTGGTAGTAGGAATATTTAAGTGATGCATCGCTTCACTCAATATGTATTCTCTTATTACAGGACCTAGAGCAGATCTGCCATCTCCTTGTCTAGAAAACTGGGTTATGCCTGACCCTTTCAACTGAAGGTCATAATTAGTATTTTTACTTCTTACTTCTCCTAGTAGAACCGCTCTACCATCTCCTAATTCATGTACAAAGTTACCAAACTGGTGACCGGCATAATTAAGTGCAATTGGAACTGATTTGAGAGGTAATGTGTTACCTGAAAAATAATCAATTTTTTCTTGTTCTTTTAATTTAATTCCTAGCTCCTCAGCCAAAGAGTTATTAAATGCCAGCATGGTAGGAGATTTAACTGGAGTAGGGGCTATCAACTGATAGAACTCCTCAGGTAACCCGATATAAGAATTAGATAATTTCAATTATTTTAGGGCTGAGCCCATTAAGCTTTCGAAGTTTAACCTATAAAACTTGTTTTGATCTTTTTCATTAATATCTTTAATGGCTTTTTCAAAACGAGCTAAAGGATTTCTTCCTCCTTCAAGGTGAGGATAATCTGAAGAAAACATAAAGATATCACTCCCGGCTTGTTCAATAACCCATCCAGTTGGTTCTGTTGGATAAGGAGTCACTCTTACTTGTCTTGAGATATATTCACTAGGTTTTAATGATAAATCTTGTAGCCTTTCTTCATGTCTAGAAAAAGCTTCGAAGGCTGAATCAAGTTGTCTCATAAATCCCGGAACCCAAACAGAACCAAGTTCAATAACACCAAACATGAGATTCGGATGTCTTTCTAAAACTCCATCCAGAATTAATAATGATAAGGCTTGCATGGGACCCGAAGAGATTGCCATATAGGAGATTGATCTAAAGTTTTCTTCACCACCATGAAAGTCTTTCACTTTTGGCATTCCATTCATTGCATGTGATTTAGGAAGGACAAAACTTGAACTGCCAACATGGAAAAGTATAGGTATTCCTGCTTCTTCAGCCATCGACCAAATAGGATCAAAACCTATATGGCTCGTAGAGTGATTTTTAGGACATGCCCACGGAATCAATAAAGCGCTAGATCCAGAACGAATAGCAGACTTTGCTATTTTTATACTTTCGTCTATGTCTGCTAGTGGTATGTAAGTAACAGGAAGTAACCTTTTATCATTTGAGCAAAAATCAATTTGAATTCTATTAGTAACCTCTGCAACCTCATATAGCATTGATAAGTCATCTCCATGTTCTAGGCTCTCTAGCCATACATTTGGAGAGGTAGGGAAAATTAACTGACTTTCTACACCAAGAAGATCTAGTGCTTCAGATCTATCATGGCTATTAAAAGAGCCAAGAGCATCATAATTCTTCCTAACCATGAGCTCTTCTTTATTTTTTTCCTTATATTTATCAGACTTATGAACTTTATTTATATTTTTAAAATAGAGTTCTGTAGAATTCTGTTTTTCAAGACTTAAGCCTTTATACCCATCAAATCTTTGCCTGAAAGCTTTTTGAATTTTTTGACTGCCATAATCATCAAACCAATTTGGAAGTTCCATGGTGTGGGCATCTGCATCGTGTACTATTTTATTTTCTATGTAAGGCATATCTTTATAAATTACTAATAGTGTTCTATATTAGATTAACAAATTATAGAGAAAGAGAAACTTAAGTGAAAGTAGAGCCTTTAGAAAGATCCTTTGGTGCAAAGATATATGATTTATCTTTACCCGACTTGGAACAAGAGCAAATAAGAGAACTCTATGATTTATGGCTTGAGTATGCGCTTTTAGTTTTTCCTAATCAGAACTTAACAACAGATCAGCAGATATCTTTTGCTAAAAATTTCGGTGCCCTAGAATTTGAATTATCTCCCATCAGTAATGTAAGAAATGACGGATCTATACGAGATGCGAATGATGATGATATCGTCAAATCTCTTAGGGGTAATATGGAATGGCATCATGACAGTACTTATATGCCTATTCAGGCAAAAGGAGCTGTCTTTACAGCTCATAAAGTCCCCTCCAAGGGAGGAGAGACTGGTTGGGCTGATATGAGAGCTGCTTACGAGGGTTTAAACCAATCCATGAAAGAAAAAATTAATGATTTATCTGCATTTCATTCTTATGAATGGAGTCAAAAGGAGAGATTTGGACATAAAGACCCTAAAGTAAGTGAGTTTAATAGTTATGGTTTTGACATTGATCCAAAGCCACTTAGACCGCTGGTTAAAGTGCATGCAGAAACAGGTCAAAAGTGTCTTACTATCGGCCGACACATTTATAAGATACCAGGTATGAGTGATCAAGAAGCCCGAAACTTGGCACAAGAATTAGAAGAGTTTGCCTGCAGCAATAAAGAATGGGTTTATCATCATTCTTGGCAAGAAGGAGATGCCGTTATTTGGGATAATAGGTGTTTAATGCATCAGGCCAGTATGTGGGATCTAAGCGAAGGCAGGATAATGTACCACTCAAGAATCGAGGGAGATCCTATTTCTGAAGCTGCTTCTAATTATCTCTAACTAGATATCTAGCCCTTTAAAGAATGCGAAGGCAATATTTGGAAACATAATATAAGTCAGAAGCATTTCTAGATTTTTGCTAATATCAGGCAGGTTATTATCTTTACATAAAGACTTTAGTTCATCTTCCATTTTATCCAATTCGCTTTCATCTAAATTCATTTCTTCTATACCTATAGACTCAGCTTGCGCTAGAAGAGCAGAATCAATTTCTCCAGGTAATTTTCCGTATCTACCCAATATCAAATTAAGTGATTCGTTCGACAGATTTTCATATCTTCTTGAGCTCATGACATTTAAAAGCGCTTGAGCTCCTATTATTTGAGATGCAGGTGTAACCAGAGGCGGATATCCAAAATCTTTCCTCACTTTTGGTATCTCATCTTTTACAAGATCAATCTTATCTTCTTGCTTATTTGCTTTAAGCTGAGATTCTAAGTTCGATAACATTCCTCCAGGAACTTGCTTTACGAGCATTGTAGAGTCCACTCCCTTAAGTCCCCCTTCAAATTCTGAGTACTTTTCCCTAATATCCTTAAAGAAAATTGACACTTCATCTAACGCATCTAAATCAAGATCAATATGTCTATCTTGGTCTTCAAAAATAGCCAACATAGTTTCTGTGGCGGAGTGACCATAGGTCATACTTAAAGAAGATATTGAAGTGTCAATATTATCTATTCCTGCTTCTATAGCTTTCATGTTCGTTGCCGCTGACATGCCTGTTGTGGCATGTGTTTGCATATGGATAGGGATTGATAAGGATCCTTTAAGTTCTTTCACGAGAGAGAAGGCATCAAAGGGTCGCAAAAGACCTGCCATATCTTTAATAGCCAAAGAATCTGCACCAGCATCCTCTATCTTTCTGGCTAAATCTAACCAAGTATTTAAATCATGAACAGGACTAGTGGTGTACGCAATTGTTCCTTGTGCGTGTTTACCTATTCTTTTTACTTCTTTAATAGAGAATTCAATATTATTAAAGTCGTTTAATGCATCAAAAGTTCTAAATATTTCTATCCCATTTTCTGCAGATCTTTCAAGGAATTTA
The DNA here is from genome assembly GCA_913042105.1 of uncultured Gammaproteobacteria bacterium. Lineage (GTDB taxonomy): Bacteria > Pseudomonadota > Gammaproteobacteria > Magnimaribacterales > Magnimaribacteraceae > Magnimaribacter. The sequence continues at coordinate 5,693 of CAJWIK010000056.1, forward strand.
GCTACTACAGCATTTGAGTAATGTTTATACCCAACTAAATTTTGACCTCTGATGAGCATCTGTTGAGGAGTTTTGGTGAGCAAGGACTGGAAGGTTCTTAATCTTTCCCAGGGATCTTCATTCAGGTAACGTATACAAGCATCATAAGTTGCACCTCCCCATGTTTCTAGAGACCAATAACCAACTCTATCCAAAGCTGGCAATATTGATACTAAATCCCTTAGTGGAACTCTTGTTGCTAAGAGTGACTGAATACCGTCTCTTAGAACGACTTCAGTAACACCAACTTTTTTTGACGACTCCATGTATTGCCCAGTATATTTTCCCCTGGGGTATCTTATCTTTTATTGGGGCTTGTCGATAGAGTAGTTATTATTGATCCAGTCTCCAAATCCTCCACTCATAGACAATATGTTCGTGTAACCCATTTTTTGTATATTCTCCCCAGCTAAGGCTGATCTAAATCCACCCTGACAATAAAGCACAATTAATTTACTTTTATCATCAATAACTTTTCCTATATCTCTCTCTATAATACCTTTCCCTAAATGTATGGATCCGCTGATATGCCCATCAACCCATTCTCTATCTTCTCTTACATCTACCAGATAAAAGTCCTTAGATTCTTCTTGCATAGCCTTTACTTGGTGTACGTCACATTCTCCTATTTTTTGAAGAGATGACTCCACAAGTTCTAAAAAATTTAAGTCGTGATTTTTCATATTTTTTCTCTGTTAAGATAAATTTAATTTTTCCAGATGATTTCTTATATAAATCGGTTTATTTGTAGTGATCGAGTCTATCCCTTTTTCTAAATACAACTCGGCTTGTTTTCTTGAATTCACTGTCCAGACATGGACACTTTTATTTATTTTATTTAAAGATTTAATTAGATCTCCATTTAAGTCTTGATGGTTCTGAGCGCCGACCCCATCTGCTTTAATCTTTTTAACTAAATTTGGAAGTTTAGCCATATCTATTTTTTTATGCTCAAAGGCTATCAATAAATTACATTTAATCTGAGGAACACTTTTCTTAATAGTCTCTATGACTTTCGAATAAAAGGATATGACTGTTATTTGATTCATATCTATATGACTATCATTAATTTCTTTTAATAGAAAAGGAACAATTTCTTCTTTAGTTTTCACTTCAATAAAGAGCTCTTTATTAATCGGAAGGAGCCTTAATACTTCTTTCAGTTCAGGTATTCTCTCATTTTTCCACGATGCACCAAACCAACCGCCACAGTCTAATTTTTTTAATTCATTGAGGGTTGTTTCACTAATTACTTTCTCTATGCCTGTTGTGCGTAGGGTGTTTTCATCGTGATGACAAACAATATGATGATCTGAAGTAAGCCTGATATCAATTTCAATCCCATCAGCTTTCTGCAAAAAGCCTTCTTTTATAGATGCAAGAGTATTTTCGGGTGCATCATCAGATGCACCACGATGAGCAATAATTTTAGTTTTTAATCCCAGGTTAAGGCGCCACCTGTTTGATATTCAATTACTCTTGTTTCAAAGAAATTTTTCTCTTTTCTCAAATCCATGATTTCAGACATCCAAGGGAAAGGATTTTCTGCATTAGGAAATTCTTCGGGAAGACCAATCTGTACCAATCTCCTATTTGCAATGTAGTTAAGATACTCCTCCATCATGCTTGAATTCATTCCCAAGACACCTTTCGGCATAGTATCTCTTGCGTATTCTATTTCTAGCTGCATGCCTTGTAATATCATGCTTGCGGCTTGATCTTGCATTTCTTCATCCCACAAATGAGGATTCTCTAGTTTTATCTGATTGATGACATCTATACCAAAGTTTAGGTGCATAGACTCATCTCTGAGAATATATTGAAATTGTTCAGCAGTTCCATTCATTTTATTTCTTCTTCCCATGGAGAGAATCTGGGTAAAGCCACAATAGAAGAATAGACCTTCTAAGACACAATAGAATCCTATTAAATTTCTTAGCAGTTTTTTATCTTGCTCGGGTGTACCTGTTTGGAAAGAAGGATCATCAAGCTCTTTTGTAAATTCAAGTGCCCAAGATGCCTTTCTTGCAACCGAAGGAACTTCTCTATACATATTAAATAATTCTGCTTCATCCATTCCAAGCGACTGAATAACATATTGATAAGCGTGTGTGTGGATCGCTTCTTCAAAACTTTGCCTCAAAAGGTATTGTCTACATTCTGGGTTAGTAATATGTTTGTAAACTGATAGGACCAAATTATTTGCTACTAATGAATCTGCAGTAGAGAAGAATCCCAAACTTCTCATAACGATTTTTCTTTCGTCTTCTGATAGGCCGTCTTCGCTTTTCCAAAGTGCTATATCTGCTGTCATATTTACTTCTTGTGGCATCCAGTGATTAGCGCACCCGTCTAGATACTTTTGCCAAGCCCAGTCATATTTAAAAGGCACGAGCTGATTTACATCTGCTTGGCAGTTGATCATCGCTTTTTCATCTACACTTACTCGTGAAGAAGATCCTTCCAGGGCCTTTTCTCCACTTACCTGATCAAATTGTGCAACTGCTTTCTTTGCTCTTTCCAATCTATCAGATAAGGAACCTGTCTCTAGGCTTACTTTATTTTCTGGTTGTTCGTATTCTACTGCCTCTGTCGGTTCTGA
>CAJWIK010000057.1 GCA_913042105.1 uncultured Gammaproteobacteria bacterium
CCATTAAATTTTATATATTTGTTTTAAGGTGGGCGAACCGGAACAGCGCGCGTATTTTAAACCAATCAGTTTCTTCAAACAATAGCTTAAGGACAAAGAAATTTAAGATAAGTTTGCTTACAAAATAAGGTTATGAAAGTAGCTCTAGATCAAAATCAGTATCAGGAACTTCGTTTGTCCATATTTGAAAGCTTAAAGCCGCCTGCTCTATTAACATTCCAATGCCGTCATAACAATTTTTTGATCCAGAGGACAAAGCTAAATTCATAAACGGAGTGTTTGAAGTGGCATAAGAAAGGTCGTAGATACTTGGCTGATTTGAAAAGATATTAGACGGTAATTTCATGCCTTGATCTAAGACTCCTGCAGATGAGGTGTTAATAATCAAGTCTGGCTCGAAGTCTATTTCTGCTGATAAAGGAATGGCCTTCATAACTCTATCGGGAGAAGAAAATCTATCTGCAAGGTACTCTGCTCTTTCATGAGTTCTGTTGGCTATAGTAATACTCTCTGGATTATTTCTAAGTAGAGCTGGAATTATTGCCTTTGCAGAACCGCCCGCTCCTAAAAGGAGAATCTTGGCATCTTTGACATCTAACTCTTTATTTAAAAGGTCTTTCATTAAGCCTCTTCCGTCTGTTGTGTCTGCACATATTGATCCATCTTCCATCCAAAGAGTGTTAACAGATTCACATAAGATTGAATCATCAGACAAAGAATCTGCAAACTTGAAAGCAGACTCCTTAAGAGGCAAGGTTACATTCAGACCATCATACCCTTCGTCAAATAACTGTCTGACTCTGGTTGTAAATTCTATCTCTTCTACTTTCAGGGCCTCATAACTAATCTTTATTCCAAGGCTTTCTGCAAACAAGCTATGTATTTTTGGGGATAGAGAGTGTTCGATTGGACTTCCGATAACAGCAAATTTTTTTAATTCTTTCATAACTATCTCACGATGAAATCTGTAACAACATCTTGGATTGTAGAGGGTCTCTTTAAATCACCCAGGCGTCCCTTTAATATCTTAACATCCGGAAAGACATCCTCGATTTCTCTCACTCCTGTAAGGGTTGGCAAACCTTCTTTATTGGCAGAAGTAGAAATTATGGCTCCTCCAAACCCCTCGCACAGTTCGCAAACAAGCTCATGGCTGCTTAGCCTTAAAGCAACTTTATTATTAGATCCAGTTATTAAAGTGCTTACACCTTTATTTGAAGGTACCAGCCAAGTATGAGGGCCAGGCCATTTGGTCATTAGTTTTGCTTTATATTCTTCAACAAATGCATATTCATTAAATTGGTCAAATCTTGAGCCTAGAAGAATCAGCCCTTTATCTGAAGATCGTTCTTTAAGATCAAGTAACTTTTTTACCGCTTCCAGATTATTGGGGTCACATCCCAGGCCCCAAACTCCTTCTGTAGGGTAAGCTATTAATTCTCCAGATTTTAAATATTCAATGATCGAACCGAGAGAGTACATGGTCTAGGAATCGGCCAATTTTTTGTTTGAAGCTTTAATAGCCTCAACACCATCCTCTCTAACTTTTAATAAACTATTTCTAATTGATTCAGATTCAACGCCCAGTATCTGAGCTGCCAAGTAAGCAGAATTTATTGCTCCTGCTGACCCGATAGCAACAGTTGCAACAGGTATACCTTTTGGCATTTGAACAGTAGATAGAAGAGCGTCCATTCCACTTAAAGGTCCCCCGTCTCCCGGAACACCAATAACTGGTAACACGGTTTTAGAAGCAACAGCTCCAGCTAAATGAGCAGCTAAACCTGCCATCGCTATAAAAACCTTAGTTCCTCCTGCTTCACATTCTCGAACATGGGTTTCAAGCAATTCAGGGGTTCTATGAGCCGAGAGAACCTGGATTGAATTAGATATTGATAAAGAATCTAATGTCTCAGAGCTTTTATTGGCTAAGGTTAAGTCTGATTCAGACCCTATTAGTATTGATACAGTTACAGTCACAATTTCCTCCTAAACAAAAATTGTATACTAAAATATCAAAAATTAAATCATGGCATTATTAAAAGTATTACTATTTCCCGATCCTAGACTGAGAACAGTGGCAGAACCTGTTGCACAATTTGATGACAGTCTTAAGCGGATAACAAATGATATGCTGGAGACCATGTACGACGGTTCTGGAATAGGCTTAGCTGCAACACAAGTGAATGTTCATAAAAGAATTATTGTTCTAGATATAAGTGAAGATAAGGATAATCCTTTAATTTTAATTAACCCCAAATTAAAAAAAATAGTTGATTCTGAAAAGGTATCCTATTCTGAGGGCTGCCTATCTGTTCCTGGTTTTTATGAAGAACTATCTAGGCCAAGCTCAGTAGAGATAGCAGCATTTAATTTGGAAGGAGAGGAGATGAATATAATAACGGATGATTTATTATCAGTTGTTATTCAGCATGAAATGGATCACTTAGATGGAAAAATGATGGTTGATTTCATTTCAAATATTAAAAGAGAGATGATTAGAAAAAAGCTCAATAAAGCTAAAGGTATATAAAAAGTCATGAAAATTGTTTTTGCTGGCACGCCAGATTTTGCAACAGAACATCTAAAGATGGTAATAGGATCTCATCATGAGATTTCATGTGTATTGACTCAGCCTGATAGAAAATCAGGCAGAGGTAAGAAAGTTAAATTTTCGCCTGTCAAAGAATTAGCCCTTCATAAAAACATTCCGGTTTTTCAGCCCGCCAATCTCAGAGAAGAAGACACATTAAATATGCTTAAAAAATTAGAACCAGATCTAGTATTGGTTGTGGCATATGGCCTTTTAATTCCGAAAAATATATTAGATATTCCCAAATATGGCTGCATTAATGTTCACGCTTCAATATTACCCAAATGGAGAGGGGCTTCGCCTATGGAGTATTGTCTGCTAAATGGTGACAAGAAATCTGGCATTAGTTATATGCAAATGTCAGAAGGTTTGGATGAAGGTCCCGTATTTCAGATACATGAATGCGGAATTGAAATACAAGATAATCTAAGAACTCTTGAAGAAAAGCTCATAGGCTTAAGTGAGAAGAATTTATGCGAATTTCTTAATCTTATAGAATCTGAAAGCATTGAAGCCAAAAATCAAAACGATAATGAAGCAAGTTTTGCTCCTAAGATAACCAAAGAAATGCTCCAGATTGATTGGGCAGAAGACGCCAAGAAAATTATCAGCAAAATAAATGCCTTCTACTCTAAATATGGTGCTTATTTCTTGCTTGGAGATAAAAGAATAAAAATTCATAAGGCTAGAGAATATAAACATATTCCAGATCTAAAACCGAGTCATATAGAGTCAAATGATGATGGGATGATAATCTCTTGCAAGTCAGGTAGCGCTATATTAATTGAAGATATACAAATGGAAGGGAAGAATATAGTTTCAGGACAAGAGTTCATTTCTGCCTACAGAGACCTTATTGAAGATAATAAATAAATTTAATTAAGCTTCCAATAACTATTTTCTATTCGAAAAATAAGACTATAATCAAAGAAAAATTGTCTTACATATACTTTTGAAAATAGTCATTTTGGGGGCCGGAGCTGTAGGTAGCACGCTTGCTAACCTATTGTCTCAAGAAAATGACCTTACAATTATCGATAACGATCCCGTTAAACTTCATAAACTCGAAGAAGAAGCCGACATAAGAACTGTTCTCGGGGGCGCCTCTTATCCAAACATACTTGTTAATGCCGGCATTAAAGATGCAGACATGGTCGTTGCTGTAACAGGCAGCGATGAAACCAACTTGGTGGCATGTCTTATTTCCAAAGTTCTAAATGAATCCGTAAAGACTATTGCGAGAGTAAGAGAAATCTCCTACCTAAAAGGAAAAACAAAAGAAGCGATGGAGTCAGGCGAAATTCCTGTAGATGTTCACATCAGTCCAGAGCAATTAATAACTGATCATATTGAAGGATTGATTGAGGTTCCAGGATCATTGCAGGTAATGGAATTTGGGGAAGGTCAATTAAATCTTGTTGCAGTGAAAGCTGTTGAGGGAGGTCCTATGATTGGTCACGAGATAGGTGATCTAAAAAAACATATGCCTAAAGTTGATTCCAGAGTAGCGGCTATTTTTAGAGAAGGAAACTCAATAATCCCTACGGGGCAAACTACCATAAGGGCCGAGGATGAAGTTTTCTTTATTTCGAAGAAAGGCGAAGCATCTAAGGTAGTCAATGAAATGAGAAAGAAAGAAGAGCCTTATAAAAGTGTAATGATTGCTGGAGGAGGAAAAATAGGAAGCAGGCTTGCTAAGAGAATTGAGAATGACCATAGAGTAAAAATTATTGAGTCAGATCACGAAAGAGCAAAAAGATTATCTGAAAAACTTGAACAATCAATTGTTCTTGAAGGTAACGTATGTGATAAACATCTTCTCTACGATGAAAATATTGAAGGAACAGACGTATTTGCAGCTGTAACAAATGATGATGAAGCAAATGTCATGTCATGCCTCCTGGCAAAGGATATGGGTGCACATAAAGTTGTGGCATTAATCAATAATCCTGCTTATGTAGATTTAGTCCAAGACAAGGGGATTGATATAGCAATTACACCTTCTCTAATAACAATAGGAACTTTTCTAGCCGAGATTGAAGGAAAGGATGTAGTTAAAGTTCACTCTTTAAGAAGAGGCGCGGCTGAAGCCATAGAAACAATTGCCAAGGAATCACCAACAGGCAAACAAAGTAGTATAGGTAAAGAGCTAGGAGAAATATCTCTTCCTGAAGGTGCAACCATAGGCGCTTTAATAAGAGATAATAAAGGGAAAATAGCGCATGATCATGTGCATTTGAGGGAGAACGATCACGTTATAGTATTTTTAACAGATAAAAGTGCCATCAAACAAGTAAAAGAAATCTTTTCACCCTCGTAACATGAAACTCCCTTACACAACTAGGATTTTAGGAACCCTCCTGATGTTATTCAGTGCTGCCCAGTTATTTCCTGGGTTTCTAGCATATTTCTTTGAAGAAAATGATCTAGTAAAAGCCTTTATAACAACCGGTTTCATAACTTTCTCAATAGGCTTTCTTCTTTTTTTCTTAGCGTCAAAAAAAAATGGAGACCTGAGAACAAAAGATGGTTTTATAATAACAATTTTTTTCTGGACAGTTTTAGGGTTTTTTGGCTCAATTCCATTCTATTTAGCGAATTTAGACGGAGTTAGCTACATTGATTCTTTATTTGAGTCTATTTCAGGGCTAACTACCACTGGTGCTACTGTGTTTATAGGCTTAGATGAAATGCCTAGATCACTATTATTCTACAGGCAATCACTTCAATGGCTCGGCGGAATGGGAATTATTGTACTGGCTGTGGCTGTCTTACCCTTACTTGGCGTAGGGGGAATGCAATTATATAAGGCGGAGACGCCCGGCCCTTTAAAGGATGCAAAACTTACACCTAGGATAACCGAAACCGCAAAGGCCTTGTGGTTTGTGTATCTGACGATGACTTTTGCATGTGCAGTTTTGTATAAAATTTTCGGTATGAATTGGTTTGATGCTGTTTCGCATGCCTTTTCAACAGTTTCTATTGGAGGTTTTTCTACTCATGATGAGAGCTTTGCTTTCTTTGAAAGTACATCGCTAAGATGGACTGCGATTATATTTATGGTGATTTCTGGGGTAAATTTTGCCCTGCACTATCTTGCTTGGACAAAAAAACGGTTATTTCATTATTTTTATGACTCAGAGGTAAAACTTTATCTATCACTGCTTGCTAGTACGGCATTCATAACCTATTTAACTCTCTATTTTAGTGAAAATTTCTATGACAACATGGTTGTAGAAAGTATTTTTCAAGCGGTATCTATTGGAACCACTACAGGATTTCTTACATCTAACTACTCTAACTGGCCATTGTTTGTTCCTATTATGTTATTAACAGTGGCATTTATTGGAGCTTGTGCCGGATCTACGGGAGGAGGCATAAAGGTAATCCGTGCATTAATATTAATAAGACAGGGCACAAGTGAAATTACGAAATTAATCCATCCAAATGCTGTTGTAACAATAAAATTTGGGAAAAAAACATTAGATCCAAGAGTTTCAGAGTCGGTTTGGGGGTTTTTTGCTGTTTATGTTGCAACTTTCTTGATACTTCTTATGATCTTATTGTCTCAAAATAATGATTTTTTAACTGCATTCTCTGCTGCTGGTGCAACTTTAAATAACCTTGGGCCTGGCCTTGGAGCGGTGTCTGAGAATTACCGTGAAGTTACAGATATCTCAAAATTAGCATTATGTGCATCAATGTTACTTGGTAGGCTAGAAATTTTTACTCTTTTATTAATTTTTACACCTGCTTTCTGGAGAAGTTAAGCAACATATGTCACTTTCCTTTGTTTTTTATAGCTTATTGCTTAAAATTCTAGAAATTACACCCTATAAAGTACTGTTCTTACTAGGCACCTGGTTAAGCTTTACCCTTTATGTGATTCCAAATAACCACAAAAACATAACCTTAGCTAATCTAAGGCATGTCTTTCCGACCAAAAATAAAAAGGAGATTGGCTTATTACTAAAAGAAAGCCTTTTTCATAGCTCTATGGCATTTCTAGAAAGTGGCTTAGTCTGGGGAAATAAATTGCTCATGAACAAGAATAACTTTATAGAGCTAGTTAATTTTCAATCAGTTGAAAGATCTTTGGAGTCTAGACAGGGTGTCCTCCTTTTCACTCCGCATCTTGGAAATATTGAGGTTTTGATAAATCATCTTGGTGCTACTACGAATTGCACTGTCCCCTACACAAAGCCCAAGAATAAATCACTAGATAAGATAATGAAGGCCTCTAGAAACAGAGCCGGAGTTAGCATGGTTGATACTAATGTTTCAGGAATTAAGCAAATGTTGTTGGCACTAAAGGAGGGCAATGTAGTTGCCATTGCCTCTGATCAAGTCCCAAAAAAGGGGGCAGGCCTTTTATCAAAGTTTTTTAATCAAGACTGTCTTTCGATGACACTGTTAACCAAACTCCAGCAGAAAACTGATTGCTCTGCGCACCTGATGTATTGCGAAAGAAAACTAAATGGCGAAGGTTTTATAATTCATTTTGGAAATAAAATTGATCTCTCAGAAGATATCCAAGAAGGTGTAGATAAAATGAATTGCGAGTTTGAAAAATGTATAATGAAGATACCAGGTCAATATTCTTGGGAATATAAAAAATTTAAGAATACTGAGTCAAGATATATATATTAAAGGTAAATTAACAATAGTAAGCACTCACTAACTCTATGAATAATCACACTATGGAAGACCTTGTTTCTCTCTGCAAGAGAAGGGGTTTCATATTCCAATCCAATGAAATATATGGAGGTCTTCAGGGGCTTTATGATTATGGTCCTCTTGGCGTTGAGTTAAAAAATAATCTCAAAAGTGCCTGGTGGAAATCGATGATTTACGAGAGAGATGATGTTGAAGGGATCGATACTTCAATACTAACTAATCCTATGGTTCTAAAATATTCTGGTCATGAGGAAACATTTTCTGATCCATTAATCGATTGTAGGGATTGTAATGCAAGGTGGAGAGCTGATCACATAAGTGATAACAAATGCCCAGGATGTGGATCTTCAGATTTAACAGATCCTAGGCCTTTTAATTTAATGTTTAAAACAAGTGTTGGGCCGGTTGAAGACGGTAACTCTTTTGCCTATTTGAGACCTGAAACTGCGCAAAATATATTTACTAATTTTAAAAATGTCTTGGACTCAACTCCACACCCTCTTCCCTTTGGGATAGCTCAAATGGGAAAAGCTTTTAGGAATGAAATTACACCAAGAAATTTCATATTTAGAGTTCGTGAATTTGAACAAATGGAATTAGAGTTCTTCGTAAAACCTGGTGAAGACGAAGAATGGCATAAAAAATGGACTGATATAAGAATTCAATGGTGGCAGGATCAAGGAATAAAAAGAGAAAACCTGGAGCTTTATCACGTTCCTTCAAATGAACTGTCTCATTACTCAAAAGCAACCGTAGATATAATGTATAAGTATCCTCACGGTATAGAAGAACTTGAAGGCATTGCCAATAGAACTGATTTTGATCTAGGATCACACACAAAAGGACAAAAAGACCTAAATTTAACTTCTAATGTGATGGAGAATACAAGATCTAACGCAAAATTAGCTATTCAAGATCTTGAAACTAAAGAGTGGGTTGTGCCATACGTCATAGAGCCGTCCGCTGGAGTTGATAGAGGGTTTTTAGCCCTTTTAAATGAAGCATATCGCGTGGAA
>CAJWIK010000058.1 GCA_913042105.1 uncultured Gammaproteobacteria bacterium
CTACTTTATTCATGCCTGAAGGTGGACCAAACTTTGGTTGGACTTTCTATGCCCCTTTATCAACAACCTATGCACCCTCAACGGTCAACTTCTTTATATTCTCGGTACATATAATGGGAGTCTCTTCAATCCTCGGTTCAATAAATATTATTACAACCATTTTTAATATGAGAGCCCCTGGAATGACTCTAATGAAGATGCCACTATTTGTATGGAGTTGGTTGATCACAGCTTATCTATTAATAGCTGTAATGCCTGTATTAGCCGGAGTAGTAACCATGATGTTGATGGATATTAATTTCGGAACAAGTTTCTTTAATGCAGCAGGCGGTGGAGACCCAGTATTATTCCAGCACGTTTTCTGGTTCTTTGGTCATCCCGAGGTTTATATAATGATTTTGCCTGCATTCGGAATTGTCTCTCATATTATTGAGACCTTCTCTAGAAAGCCTATCTTTGGATATTCTTCAATGGTTTATGCAATGGCCTCTATCGCAATTTTATCATTCGTAGTTTGGGCGCATCATATGTTTACTGTAGGTATGCCTTTGGCTGGTGAATTATTTTTTATGTACTCAACAATGCTAATAGCAATACCAACTGGCGTTAAGGTATTTAATTGGGTAGCAACTATGTTTAGGGGTTCTATATCGTTCGAAACCCCAATGTTGTTCTCAATCGCCTTCGTTGCACTGTTTACTATTGGTGGGTTCTCAGGAATCATGCTTGCAATAGTTCCTGCCGATTTCCAATACCATGATACTTACTTCGTTGTAGCCCATTTCCATTATGTTCTGGTTCCAGGTGCGTTATTCGGAATAATTGCCGGAGCTTATTACTGGCTTCCAAAATGGACAGGAAATATGTATGACGAAACCTTGGGCAAATTACATTTTTGGTTAACTTTTATATCAGTCAATGTAACTTTCTTCCCAATGCATTTCGTTGGTTTAGCGGGAATGCCTAGAAGGTATCCTGATTATGCTCTTCAGTTTGCAGATTTCAACGCACTTATAAGTGTTGGTGCATTCGTGTTTGGCTTGACGCAACTTTTATTCTTATTCATTGTTATCAAGGCGATTAAGTCTGGAAAGAAAGCTAAGCCGGAAGTATGGGAAGGCGCAGGAGATCTTGGTTTAGAGTGGACTTTAAGCTCTCCACCCCCATATCACTCATTTACAGTTCAACCACAATTAAAGTAGTTTGGAAGCAAGAAAAACATTAAGAAATCTTACAGGTATAGTTGTAGGAATGTTTGCCTTTGGGTGGCTGCTTGTCCCTATGTATGATGTATTTTGTGAAATTACTGGCTTGAATGGTAAGGTCACAGGACCGAGTTTTCTAAGTGAAGAGTCAAAAGCCATTACTGAACAGAGAGAACTACTCGTTCAATTTATGACCCATAACAATGAGTCTATGCCATGGGTATTCGATTCTGAAAGATCTCAGATGAGAGTTATAACCGGCAATCAATATGAGGCAAACTTTGTTTTCTATAATCCAACTAATAACGAGATGGTAGGACAAGTCATTCCAAGTGTATCTCCTGGAAGAGGTGCAGAATATTTTCACAAAACCGAATGCTTCTGCTTTGAAAGACAGACTCTGGCGGCTGGAGAAAGAATTGAATTACCAGTTAGATTCATAATTGATCCTGCCTTACCAAAAGAGATAGGGTCTTTGAGTCTTGGTTATACTTTGTTTGATATTACAGATAGAGTTCAACCAAAAAATGATTTAGCTAATTTATAAAAGGGGAGAAAATGTCGCAACAAAATTATTATGTACCTGAGTCGAGTAAATTGCCTTTTGCTATGGCTATTAGCTTGCTTGTATTTATTATAGGTGCAGCAAATACGGTTATAGATGTAGGCACAGAATCTAACTCTTATTTAATATTGCTTCTTTCTTTCGCCATGATTTGGACAACAATGTATTACTGGTTTAAGCAGACAATACAAGAAAATCATGCCGGTTTAAATAATCCCATGCTTAAAGATTCCTATGTATATGGGATGGCATGGTTCATATTCTCTGAGGTGATGTTCTTTTTTGCATTCTTCTTTGCATTAGCTTACATAAGGAACTTTGCTGTTCCGTGGCTAGGTGGTGAAGGTGAAAAAGGCTTAGCTAATATGTTATGGCCAGGATTTGAAGCCAGTTGGCCTTTGATGATTACTCCAGATCAGGCAGTATTTGCAGGACCTGATAAAGATATGTCATTAGCAACCGCATACTCTTCTGGTGGATTGGGTGGAGTTTTGGGTTGGTTACCTTTATGGAATACAATTTTCTTGCTGGCTTCTAGCGTAACAGTTCATATAGCTCATTTAGGTCTAAAAAATGGTAACAGGAAGCAGTTTAATATTTGGCTAGGTATTACTTTAGTTCTTGGCTATCTTTTCGTAGTAGTACAGGGTGTTGAGTATTATGAAGCTTATGCACATTATGGTTTAACTCTAAATACGGGAATATACGGCACTACATTTTTTATGCTCACAGGCTTTCATGGTTTCCATGTTTGCTTAGGTGCAATTATTCTTACGATTATGCTTTTCAGAAGCTTGAAAGGACACTTTGCTGCTGATGACCATTTTGGCTTTGAAGCCGGATCTTGGTATTGGCACTTTGTAGATGTGGTTTGGGTTTGCTTGGTTGCTTTCGTTTACGTAATGTAAAAGTTTAGACACCGGGACCAATTTGCCCAGTAATAAAACCATAAATTAGAGTTATAAAAAGTACGACTGCGATAGACACTCTGACGCCCAGACTATGTACAGTTCTTTTAGATGATCCACCGTCCTTAATAAGGAAGAAGGCGCCTCTAAACAGGCTAATAAACATAGCCACGATTAAGAATATTATGAAGTATTTGATCATCTTGAAAGATTGAGAATTATACACTCAGCCCAAAAAAATAAATATGGATAAATTTAACCCAGGAAAATTAATGACTGCATTTTTTGTATTCTTTTTTCCTATTTTAATTTACTTAGGTTCTTGGCAAGTAAGTAGGGGGTTAGAAAAAGAAGTGATTGTAAGTCAGCATTATGAAAACAAATCTTTACCGGTTATTAATGAAAAAGAAATGGACATAACAAGTGCGGATAAGTTGACATATAGGACCATTAATTTAAACGGATATTTCGGTGCAGAGTCTTATTTTTTAGATAACAGACTTTACATGCAAGAAGCAGGCTACGAAGTATTTACTACCTTTGAATCCAGTGGAGATAAAACCTTTTTAGTAAATAGAGGCTGGATCTCAAAAGAAGATTTTAATTATCAAGGATTAGCGATAAGTGATTCAGAATTATCAATACAAGGCATTCTCTCTCCTTTCAAAAGGTTCGGACTAAGTTTGGCTAACGAGATCCTTGAACAAGATTGGCCAAAATATGTTCAAGAACTAGATTATGCTCAAGCAAAGAGTGATTTAGGAGAGGACCTTAATAACTCTGTCATTCAACTATCTGCAGGCTCTATAGGTGCTCTTGAACCTATATGGAAACCAATTGAGTTAAAGCCTTCAAGACATTACGGGTACGCAGTCCAGTGGTTCGGTTTGGCTTTGGTACTAATTTGTTCATTTTTTCATTTCGGTTTTAAGAAGGATTAATCATGAAAATAAGTAAAAAGAATTCGGGAAGAATAATAGCTTCTTTAATATTTTTAACTCCAATAATAGTTTTAATAACCAGCTCGGCTATGTTCTATAGTGGCTACACTCCAGAAGGAAAAGTTAATAAAGGAACATTGTTACCGGAACCTATTCAGTTAAGTGACTTGGCCCTAAAAGTAGATTCTGGGCCGCTAGTAAACGAATTTCCTGGGAAGTGGTCGGTAGTCCAGTTTGTTTCAGGAGATTGCACTGAGAAATGTTGGGATACTTTATATACATCAAGACAGATCAATATAAGACTCGCAAAAGATAGTGGAAGGGTGGTTCGCTATCTCATTAATATAGACTCAAATAACCTATCAAAGGCTTCAATGGATAAGATTACCAATGAGTATCCGCTTCTAAACACAGGATCTATAAACATGGACTTAGTCCCTCCCTCGGTAAATGAAAAATTAAAAGACTCTCCTTATATTTTATTCGACCCCTTGGGGAATGGGATATTGATCTATGATTCAACTCTTCCGAGTGGTGAGTTGCTCAAAGATATTAAGAAAGTCCTTCAAAACTCAAAAATAGGATAAATATGGAACGTATCAAATCAATCTCTCTTTGGTCGGGCCTATTGGGCTTCGTTGTTGTTGCCCTTGGCGCTTGGACTCGATTAGCTGATGCAGGTCTGGGTTGTCCAGATTGGCCAGGTTGTTATGGATTTGTGACTATTCCAGTAAGTCCAGAAGAGATCAATCTAGCAAACTCTAGTTTTCCTGAAACGCCCTATGAAGTTGCAAAAGCAATTCCAGAGGTGGTACATAGGTACTTCGCTGCAGCCTTGGGTTTCTTCATAGTGTGTATCGCCTTTCTTGCGTACACGAATAAAGATGTACCTGCCAACGTGAAAAAGATAAGTCTATTTTTATTGGTTTGGGTAATTATGCAGGGAACTTTTGGCTATTGGACAGTAAGTCTCAAGCTTTGGCCTCAAGTTGTAACCACACACTTGATGTCGGGTTTTCTAACCACTGCCTTTGTTTGGCTTTTGTATTTTAAGGCCAAGGATCATTTAGAAAACAGAAGTAAGTGGGACTTTGAATTAATCACAAAAAGACTATTCAACATTTCAATCCTCTTAGTGGCTATACAAATATTTCTAGGAGCTTGGACTAGCACTAACTATGCCTCTTATTCCTGCACCGACTTTCCTTTGTGCCAAGGACAAGTTCTACCTGAAGCTGATTTCAAAGAAGGCTTTAATTTCTTTCAAAGCATAGGACCAAATTACCTAGGAGGTCAGCTAGACCATGAATCTAGAGTTGCCATTCATGTTACGCATAGATTTGGGGCAATAATTGTGACTCTATTCCTTTTGTTTTTAAGTTTTCATCTATATAAAAAGAATTTTTCTTATATGGCTTTTGGTTTGCTGGCATTTTTAACACTACAGGTCTTGCTTGGCATTTCTAATGTTATTTTTGCCTTACCGCTATTAATAGCTGTAGGTCATAATTTAGGTGGGTTATTATTAATAACTTACTTAGGTGTTCTAAGATTAAGAGAAACTTAATTTATGCTAACAGTTTTATCAAATTGGAGAGGTTATCTCGAGCTCACAAAGCCCGGTGTCCAGGCGCTTTTATTTGTTTCATGCGTGAGCGGTATGCTCATAGGTGCAGATTTCAACCCTCCTATTACCGTTTTAGTCTTTGGTTTAATTGGTATTAGTTTCTTAGCCGCCTCTTCTGCAGTGATAAATCATTTTTTTGATCAAAAGATAGATGCAAAGATGAATAGAACTTCAAGCAGGCCTTTAGTTATTGGAGATATTTCTAGCCAGCACGCAATTATCTTTTCTATATTGCTCTATGTGTCAGGTTCTTGGATGCTTTTAAATTTTACAAACTTCCTGACTTGGCTACTTACAACTCTAACTTTTATTTTTTATGGGTTTATCTATACGCGTTATTTAAAATTTATGACCAGTCAAAATATAGTTATAGGAGGATTAGCTGGCGCCATGCCTCCATTACTTGGCTGGACTGCTGTTACAAATACTATTGAACCAAATGCTTTACTACTTGTTCTGATTATTATGGTTTGGACTCCTCCGCATTTTTGGGCTCTAGCAGTCTACAGAGTTGATGACTATGCAGATGCCGAAGTGCCTATGTTGCCAGTTCAGAAGGGAGTTCCCTTCACAAAGCAACACATCCTTCTTTATACCTTCCTTCTACTGGCTTGTACCATGCTGCCTTATGCTGTGCAGATGTTTGGTGAAATTTATCTTTTCTCAGCGCTGATCTTAGGTGGTATCTTTTTAGTTTATTCCTTTAGATTGTATATGGATGACAGTAATGCGGTGGCCATGCCAACTTTTGCATACTCAATAGTTTATTTAGCTCTTTTATTTGCCGCTATGCTTATTGATCATTTTATTTACTTATGAATAAAGGAATATTCTTAACAGTTGCATGCTGTATGGGGTTTATGGCCTTAATATTGGCCTTATTCCTATCTAGATTTTATACCCCACGAGAACTCACTCAAGACGAGTACAAAGCACTTGGAGCATATTTCGTTGATCCTCCAAGGCAACTAGCAGATTTTAATTTAATAGATGATAGGGGGAATGAATTTCTTCCAGATCAATTCGAAGGTAAATGGAACATTCTATTTTTTGGTTTTACTTACTGCCCAGACATATGCCCTTTAACCATGAAGCAATTATCAGATGTGAAAGAAGCATTGTCAGAAAATTCAAATAAAATAAGGGTTTTTCTTGTTTCTGTTGATCCTGATAGAGATAAACCTGAAAACCTTAGAACTTATCTCAATAATTTTGATGATGAATTTCAGGGCTTAACGGGAGAGATTGACCAAATATATAGGTTTTCAACCCAGGTTAATGCACCATTTTTCCCAGTCGTTAATAGCAAAGAGCCTAACTATACGGTAGACCATTCTGGTAGCCTTGTTGTCATTAATCCAGAAGCACAATATGCAGGGTTTTTTAGGGCGCCTCACGATATTAATAAAATATCCAAAGCACTTGCCTCTCTTCTTAATTAGTCTAATATGCTCAACTCTATGCTGATTCATAAACATAAGTTTGCATTAATTCTTAGCCTATTCTTCGTGATAGGCCTATCAGCTGATCCTATTCTTCACTCTCTAGAAGAAGATGACATTCATCATCAAGTTATTGAATGTCAGCTTTGTGAGGGAGAACAATTAAAAGCATATGATCATTATTTCTTAGAATCTTATGCTCTAAGTTCAATAACTTTATCTGGCCAAGAGAAGGAAATTCTTTCCGTTTTCTCTAAAGGCTTTAGTGCGAGGGCTCCACCTAACTCTTAAATTTACTTAAAACTTTTTTAATTTAAATTTAGGAGAAAACATGAAAGTTCACTTTTATGCGCTCATGGCGATGAGTTTAATTACTACGCAAATAAATGCCGATGAACCTGCAATGGACTCTGCAAAGAATGTAGATGAGGTTGTTGTAACATCATCTATATTAAATCCTAGCAGGATTCTTAACCCGCTTTATGTCATTGACGGCGATGAAATAGAAGATAACGCTACTACTTCTTTAGGTGAAGCAGTGGACGGCTATTTGGGTGTTTCCATTGCTGATTATGGCGCTGCCGTAGGACAGCCTATTATTAGAGGAATGTCAGGACCAAGGGTAAAAGTACTCAAAAACGGACTGGTAAACAGGGACGTATCTGGCCTTGGAGCCGATCATTTAAACGATATAGATTTAAATGATTTACAGCAAGTAGAGATAATAAAAGGACCTTCGTCTTTACTTTATGCCAACGGCACAAGTGGCGGAATCATTAATGTTGTTGATAATTGCATAGCCCCAGAAGATTTTACTACACAAGAATTTATTGCAGGGCTTGAAACACAGTCTGTTAATGATGGCGATTCTCAGTTCTTTAACTACAAAGATAATTTAAATGGCTTTAATGTTAACGTTGGATACAAGAAGTCTGAATTTGGCAATTTTGATATTCCTAATGATGCAATAATGCATGATGAAGATCATGAAGGGCATGATGAGCACGAAGGAGAAGAAGAGCTCTCTTACCTAGAAAATTCAGACCTTGAAATAGAATCTACTAAATTCGGTATCTCTAGAGCTGGAGAATGGGGATATTTCGGAATTTCTGTTGATAATCATGAAAGTATGTACGGAATTCCTTACCATGGTGAACATTCAGATGAGGAAGGTCA
>CAJWIK010000059.1 GCA_913042105.1 uncultured Gammaproteobacteria bacterium
AAGTCAAAGAATGGTTCGATGGAACAGTTATTCTTTCTGGAGCAATCGGTGATGGCTATTCAGTAGCTTCGGCTTTAGCCCTTGGAGCTGATTTCGCATACATGGGAACTCGTTTTATAGCTACTAAGGAAGCTAATGCAGATCAAAGTTACAAACAAATGCTAATTGAAAGTGCGGCAGATGATATAGTCCTCTCAAGTTTATTCACTGGTGTTTCAGGCAATTATTTAAAACCATCAATCAACAAAGCAGGACTCGATGCTGATAATCTTCCTGACGCAGATAAATCTTCAATGAACTTTGGGTCTGGTGGAAATACAGATGCTAAAGCTTGGAAAGACATATGGGGCTCAGGTCAAGGAATTGGTTTAATAGAAGATTCTCCTCCTGTTTCAGAACTAGTTGAAAGGATCAAATCAGAATTTGATACAGCAGTTTCAGAACTTCAAGGTAGAATATAATTCTCTAACGGAGAAATGAAATGGTTAACAGTTTAATTTTATACTCGATTGGAATGATCTCTGGTATAGCTATAGTGACTTTATTAAATAACTCTAATAAAGGAAGATCAGGTGCTAAAGGAATTACCGATGAATATACAACTAAAGATGGTATAAAAAGAACAGCTAAAAAAGATAGAGAAGATCATATAGTATGAGTGCCAGCTCGGTATTATTTATCTGTGGAGCCAGCACATTTCTTGTTGTATTTAGCTGGTTTAAAGCCGCAGCATTACAAGTCTTTAAATTAGAGCTGTCCACTAGCTCGATCACAACACAAGATTCTTGGAAAAAGCTATTCAAAGTCTTTTTTGTAGATCTATTAATATGCATTTTTGGAGCCCTGAGCATAGGTATCTTATTTGTAGTTGCATTTAATTCATTCCATTAATGGCAGCAAGAAATTTAAGAAAATACTTCGAAGATGGTTGGAATAAGATATTTGGCAAAGAGGAAGACAAAGGAAAGCTAAGAACACAGAGTTTATACAGAGCTCAAAAAGGAATTCTTAATGTAGGTACTCCCCATGACTGGGAGGACTACAAAAAATACAAAGAAGAAGAAAATGAATCAGACTAATATTTTTGATGAGCCTATTGAGGAATGTTGTTCTAATCCAATAACAGGTTTTTTTAGAGACGGGTTTTGTCGAACAGATAAGCATGACATGGGTCTACATATCATCTGCTCATTAATAACAAATGACTTTCTAGGTTTCTCAAAAGCTCGAGGAAATGATTTATCAACACCGAAGCCAGAGTTTAACTTTCCTGGATTAAAAGAAGGAGATTCATGGTGTGTTTGTGCTGAGCGTTGGAAGGAGGCCTATGAACATGGGTTTGCTCCAAAAGTTTATCTAAAAAGAACGCATAAGAAAGCTACCTCTGTTATTGATATAGAAATTCTTAAAGAATTTGCAGTAGACTTAAATTAATTATGTATAAAAAAGGTTTTATTGGTTTAGGAGTTATGGGGTACCCTATGGCAGGGCACCTATCAACAAATAATTTTGATGTTTGTGTCTTTAATAGAACTCAAGAAAAAGCTACAAAATGGAGTGATAAATTTTCTGGAACTTTTTGCAGCTCACCGTCAGACGTAGCATCTCAGTCAGATATTATTATGATTTGTGTGGGTAAAGATGAGGACGTCAGAGATGTAATTTGTGGTGATAGTGGTATCTTAGAATCTCTTAATCCAGGAACAATCATTATCGATCACACTACAACTTCTGCGACTCTTGCCAAAGAAATGAATCAAATCTTTAAAGATAGAGGATGTTATTTTTTAGATGCTCCTATTTCTGGAGGTCAAGCTGGTGCAGAGGCAGGAAAGCTTTCTGTTATGGTTGGAGGTGATGAAGAGTCTTTTAAGAAAGTGCAAATTATCTTAAATTCTTATTCAAAATTCACCAAACATATGGGAAATAGTGGGTCAGGACAATTAACAAAAATGGTTAATCAGATATGTATTGGTGGATTGCTACAAGCTCTTGCAGAGGGCATGAATTTTTCTGAAAAAGCTGGTTTACAAACTGAGGATGTAATGGAAGTTATTACAAAGGGTGCTGCTCAATCTTGGTATATGGAAAATAGATGGTCAACAATGCTTAAAGATGAATACGATCATGGCTTTGCAGTCGATTGGATGAGAAAAGACTTAGACATTATTGAGGATGAGGCAAAGAGAATAGGGGCCAATGTCGAAGCCACAGAATTAGTAAATAATTTTTATAAAGAAGTTCAAGATTTAGACGGAGGTCGTTGGGACGCATCAAGCCTTTTAAAAAGAATAAAAGATTTATAGATTAAAAAATAATCCCAGAAAAGAGAACGAGCATAGAGGATATTAAAAGAGACCCTACGACTGTATTCTCAATAAGATTTCCATCAGTTTTTATAGACTCCTCAACGATTTCATAAAAGTTCTTTGGATTAGCAACAAGCCAAGCTATTCCAATAAGATGCATGAACATTAGGATAGCAACTACCCAATTCAAAGGCTGATTAGTAAAGACTACCAAAGAGGTAAGTATAAAAAATATTAATTCTATTGATAGATACACATTAATATTTTTTCTTTTATACATGTACCTAAGCAAGCTGTATCCAGATCTATAGGAGTAAAAATATACAAAGGCATATGCTGCATACAATACAGCCAAAATAGTAATCATTTAATGATGTGGTGGTTTTTCATATTCTATTGGAGGAAACTTTGGCTTATCTGATTTTTTTTTATATCTTTCATATGCAGAAGTAACATCAGCACAATCGTCAGCTGCTGATGGCAGATCTTCTTTTGGCAATTTATCTTTTTCTCTCATCAGTTATGTTTATAAGTCACCCTCTTTTCTTACTTCACTGCGATCAACTTCAAACTTTTCACCATACCTAGCTTCAAGCTTCTTTTGATTCTCATTAATAACCTCATATGGATCTAAGCCTAGCGAAGCACAAGCAGTTGTCCAATACCACATGATATCTCCAAGCTCTCTTTTCATATGAAAGATATTATCTTCAGAAGCTGGCTTACCTTGTAAAACCATTTTTTTAACTATCTCTACAAACTCTCCTGTTTCACTACCAAGACCAAGAGCAGCAGTTAATAATCTTGGCGTTTTGATAGAAGACTGCGTTTCTATTTCATCAAACCTTTTTTTTAGCTCATCTAAATCTATACTGGGGTCACTTGTTACTTTGGTAACAAAATCAGTATATGTAGAAAAAAAATCTTTTACTTCTTGGCTCATTAAGCTCTCCTTATATTTCTAATATTAATTAATAATATCACTTAACCTTAAGTGATCTTTGACTATCAACAATATTATATAAATGCTCTTGTGCTTCTGGCTTAAGTTGAGCAACACCCATAGTAATCACATCGATGACAGCTGTATAAGCAATTCTAGAAGTATGCGGCTTACTAATTCTATAGTTATCCCCAACATTTATCGTTATGGGAAAATCGCACTCATTAGCTAAAGGAGAATTCCCTGGCATGATTCCTATTACTTTAACTCCTGCCTTGCGAACTATCTTTACACTATCAATCAAGGCAGAAGTTGTTCCAGATTGTGAAATAGCAATAACAACATCATCTTTAGCTAAAGAGTTAGCAGACATAAATTGGATATGAGGATCTGATATAAATGAAGATGGAATTTTTAATCTAAAAAACTTATGTTGAGCATCCATTGCTACAGGCGCAGATCCACCAAAAGCATAAACTTCAACACGCCTAGCATTAGCTAGGATTTCGATAGCAGACTCTAACACCGATTGATCAATTTGAGATCTAACATTTAGAATTTCACTAATAGTAGTATCAAAAACTTTTTCACATAATTCATTAAGACTGTCATCTTCTTCAACCTCATACATTACAAAATAATCATCAGCTGCTAGTTGTTGAGAAAGGTTAATTTTAAATTCTTGATAACCAGAAAATCCTAGTGCCTTGCAGAAGCGAATAAGCGTTGGCTCGCTTATGCCCATTGCACTAGATGCCTCTGCTGTCTTCATGGTTATAACTGATTTTGGATCCTTTAAGACGAAGTCAGCAACAACTTTTTCAGACTTCCTTAATTCAGGAAGAGTATTTTTAATTTGTCTCAATAATTTTGTTGGCATAAGGTTAGAATATCCCTCTTGAGTAAAAAAATGAATCCCTAAATGGACGTATCTTATATTTTAGACCATCTTAACGACCAACAACGTGAGGCTGTTACGTCTGAAAAAAAGCATCTTATGGTTTTAGCAGGAGCAGGATCCGGAAAGACTAGAGTTCTTGTACATAAAATAGCTTGGCAGGTTGAGGCACTTAGAAAAAATCCTGCATCTATTATGGCTGTTACATTTACAAACAAAGCAGCATTAGAAATGCGGTCAAGGATTGAAGAATTACTTCAAGCTCCCATGATGGATGGATGGGTTGGAACCTTCCATGGTCTTGCTCATAAAATGCTTAAAAGGTTTCATAAAGAAGCTAGTTTGAGCAGTGGTTTCACCATACTAGACTCAGATGATCAACTTAGAATTATAAAAAGAATCTCTAAAGAACTTGTTTTAGATGAAGCATCTTGGCCATCTAGACAAAGTCAGTGGCAGATAAACTCATGGAAGGATGAGGGCTTTAGAGCAGCTTCTGTTGATGACAAAGGTGACTTCTTCAAAGAAACAATTAATAAAATTTATGCAGAATATGAAGCGGTTTGTCTTCGAGATAATCTTGTAGATTTTGGAGAGCTTCTGCTCAGATCCTATGAAGTGGTCAGAGACAATCCGTCAGTAAGAACCTTTTTCCATTCAAGGTTCAAATCAATATTGGTAGATGAGTTTCAAGATACCAATACTATTCAATATAACTGGTTACTTGAAATAGCTTCTGATCAAGCATCCATAACGGCTGTTGGTGATGACGATCAATCTATTTATGGCTGGGGAGGGGCAAAAGTAGAGAATGTTGAATCGTTTACAAAAACCTTTGATGACACCGAGATCATTCGATTAGAACAAAACTATAGATCTACCAATATTATTTTAGGTGCCGCCAATGCACTTATAGAAAATAATACAGATAGACTGGGCAAGAATCTTTGGACAGAAAAACTTGAAGGCGAGCAAATAGTTCTCTATCAAGCCTATAACGAGCAAGACGAAGCTAGATTTGTTGCTGATGTGCTAAGGGATTGGATGAATAAAGGGGAGATGTATGAAGATGCCGCTGTACTTTATAGATCAAATGCGCAATCAAGAGCACTTGAAGAAGCCTTATTAAGGGCAAGCATTCCTTATAGAATATATGGAGGCCAGAGATTCTACGAAAGAATGGAAATTAAGAATGCTATCGCTTACTTGAAAATTATTTTTAATCATTCTGATAATCCAGCTTTCGAAAGATCTATTTCTAATCCAACTAGAGGTGTTGGTGAAAAGACTCTAGCCAAAATAAGAGGTACGGCAAAGCAATTAAATATTTCATATATCAAAGCTTCTGCTAAATTAATTGATGAAGGTTCTATTTCTGGAAGAGGCGGCGCTGGCTTAACTTCCTATTTAGAATTCATATCTAGATGCAAAGAATTTATTGAAGAGAATCCACTATCCGACTTAATGGAAGAAATTATTAAGACTTCTGGTTTGATTGCCTACCATGCAAAAGAGCCAGGAGAGAAAGGAAAAACTAGGGTAGAAAACTTAGAGGAGCTAGTTTCTGCAACAACAAACTTTGAACAAAGTATTAAAGAGGATAAGCCAAATAAAGAAATAGCAGAACAGTATCTAGATATGATTTCTCTAGACTCTGGAGACAGACAAGCCTCAGAACATGATGATGCTGCACAATTAATGACTCTGCATTCAGCCAAGGGCCTAGAGTTTAAATTAGTGATTATGACTGGACTAGAGGAGAGTTTATTTCCACATGGCAGATCTATGGAAAATCCTGCACAACTTCAAGAAGAAAGAAGACTTTGTTACGTAGGAATCACAAGGGCAATGGAAAAGTTATATATCACTCATGCAGAATCAAGAAGACTTCATGGCTCAGATACTTTTAATCCCCCATCTAGATTTTTAAGAGAAATACCTAAAAACTTTATCGACGAGATAAGGCCTAGAGCTCAAACTAATATTCCTTATAATAGAAAAGACTTTAAAGAAACTAAGCTTGAATTCGAGGAAGAAATTGGAATAGCACTAGGCCAAAGAGTTATTCATAAAACTTTTGGAGAGGGAACGGTTCTTAATTATGAAGGATCTGGAGAAGCCGCAAGGGTTCAAATAAACTTTAATAAAGCAGGAACAAAATGGCTGGTAATGGCTTACGCTAAACTAGAGAAACTATGAACAAACAAAAAAACCTATACCTTCTAGCACTTATTTTTATATCTGCATGTTCTCAGAACGAGAGTGTCGGAAATAACAGTGAGGCTGAAGATCAAAAGACCTTCAACTGGCGTCTGGTTACTGCTTGGCCTAAAAATTATCCTGGACTTGGAATGGCTCCAGAGAGAATAGCTAATCTTGTTGAAGAGATGAGTAACGGTCAAATGAAAATTACTGTATATGGTGCTGGGGAGCAGGTCCCAGCTTTTGGAGTTTTTGATGCAGTTTCAAGCGGATCTCATCAGATGGGGCATAGCGGAGGTTATTTCTGGAAAGGAAAAGCTCCAGCTGCTCAATTCTTTACTGGCGTTCCTTTTGGTTTAACAGCAGATGAGATTAATGCTTGGACTAACAGAGGCGGCGGCCTAGAATTATGGAGAGAAGTTTACGAACCTTTTAACATCTATCCGATTCCAGCTGGCAATACAGGCACTCAAATGTTTGGATGGTTTAATAAAGAGATAAACTCTTTAGAAGATGTAAGGGGTTTAAAAATGAGAATCCCTGGAATAGGCGGAGAGGTCCTTAAGAGAGCAGGTGGTATTCCAGTTACTCTTCCAGGTGGTGAACTTTTTACTGCACTCCAAACAGGAGTGATTGACGCAACTGAATGGGTTGGTCCTTATAACGATCTAACTTTTGGCTTTCATCAAGCTGCTAAATACTACTACTATCCTGGATGGCATGAACCAGGGTCAATGCTAGAACTTTTGATTAATAAGGATCAATGGGAAGCATTACCAAAACATCTTCAGGTGATAATCGACACTGCTGCAAAAGCAGTGAATCAAGATATCTTAGATGAATATACTGCTAGAAATAACAGAGCATTAAGAGAATTAGTTGACGTTCATGGGGTTGAGCTTAGAAAGCTTCCTGATGATGTCATTGCTGAATTTAAAGTAATAGCTAATGATATTCTTGAAGAAAACGCTGCAAAAGATCCTACAGTCAATAAGGTGTATCAATCTTATAAAAAATTTAAAGAAGAAGTATCTGCATATCATAAGGTTTCAGAGGATGCGTTTGTTGAGGCAAGAAACGATTAGTGTCCCAAGAACTTACTTTCAAAACCCTAGGCATATCTAATTATCTAGAAACATTAGCAAGCATGAAGGATCAACTTCAATCAGAAGATTTTCAAAATGAAATATGGCTGCTTGAGCATCCTCCTATCTTTACACTAGGAACTGCTGCAAATAAGAACCATGTTTTAAACTCACAGGATATTCCTGTTGTTCAATCAGATCGTGGGGGAGAGGTTACTTATCATGGGCCCGGCCAATTAGTTATTTATTTCATGATTGATATTAAAAAAACCAAGCTTGGACCAA
>CAJWIK010000060.1 GCA_913042105.1 uncultured Gammaproteobacteria bacterium
TTCAAGAAATTAATATAGGTATGACGGCAGATGTTGGAACGTTTCCAAGACTTCCCTACCTTCTTCCAATGGGAGTAGTTAAGGAGTTAGCATTTACTGGTAGGAGACTTCTTTCTAAAGAGGCAAAGGAGATAGGGCTTGTTAATAATATTTTTTCATCCCAAGAAGAAATGCTAAAGGAAGTAATGTTGATCGCAAAAGAAATTTCTAAAAAATCTCCTTTGGCTATTTGGGGCTCTAAAGAAGCTATCAATTATACTAGAGGAAGAACGATAGAAGAAGGCCTTAACCAGATAGCGTTATGGCAGAGCGGGATGTATAATCCTCAAGTTGATATGATGGAGGCGCTAGGATCTCAAATAGAAAATAAGGAACCTGAGTTTGAAGACCTTTATCCATTAAAAAAAGATTTTGGACTTTAATCCTAGAATAATTTTCTAATAGAAAATAATAAATTTGAATCAAGGTTTTTTCTTTTAATATGATCCCTATCCTTAATTAAAGTAAAGGAAAGTGAAGTCTTCATATAATCTTTTTGATATGACCATGAAGATTCAAAAAGGAATTCTCTTCCTGAAGGTAATATGGGAATCTTGATTTCATTATAATTAATTTGACCAGCAGGACTCCTCCCTACCGGAAAATTAAAAACAACATTCGCTTTTTCTATTCTAGGATCTTGCTTGATTCGAAAAGATAAGACATCATTTCTAAGAAAAAAATCTTCTTTAAAAATTCCTATATCAAAGTTACTTTCTAAGACTCCTGAAATCTCTCTTATAAATTTATTTGAACTTATGTCTCTTAACTTTGCAAAACCGATGGTACCTATAAACTTCCAATTATTTTCTAAATTTAATTCTAAATTAAATGCTGAATAAAAACTTCTAGTACCACCAAATCCATCAAATACTCCATCGAAATTATTATCAAAGAATCCATTATCTTGCTTCATGAAACCAAATATAAAGTTTCTTTTAAAATTTAATATTGTCTTATTAGTAATACTAAGTAATACCCCCTTACTTTTACCTTCGTGTTGTAATAAAAAAGAAGGCCTTAAGAACCAATCATCGTTTCTTCGTGATCCAGAAAAGAAGTTGGCTTGAAGGACTGTAGATTCAAGGTTATGAGAAATTCCCAAACTGTAGCCCTCTTCAGAAGCTTTAGTCCAGGGGGTAACGAATGCATCATTGTCATTGAAAGCTTTATCTACTAACTTACGAGACTTATTGTCTAAAAATGTATTAGACGGATTAGTTCCATAAGATAAGGAATACTTATTATTATCATAATTATAGGCTAATTTTGCATTATGAAGTCTGTACCCAAAAACACCCTCCGAACTTAAAACAGATTGCCAGGAAGATCTTGTAATCAAACCGTTAATGGAGGAGTTATATATTTTTTCATTGAAATTAAATACCTTCTTATGAATTCTTGACAATGGAATTTTTGATCCTACAAAATTATTAGCTTTAACAAAGAAAGGTGCGCCAAGGGCATCAAAAATAGAAATCCTTTTGTCTGTCAAGGAAAGATCGAGGCCATCACCAAAAGATTTTCCAATTAATATACTAGACTGGTTAACGGAAACTTTATCACCATATATTGTTGAATCAGAATAAAATAGAGGTAGCCCAATTGGTGAAGAGGCAGCGCCTAAGTCGAGTAAGCCTTGCCCATACACATCTTGATCTGAATACTTACCAGTCTTATTTGCAGAATCAAGTAGCCTTTTTAAAATTTCTGAATTAGATAGATTACCTTCAAATAACTCAAATAGAACCGCAAGGGCACCTGTCACATGGGGAGCAGAAAAAGATGTACCAGATCCAGATAAGTATGCTTCTTTTGGATTACTCTCTAAATAATCTAATACACCTTGATTAAAGCCATCTTTTTCTTTTGATGTTAATGAAGCAAAAAGATTGTTCGGTATTGCAAGAGGCACCCTTACCCCTGGAGCTGCGATACAAAATTCTTTTGCAACACCACACCTATTTGAAAAATTAGCAATATCGCCATCAGAATCAACCGCAACTACGGCGACATTATTTGTCTTAAGCGCAGGGAAATAATAAGCGAGGCCTGCTAGTAAGCCAGGATTATATGCATCAACGTTTTGGCCTATAGTATTTTCAATTCCATTATAATTTCCAGCAGACCAGACAAATATCGTATCCTGTTCGTCTCCTAGGGCTCCAATAAATTTAGGGAATGTCTCCTCAAGTATTTCTTTAGAGAAATCAGTTATTTGACCTGTAAAACCAAAACTATTATTTATAACGCTTACTTTTGAAGAAAGCTCTTTATAAAATAACGCTTCCTTTGCATCATAAGCCTCCCAACTGAATTTCTCAATAGCTAAAGGTTGATACTCGCCATCTGAAGGTGCGGATCCAAGCTCTATGGAAATAAATAAAATTTGTGAATCAAAGGCTACCCCATGCATATTCCCTTCAATAAGCTCGTCATCTTTTCGAGCAGCTATAATTGACGAAGTTGCGGTTCCATGAAATTTTTGAAGTGGTGTTGGCTCTCTATTTCCGCTGTAAGTTAGAACACTTTCAGGATGCAAGATATCTGATTTAAGAAACTCATGGTGACTCCAATCCAGTGCTTCATCAACAACCCCTATTATAATTCCTTTTCCACTAGCACCTAAAGAATAAGCACTGGATGCATTAATTGAGCCTAGACCCCATTGACTAAGATATTCTGGAGTTTCAAAATTTTCTTTTGGCATATAAAGTTCACTCTTAATACCCTTATCCTCTAAGCTTGAATTGGGCATTGGGAGACCTGAAATAGAAGAAGGACCTCCACCCCCACAACTAGATAAAAAAAGCAAAAAGAAAGGAAGGATAAATCTTCGATTACTAAAATTAATTTTCATGATTAATTACCCTTAGCCCAAATCGCTGACGAATAAGTAATAATTTTATTATTTGCTAATACAGATGTTTTTAAAAACAATGTATCCTTACTCTTTTTTTCAACATCGGTGATTGTCTCTAGATCGCCCAAAATATAATCCTTATCTTGCCCAATCAAATCAATATTAACTGATAAAAGTCTCGTATTTCCAGAAAATTCTTCCTTGGCGATTTTCTCCATGCTTTTTATGATTAAATTATAATAACTTTGGTATTCAAGATAATTTGACAAAAAAACTCCTTATACTTATGACTTAATTTAGTTTTTAAAAATAGAAAAGAAATTTTTAAAAATAATATTGTTTTTAGGAAATAATTAATCTTCAATATCTTATATTTAGTTTAAAGTTTTTAAGTATTTTAGGAAATTTAGTCAGGAGAGTATAATGTCAAAAGAAGCAGTGATAGTTTCAACAGCAAGAACCGGGTTAGCGAAATCAGGCCGAGGAGGGTTTAATATAACTCATGGTGCTGCAATGGCTGGGCATGCAGTAAAGCATTCAATCGAAAGAGCTAAACTAGACCCTAATGAAATTGAGGATGTTATAATGGGTTGTGGAACTCCTGAAGGAGCTACGGGACAAAATGTTGGCAGATTAGCTGCAATTTGGGCTGGGTGTCCTGTGACAACATCAGGTGTTACTGTAAACAGATTTTGTTCTTCTGGGCTTCAAACTATCGCCATGGCTGCAGGAAGGGTTCTAAATGAAGGAGCCCAAGCTGTAGTTGGTGCTGGGGTTGAGTCAATTTCTTTAGTTCCAATGCAAGGAATTAATTTTAATAATATAACAGAAGAGAAGCTTATGGAATCGCACCCGGCACTTTGGATGCCGATGATTGAGACTGCTGATATTGTTGCTAGTAGATATGATATATCTCGCGAAAGTCAGGACGAATACTCCCTACAAAGCCAGCAAAGAACAGCTGCTGCTCAGAAGGCTGGTTTATTTGATGATGAAATCGTTCCTATGGAAACTAAAATGAAAGTAGTTAATAAAGAAACTGGCGAAGAAAGTATACAAGACTATGTTGTTGACAAAGATGAATGTAATAGACCGTCAACAACTCTTGACGGCTTGTCTCAGCTCAAGCCTATTAGAGGTGAAGAGCATTTCATTACTGCAGGAAATGCATCTCAACTATCAGATGGGGCAGCCTCCGTTGTTGTAATGGACTCAAAGCTAGCTGAAAAAAAGGGTTTAGAGCCTCTAGGTGCGTTTCGAGGGTTTGCTGTAGCTGGTTGCGAGCCTGATGAAATGGGTATAGGTCCAGTATATGCAATTCCAAGATTACTTGAAAGAAATAATCTCACTGTAGACGATATTGATCTGTGGGAGCTAAACGAAGCTTTCGCAAGTCAGGCTTTATATTGCAGAGATAAACTAAATATCGATAATGAGAAACTAAACGTTAATGGTGGTTCAATCTCTATAGGACATCCCTTTGGTATGACTGGCGCAAGATTAGTAGGACATATTCTGCTCGAAGGGCAAAGAAGAAAAGCGAAAAATGTTGTTGTAACAATGTGTATCGGCGGCGGAATGGGAGCAGCTGGTCTCTTTGAAGTTTTTTAATTTAAGGCTCTTTAGAGGTTTGAATTATAAGCTTACCATTATTTTCTCCGGAAAATAATTTGTTTACTGCTGTTGGAGCATTTTCAATGCCATCAACTACATCAACTTTGTATTTTATCTTTCCTTCAGCAATCCATTTTCCAAGTGATTCAAGACACTCGCCAAATTGTTCAGCATAATCGGAGACAAGAAAACCTGTAACAGTCAGGGTTTTCATTAATATGTTTCTATACATCTTAGGTCCTGTGGATGACCAATCATTATACATTGATATCAATCCACAAACAGGGATTCTTCCAAACTTATTCATGAGCGTTAGTGCTGCATCAAGAGTTTCTCCGCCAACATTATCAAAATAAATATCAATACCATCAGGGCAGCTCTTCTTTAAAGATTCTAGAATATTTTCTTTTTTATAATTAATAACATGATCAACACCTAAATCGTCCTTTAGCCATTTACATTTTTCATCTGACCCTGCTATCCCCACTACTTTGCAACCTTTTATTTTGGCAATCTGGCAAACAATTGAGCCGACAGCTCCCGCTGCCGCAGAAACTACAACTGTTTCACCTTCTTTAGGTTTACCAATATCCAAAAACCCAAAATATGCAGTTGGACCTGTAAATCCAAGAACAGATATGAAAGCTGTTAGGGGTAATCCTGTATCTTTAGGAATCTTAATAATATCTGATGCCGGCATAACAAAATATTCTTGCCATCCACCATGCATACCACCTTGAACAATTTCCCCAATACTCACACCTTCAACTTTTGATTCTTCAACTACTGCCAAAGAACCACCAGCTCTCATAATATCACCTATCTCAACAGGCTCCATATATTGATCAACATCTGACATCCATATTCGATTTGTTGGATCTAGAGAAAAATAAATTGTCCTAACAAGAACCTCGTTATCATTGATTTCTGGTATTATATCATCGACGAGCTCAAGATCTGTTGTCTCTATCTCACCAGATGGTCTTTGCTTAAGGCGCCAAGATTTAAATGATCGGTTTGTATTATCCATTTTGATACCTCAATTGAAAATAACTTATGTTTAGAAAAATATAATTTCGAGTGTTTTAAGCTAAAAGTCAAAAAAAACAAAAAAAAATCACTTTTTTGTTTTTTCGTTATTGACCTCTGTGACGAACAGGCTACTATATTTAGTGTTAAGAAACGTTTCATATTCTATTTGTAGTAGTTAAGTACTGTAAATAGGACGTCAAAATCTAAAGTATGTTTCGTTCTAAACGTTATTTTAAATTGCCGTTATACGCAATAATGCAACACATCAGTTGTAGGGAGTGTCTGACTCTCTGTAAAACAGACGAATTATAGGGGTATCGGGGATACTGTAAGGGATATATAAATGCTTATGAATAAACCAAAAAAACAAATTAAAAGTAACGCAGATAAAAAGAGGACTCCAACTCCTGTTATTTCTGGTTATACTGAAGATGAAATGGAAGAAATATACTCATTCGCACAATCAAAAATTGGAGAAAAGCCATCGTTGGAGCTTGCTGATGAACCACGAATGGATTTTCGGATTGGTGACAGAGCAGTTCAACATACTGACAAAGGCAAAAGAGTTAAAATAGATCCATCAAGGGATTCACTCCTAACAGACTTTGGAAGAGAAACACTTGAAGATAGATATTTATTACCAGGTGAAACATTCCAAGATCTCTTTGCGCGAGTAGCATCTTTTTATGGCGACGATCACGAGCATTCACAGCGACTATACGATTATATGTCAAAATTATGGTTTATGCCTTCAACACCTATTCTCTCTAACGGAGGAACGGGTCGAGGCCTTCCAATATCTTGTTTCTTAAATGAAGCAAATGATAGCTTGGGAGGAATAGTTGATCTCTGGACTGAAAACGTTTGGTTGGCATCTAAAGGTGGTGGCATTGGATCTTATTGGGGAAATTTAAGATCTATCGGTGAACCGATAGGTGGAGTCGGAAAGACAAGTGGTATTGTTCCCTTTATTAGAGTAATGGACTCGCTAACCCTTGCTATTAGTCAAGGCTCATTAAGAAGAGGGTCAGCGGCAGTATACCTTCCAATAGATCATCCAGAAATAGAAGAGTTTATTGAAATAAGAAGGCCAACGGGTGGAGATCCAAATCGTAAAGCTCTAAACCTGCATCACGGAATACAAATTACAGATGCTTTTATGAGGGCTGTAGAAGAGAATGCTGATTGGGATTTAAGAAGTCCTCATGACCAGTCAGTTCAAAAAACTGTATCAGCCAGATCACTGTGGATAAGAATGCTAACGGCTAGAATAGAAACTGGAGAACCATATCTCGTTTATAAGGATACTGTAAATAATCTAAGACCTGAACACCAAAAATTAGCTGGTCTTGAAATAAAAACATCAAATCTTTGTAGTGAAATAACTCTACCGACAGGTATCGATCACCATGGAGAAAATAGAACTGCAGTATGTTGCTTGTCATCAGTAAATCTAGAAAACTTTTTTGAATGGGAAAATGAGAAAGACTTTATTCCTGATATTATGCGTTTTTTAGATAATGTTCTTCAAGATTTTATCGATAATGCTCCAGATACAATGAAAAGTGCAGCATATGCTGCAATGCGTGAACGATCTGTTGGGTTAGGGGTGATGGGATTACACTCATTTTTCCAAGAAAATAATGTCCCCTGGGAAAGTGCCGTTGCTAAATCTTGGAATAAAAAAATGTTCAGTCATATAAAAGCTCAAGCTGATCAGGCTTCTATAGATCTAGCAAAGGAAAAGGGCGCGTGTCCTGATGCTGAAGAATATGGAATAATGGAACGCTTCTCTAACAAAACTGCAGTTGCACCAACAGCCTCTATTTCAATAATTTGTGGAGGTTCAAGCCCTGGTATCGAACCTATTGCCGCAAATGTTTTTGCGCACAAAACCCTGTCAGGGACATTCACAGTTCGAAACCGACACCTCAAAATAATGTTAAAAGAAAAAAACCAAGATAATGATGAGGTCTGGCTATCAGTTCTATCAAATCGTGGATCAGTCCAGCATCTTGAATTTTTATCTCAGCATGAAAAAGATGTATTCAAAACTGCATTTGAAATTGATCAACGCTGGCTAATTGATTTAGCTGGAGATAGATCAGAAATGATTGATCAAGCTCAATCATTAAATGTATT
>CAJWIK010000061.1 GCA_913042105.1 uncultured Gammaproteobacteria bacterium
GCAATAAGATGAGCCTTGAAGACTCAGGGACTGGAATTCCAGCCATCTTACCAACCTCACTTGCAGATCTGCCCACGACATCTTTATTCAAATGTCCATCGTGAAAAACGACTTCACGTAACTGCTTGATCAGTTCTTGATCATCTGTAAACCAGACCTTACCTGTATTGGTAAATAACTTTATGGTTTCGTCGTAGTCCTCCTCCGGAGCAAATACAAACTGTTCATGAGAACAGATAATTCCATGATCAAAAGATGCACCATCGACGATTTTCTCAACTGCATCTTGCAGATCAATATCTCGATCTATAATCACTGGTACGTTACCTGCCCCTACACCATAAGAAGGTTTACCAGACGAATAGGCGGATTTAACCATCGCCGCTCCACCCGTAGCTACAACTACATCAGCTGACTGCATAAGTTGTTGAGTCTTCTCAACAGAACCATTAGTAATGACCTGCACAAGGTCATCAGGCCCATCGTGAGATTTAACGATTTTCATAAATTCTTCAGCTAAGTGCTCAGTGCATTTTTGTGCTTTTGGGTGAGATGCAAAGATAACTGCATTGCCAGTTTTAAGTGCAAACATACCATTACACATAGGAGTTACAATAGGATTTGTACAAGGTGTAACAGCTGCAACAACACCCATTGGTTTGGCAACAAGCATGAGATTAGCTTCAATATCTTCACCAATTACCCCTCTAGATTTCTTATCTTTGAGGTTATTCCATATAACACGAGCCTTACCTTTATTTTTTAGGATTTTGTCTTCATAGGATCCCATACCAGTCTCATCTACGGCCATTCTGGCTAGTTGCTCCGCATTATCAAAAACAAATTTGCCAATATCGCGAACGATTGCGTCGACTTGTTCCTGTTTAAAGGATTCGTATGTTGCTTGAGCAATACTTGCTTTTGCAACGAGCTCTTGAATTGATGAATCGTTAGCTGTTGGTATCTCTGCTGTACTCATTTTTAACTCCAATTTGGACTGTTTAACTGATTTAATTATAACTTATAAGTTAATTACAATATTAATATGATGGTGCTGTAGTAAGTCTGTCGAAATTTATAATAAAAGCCCATTTTTTATCTATCATAAGGGCTTTTATCTTATTCATTGTTCGTGACTTAGAGCTTAGAGCTCATTTCCTTTATACGGTGATTCAGAATCTTATCATTTTCAGAATAATCTACCGGACAATCTATTACATGCACACCTTCAACAGCCATACATTTTTCGATAATTTCCTTAAACTCTTGAGAACTGTTGACTCTATAACCTTTAGCCCCATAACTTTCTGCATATTTTACAAAATCTGGATTGCCAAATGAGAGGCCAAAATCATCAAAGCCTTGGTTTTCCTGTTTCCATCTAACCATTCCATAGCCGGAGTCATTGAGTATCAAAACTATGAGGTTTAGACCCATTCGAACTGCTGTTTCTAGCTCTTGGCTATTCATCATGAATCCACCGTCTCCACAAATTGAAATTACGACTTTATCTGGATTAAGCATTTTTGCTGCCATTGCAGAGGGCAATCCAGCCCCCATACTAGCCAAGGCATTATCAAGAAGAACTGTATTGGGAAAAAGAGCAGGATATCCTCTTGCAAACCATATTTTATACACTCCATTATCCAACGTAATAATTCCATCATTCGGAAGCGCATTCCTGAGTTGTCTCACCAGGTAAGGAGGGAAGATTGGGAACCTATCATCACTTCTAATTTCTTTAGAATATTCTAGATGAGCAAATCTTGCGGCAAGCATATCCTTAAAGTCCCAATGATCTTGAACTTGAAGGTTCTCTTTAAGTTGCCAAATTGCATTAGAGATATCACCAACAATTTGCACTTGCGGAAAATAAACGGGGTCGATCTCTGCAGAAGTATGATTTATATGAATTACTTTTGGACCATCTGATTTCATAAAAAAAGGTGGTTTCTCTATATCATCATGACCAACTGTAATAATTAAATCTGATTTTTCTATTGCTGCATGAACAAAGTCCCCAGAGGATAGAGCTGCACAACCTAAAAAGCAAAGATGTCTTTCATCTACCACTCCTTTGCCTAACTGGGTTGTTACGAAAGGAATTTTTGTTTTGTCTATAAATTCAAATAGCATTTTTCGAGTGAGATTTCTATTAGCACCACCTCCTAGAACCAAAACGGGTGACTTTGATTTTTCAATCAAAGCTACTGCATTAGTTATTGCTTTCAAATCTGCTATAGGTCTTCTGGCAATACTCCTTTCAATGGGTTGTTCTTTTGTTTCTTCAACAGCAATGTCTTCAGGCAGTTCTATGTGAACTGCACCTGGACGTTCTTCTTCAGCTAATCTAAATGCTTCTCTTACCCTTGCAGGGATAATCTCAGCTGAAGCTATCTGATAGCTGGACTTTGTAATCGGACCCATAACATCAACAATATCTAGTATCTGAAACTTACCTTGTTTTGAACTTTTAATAGGTTTTTGGCCAGTAATCATAACCATAGGCATACCACCGAGTTGAGCATAAGCTGCTGCGGTTACTAGATTAGTTGCTCCCGGACCCAAAGTGGATAAACAAACTCCAGCTTTTCCGGTAAGCCTTCCATAAGTTGCAGCCATGAAACCGGCAGCTTGCTCATGACGAGTTAAGATAAGTTTTATTTTCTTTGATTTAGATAAACTTTGAAGAAAATCTAAGTTTTCTTCGCCAGGTAGGCCAAAAATATATTCAACACCTTCCTCTTCGAGACATGCAATTAGCAGATCAGATCCTTTGATCATTTTTTTTCCTTATTTGTAAGTTAATAATATAGACCTTAGTCTCTTTCCTCAATCCAAAGCATTTGGATAGTTTCTAAAATCTTTTCATTCGATTTTTTGGGATCATCCTGGAAATCATCTAGATCAACAACCATATCCCTTAAATCGGTAAAGAGTATGTAGGTTGGATCCGTATCCGGATGATTCTCATATAGCTCAATGGCTATCTCATTTACATCTGTCCACAACATAATTAATTTTGTTCGGAAACCATATTTATAGTGTATCTAGGCAACTCTATTTCTAAATCATCTTCGCCTATTACAACTTGACAGCTTAATCTTGATTCAGGCTCTAGGCCCCAAGCTTTATCTAACATATCCTCTTCGGCCTCAGATGCTTCTTCTAGGCCTGAAAAGCCTTTTTTGACCAATACATGGCATGTCGTGCAAGCGCAAGATAGTTCACAGGCATGTTCAATTGAAATCTTATTATCTAGAAGAGCTTCACAGATAGTATCCCCGGCTTTTCCTTCGATAACCGCTCCATCAGGACACATATCAGGATGAGGATAAACTTTTATTTTTGCCATTTGTAATCACAAACAGAAGCATTTTAAATATCTACTTCGAAACTCTCACCACAACCGCATACAGCCTTAACGTTTGGGTTAAGGAACTTAACACCTTGATTTACTCCTTCTATAGTGAAGTCAACCTTAGTACCTTTCAAGTATTTATATGAAGATGGGTCTATAAAAACCTTCAAATCTGAAAAATCAAAAATTAAATCATCTTTAGATCCTTCATCTACAAAGTCCATAGAATAAGTGTAACCAGTACAACCTGAGGATTCTAAAACTTCAAATCTTATTCCTCTTCCTGAACGCCTAGTTTTTAGGCTGTTTTTGAAATGATCTAGAGCTGAATCAGTTAAATCAAAACTATTTGGATTGAAAGTTGTTGGGGAGCTAATTGAAGTGTTTTCCATAGATCACAATTTTGATTCATAATCTGCAACTGCTTGATGAATACTGTCTTCAGCTAGGACAGAACAATGAATTTTTATTGAAGGCAGTTCTAGGGCATCTGCTATATCTTTATTTTTTATTTCTTTTGCTTCTTCTAAGGTTTTTCCTTTTAGCATATTCACTAATTCGCTTGAAGAAGCTATTGCAGAACCGCATCCGTAAGTTTTGAATTTTACATCATTGATAATATGAGAATTGTCTCTTTTTTCACATTTTATTTGCAACCTCATAACGTCTCCGCAAGCAGGTGCTCCTACCATTCCAGTTCCAATATCTGAATCTGTAGGGTCCCATCTTCCAACACTATGCTTCTCAGGTTCTCTAAGAGTGTCTTCGAATTTTTGTATAACCTTTTTACTATATGCCATAAATTTTACCTTTATTTAAAATTAGTGCTCGACCCATTCAACTGAATCTAAATCCACTCCATCTTTATACATATCCCAAAGAGGAGATAAAAGCCTTAATTTCTCAACTGAATCTCTCACAAGATTAACAGTATAATCTACTTCAGCTTCTGTGGTGAATCTGCCTAGTCCGAAACGAATAGAACTATGCGCTAATTCGTCCTTAAGTCCTATCGCCCTCAAAACATAAGAAGGCTCAAGGCTGGCTGAAGTGCAAGCAGAACCGGAAGAGACAGCTATATCTTTAAGAGCCATAATCAAAGACTCTCCCTCAACAAAATTAAAACTAACATTAAGAAAACCAGCTGCTCTCTCATGCTCATCTCCATTTAGATAGACTTCTTCCATATCTTTCAGACCATTCCAAAATTTATCTCTAAGATGTTTAATTCTCAGATTGTCTGAGGTCATATCTTCCTTGGCGATCTTGAAGGCCTCTCCCATACCGACTATTTGATGAGTTGCTAAAGTACCAGATCTCATACCTCTTTCATGGCCGCCGCCATGAATTTGGGCTTCCAATCTTATTCTGGGTTTTCTCCTTGCATACATGGCTCCAATACCTTTAGGACCATAAGTTTTATGTGCTGAGAAGGACATTAAATCAACTTCTAAATCTGAAAGATCAATAGCAACCTTACCGGTACTTTGAGCGGCATCTACATGATAGATTATGCCTTTTTCTCTTGTTAACTCGCCTATCTCCTTTATATTATTTATAACTCCAATTTCATTATTAACGTGCATTATAGATACAAGAATTGTTTGTTCAGTTATTGCTTCTTTGACCATGTCGGCATTAACGATTCCATTACTACCAGGGTCTAAATAAGTGACCTCAAAGCCTTGTCTTTCTAACTGTCTACAGCTATCAAGTACGGCCTTGTGTTCAACTTTGGAAGTTATAATGTGATTTCCTTTAGATTTATTAAATAAGGCTGCACCTTTTATTGCTAAATTATCAGATTCGGTAGCACCAGATGTCCAAACAATTTCCCTAGGATCGCAGTTTACTAGGTCTGCAACATTAGACCTTGCCTCTTCTGCTGCTTCTTCTGCTTTCCATCCAAAAGCGTGAGATCTAGAAGCAGGATTGCCAAAGTTACCATCCAAAGAAAGGCATTCTTGCATCTTTTTCACGACCCTTGGATCTGCTGGAGTAGTAGATGCATAATCGAAGTATATTGGGAGTTTCATATTTTTATCCTGAAGCAATTAACAAACTATTCGTCAATTGTGTTTTTTCTTTAAAGTTATTTTTTATCACATCATCTAGAGATTTATTCATTAAAAAAAGGTCGACCTCATTATTCAATTCCGTCCATAGATTGTGAGCTAAACATTTGGAACCAGCACTACAATTTCCTTGGCCTCCACATTGAGTAGCATCCATTTTCCTTTCTACAGCGGCAATTATTTCACCAATTTTTATCTCTGAATTTGGTCTAGTCAATCTATACCCTCCTCCAGGACCTCTTAAGGAACTTAAGATTCCGGCCTTTCTTAGATATCTAAATAGCTGTTCTAAATAAGCAGCGGGTATAGACTGCCTTTCAGCGATTTCTGAAATAGCTACATAGGAATTTTTTTCGTAATTCATAGCTAAGTCCAGAGACGCCGTTACAGCATATTTGCCTCGAGTAGTAAGATTCACGTGCGGTATTTTACTAATTCCCGACTAATCTTGTCAAGATTAGATTTTATAAAAGAAAGTAAGGTACATGTACCTATGAAAGACATATGTATACCATAAAAAATTAGTATTATTCTTCCAATAACTGACTAAATTATGTACCATAATGGTGCGCAAAAATATTATTTCTTATAAATCTGAATAAATTGGGGTTCGGTATGGAAACTAAATACCTTTTCAAAAGGTACAAAACTTGGTGGGTGAAGGTCGCTGTACCTAAAGAACAAAGAAGTGAACTTGGATATGATCTAAGACAATCACTCAAAACACATGATCTTGAAGAAGCAAAAAGACTCAGATGGAATGTTGTAGAGAGTTTAAAGGCAAAAATCAAAAGTGATGACTCAGAAGACAATATAGAAAATTTAAAAGATCCTATTCAAGTTTTTGTTCCTCCCACAGATACAGGATATAACCAGTATTATCATAAAGTTGTTGATTGCCAGCACGCATGCCCTGCTCACACACCAGTACCTGAATACATAAGACAGATTTCTCAAGGAAATTATAATGAAGCTTATATGCTCAATTGGGAATCTAATGTATTCCCTGGAATACTTGGAAGAACTTGTGACAGGCCTTGTGAGCCTGCATGTAGAAGAACAAGAACTCATGAAAAGGCTGTAGCTATTTGCAGACTTAAACGAGTCACATACGATTATAAAGACGATATTTCCTCCCTTATGCCCGTACCAGAAAATCATAATGGCAAAAAAATAGGATTAATAGGTGGTGGTCCTGCATCTCTGACTGTTGCAAGGGATTTAGCCCTTATTGGGTATCAATGTACTCTTTTTGAGAGAGATCCCAAAGCCGGTGGTCTTATGAGAACTAATATTCCATCCTTTAGACTTCCAGAAGAAGTTCTTGATGAAGAGGTCAATCAAGTTATAGACCTTGGAATAAAGACAGAATTCAATTCTGAAATAAAAAGTATGAAAAAATTACTTGATAAGGATTTTGATGCAATTTTTGTTGGAACAGGTGCACCTAAAGGAAGAGATATAAGAATAGAAGGTAGAGAAGAAGCAAATAAGAATATTCATATTGGCATTGATTGGTTGACTAGTATCGCTTTTGAGCACACTAAATCTATAGGTAAGAAAGTAATAGTTTTAGGTGGAGGCAATACCGCAATGGACTGTTGTCGAACAGCCATAAGATTAGGTGCGGAAGAAGTTAAAGTCACTGTCAGAAGTCCTTTCGATCAAATGAAGGCTTCTGAATGGGAGATTGAAGATGCGATGGGAGAAGGTATACCTATTCACGATAATCATGTGCCTAAACGTTTCATTATTCAAGACGGAAAGCTTGTTGGGATGGAATTTGAAAAGGTTGAAGCGGTATTTGATGAATCTGGAAAGAGAAGTCTTGTGCCTACTAATGATGAGCCTGTTATTTTCGAGTGTGATGACGTACTAGTAGCCATCGGTCAAGATAATGCATTTGAATGGATAGAAAGAGATATTGGTATTGAGTTTGGGGAATGGGATATGCCAATTGTAGACAAAGTCACCTTCCAATCCTCAAATGAAAAAGTTTTTTTTGGTGGA
>CAJWIK010000062.1 GCA_913042105.1 uncultured Gammaproteobacteria bacterium
TCCGGGAGCTTATGGAGGTTATGTTGTGCAACTTGCTAAGGCAGATGGTCTAACAGTTATTGCTGATTCTAATGAGTCAGATGAAGAACTACTTAAGTCATTAGGTGTAGATATTATTATTCCAAGAGGAGAAGGATATGCCGAAACAATAAGGCAACAATTTCCAAATGGCGTGGATGGTATAGCGGATGGGGCTTTATTAAATGAACTGGCTATTGATGCTGTAAAAGATGGAGGTTCTTTCACCTCAATTAGAGGTTTTAAAGGCAAGCCTCAGAGAGAAATAGATTTCACAACCACTTGGGTTACGGCATATGATTGTAAGAAAGACATACTAGAAACTCTTAGACAACAAACTGAAGAAGGCATTCTCACTCTTAGAGTTGCAGATACTGTTGATACAGAAAATGCTTCTGAAGCGCATAGAAGATTAGAGGCAGGTGGAACAAGAGGCAGGATGGTGATTAAATTTTAAATTTTATATATAGATATTAAAGTTCTGAATTTCTTGTAAGAGTCGAGAATGAATAGTCGCCAGAAATATTCTATTTAAATTTTTTCTCAAGCTCTTTTGAAAAAAGTTCTTTGAGAAGCTCAATATCTCTCAATCCGTTATATGTAGATCTAATAATTAATGCTATCTCTCTATGTGGCCCAGGCTCTTTTAAATGAGCCTTAGAGAGCAATTTATTATTTGCTAAAAGTTGTTCTAGAGCCATTTCTGGGACCAAAGTCGATCCCATTTTTCCCGCAACGAGTTGTATTAATGTCGTAAGGCTTGAAGCAGTAATATTAAGATTAGAATTTGATGAAAGCTTACAGGCCTCGAGGGCTTGATCCTTTAAGCAATGACCCTCTTCAAGAAGCATTAGCTCTGATTCTTCCAACTCCTTTGCGCTAATTTCTTTTTTTAGAGCATGTTTACTTTCTTTGTGACTAATCCAAAAAAAATCTTCCTCCCAAAATTTAAAAGGCAAGAGACCCTCAAGCTCAAAAGGAAGCGCTAGTATCGCAGTATCGATTTCTCCTCTTTTAACTTTATCAACTAGTACCTCAGATTGCCCTTCAATTATTGTCAGATTTAGAAACGGATATTCTTTTTTTATAGCAGGCAAAACTACAGGCAGTAGATAAGGACCAATCGTCGGGATGATTCCCAAAGATAAACTGTGACTTAGAGGCTCTTCCTTTAGATGGGCTAGTTTTTCAAGATCATCAATTTGTAACTTGATCGATTGAGCAGATTCAAGAAAGGTCTTACCAAGTTCAGTTTTTAGAACCCTTTTATTATCTCTTTCAAATATTTCATATCCAAGCTGATTTTCCATTTCAGTTATAGCATTACTAAGTGTTGAGGGAGACACAGAGCATTCATCTGCGGCTTTCTTGAAATGTAAATTTCTAGATACAGATAAAGCGTAATTAATTTGTTTTAGAGTAATCATTTAGATATTGT
This sequence comes from uncultured Gammaproteobacteria bacterium, assembly GCA_913042105.1. GTDB lineage: Bacteria > Pseudomonadota > Gammaproteobacteria > Magnimaribacterales > Magnimaribacteraceae > Magnimaribacter. Next base: position 1,457 of record CAJWIK010000062.1, read on the forward strand.
ATATTCGAATTTATCGAACATAAACTTCTATTTATTAAAATTTATCAATATATTGGATCTCTATAAAATACTGCAATTATTTTAATTAAAAAAAGGAAAACCCCATGGCTTTAATAAACACACAAATAAAACCTTTCACTGCAGATGCTTTTAAGGATGGCGAATTTATAACAGTAGATAGTGCTGATTTGAAAGATAAATGGTCAGTATTCTTCTTCTATCCAGCAGACTTCACTTTTGTTTGCCCAACAGAATTAGGAGATGTTGCTGATTACTATGAGGAATTCCAGTCAATGGGTGTTGAAATATATTCTGTTTCAACTGATAGCCATTTTTGTCACAAGGCTTGGCATGATTCTTCTGAAACAATTGGCAAGATCAAATATCCAATGATAAGTGACAATACGTTTGAGATATCTACAAACTTTGAAGTACTCAGAGAGAATGAAGGAAGAGCAGATAGAGGAACTTTTATCGTTGATCCTGATGGAGTTATTCAGGCTATGGAAGTAACTGCTGAAGGTATTGGTAGAGATGCAGAAGACTTAATGAGAAAGGTTAAAGCAGCTCAATATGTAAGAGCTCATCCAGATGAAGTTTGCCCAGCAAAATGGAAAGAGGGCGAAGCAACTTTGGCTCCGTCTCTTGATTTAGTAGGAAAAATTTAACTCAGTATATAAGGGCGCATACAGTGCGCCCTATTTTAATTTTTAAACCATTTAATTATGACTAGTCCATTGCTATCTAAAGAGATTCTTGAATCTCTCAGAACTTATACAGAAAATATAAAGCATCCAGTAGAGATAATCCTTCAATCTGGTGTGCACTCAAAAAGACCAGAGTTAGTAGATTTTTTAACTGGTATTGCTGAAGTCTCTGACAAATTAAGCTTCGATGAGCAAGATACACAAGGTTTACTCAGGAGCCCAATCAGCTTTATGTTGAAGACCTCTGGAGCACCTAACGGAATCATGTTTTCAGGTATTCCTAGTGGCCATGAATTCAATTCACTGATTCTGGCTATTTTGCAAAGCGGGGGATCAGAACTACGCCTTGATGAGGGTATCAAGACAATTATTGGAGGCATTCAAGAGGAATTAAATTTTGAAGTCTTCGTCAGTTTAAGTTGTCATAATTGCCCTGATATCGTTCAAGCTCTAAATCAATTCGCTCTTATAAATCCAAATATTAGTAATGAAATGATTGATGGAGGTCTATTTCAAGAACTCATTAATGAACGAGACATACAAGGAGTGCCGAGCGTCTTCTTAAACGGAGAATTATTTGCCAATGGTAAAGTTGAAATCACTAATCTAATAGAAAAGCTTCAATCTAATCTTGTCACTACTCCTCAAGTGCAATCTGAGGTTAAGGCTTTACCTCTGCAAGATGTTGTCGTGATTGGTGGCGGTCCAGCAGCTATTAGTGCTGCAATCTACAGCGCAAGAAAAGGGTTAAAAGTAACTATGGTGGCGGAGAAGATGGGTGGTCAGGTTAAAGATACTATGGGTATAGAGAATCTAATTTCTGTATCCAGCACCACTGGTCCTAAACTAACTACAGATATGCAGTCCCATATGAAAGATTATGATGTGACTTTAAAAGAACATCTCAAGATTACTGAGATAATAAAAGGAGACATTAAGACTCTTGTACTTTCTTCTGGTGAAAGAATAGAGACTAAGACAGTTATTATAGCGACTGGGGCTAGATGGAGAGAATTAGGAGTACCCGGAGAAAAGGAAAACATTGGAAATGGGGTAGCTTATTGTCCGCATTGTGATGGTCCATTTTTTAAAGACAAAGACGTATCTGTTGTTGGGGGTGGAAATTCAGGTATTGAAGCTGCACTAGATCTTTCCGGTCTTGCGAAGAGCGTTACCGTATTGGAATTTTTGCCTGAACTTAAAGCGGATAAGATTCTCACAGATAAAGCTTTCCAGAAACAGAATATCTCAATTCATACCAATGTTGAGACTAAAAGGATCATAGCGACCGATGGCAAGGTGTCTTCAATAGAGTACAAGAATAGAGAAACTGGAGAGCTTCATGAAGAAGATTTGGAAGGAGTCTTCGTACAGATAGGTCTCATTCCTAACAGCCAGTTTTTAGGAGATGTTGTTGAATTGAGCCCTTATGGTGAAGTGATAATCAATGAAAACGGAGAAACATCTGAACCTGGAATCTTTGCATGTGGAGATGTAACCACGGTACCTTATAAACAAATCATTATTTCAATGGGAGAAGGTGCAAAAGCCTCCTTATCAGCTTCTGATTATTTAATGAAACTTGCTCCAGCCGAGTTAGAACAAGTTTCTTAATAAGACCTTATGTTGAGAGTAATATAGTAAAAGAATTAATAAGCATTATTTCGATATTCTCTCTCTGAAGTAGAAGAATTGAGGCATAATTAAATCTTACAAGGGAGAGGGTTATGCAATATTTATCTCAATTATTTATTCTTTTTTTAATTTTTTGTAGTTTCAATTCCATGGCTCATGAAAATGGAAAAGCTACTAAATATTCTTCGGAGTTAGCTCATGCTCCTACTCCTCTTCCGGATAGGGTGGTCTTGACTTGGGAAGATGATCCCGCAACAACTCAGTCCGTTACCTGGAGAACTGATGCTGAGACGAAAATAGGAAAGGCACATCTGGCTCTTGCAAATGCAAATGGTAGGGCTCTAGAAATAAAAGAAATTCAAGCAGAAACCACATATTTTCAAAGTGATATCAATGAGGCCAACTATCACAGTATTACCTTCAGGGATCTCAATCCCGATACTCTTTATACTTATAGAGTTGGCGATGGTGTGAACTGGACAGAGTACTATCATTTTAAAACAGCCAGTGATAGGCCAAGACCTTTTAGTTTCATCTATTTTGGTGATGCTCAAAATGAGGTTCGTACCCATTGGTCTCGAGTTTTTAGGGAAGCGTTTAGAGATGCTCCAAGAGCTGCCTTCACACTTCATGCTGGAGATTTAATAGATAACCCTTCTTGGGATGCAGAGTGGGGTGATTGGCATCAAGGTCCGGATTGGGTAAACGGAACTATTCCTGTCATAGCAACCCCAGGAAATCACGAATATGATCGTATAAATCAAGGGCCTGAATCAGAACGTTACTGGCAGACTAAAGAGGGTAAAACGATAGAAATTAATACCACTTCATTCAATCCAGAAAAATCTGATAAAGGCACTATATATAAGGTCTCATTTAGTGGACCTAATGATAATAAAGCCTACTTTGAATTTAATGATGGAGGCAATATTATTTTTGTTGATGAAGGAGTTGAAAACATTACTGGTTTTAAGAAAAGTGAACTCATTGGCTCAAGTTTTTATTCTGCACCACTTTATGATCGACAGAGAGATCCAGGAATACCAGCTGTCAGTACACATTGGCGACCTCAATTTGCTTTCCCTGTTCAAGATGTTCCCGATGAGTCTTTAAAAGAAACTGTTTATTACATTGACTATCAAGGTGTGCGTTTCATTTCTCTTGATTCTAATAAGGAGAAAGAAATTCAAATTCCTTGGTTCAGAAAAGTGCTGGAAAATAATCCAAACAGGTGGACTATTGTTACCTTTCATCATCCTGTTTTTTCTCCAGGATCGGATCGTGATAACGAAGAACTACGTAAGCTATGGAAACCCATTTTGGACGAGTTTAAGGTGGATCTGGTTTTAAGTGGACACGATCATACATACGCTAGAACAGGCCAAGTAGATACTAAAGATTTAACTAATGTCCCAACCGGATATCAACAAGCTTATGACCCTAATATTGGAACAGTTCATGTTGTGTCAGTAAGTGGCCCAAAAATGTACGGCATTTCTAAAGGGAATTATGCTAAGCGAGTAGCTGAATATACACAGCTTTATCAAATCATTCATGTGGATGATAAGAGTTTAAAATATGAGGCTTATGAGGCTACAGGAAAACTATATGACAAGTTCACGCTTCAAAAACGTAAAGGAATGCCGAACTTATTATTAGAAGCACTTCCATCTGAAAACAGGAAATAAAAAGTTTTATCTTAAATTGCACCTTACTCATGAATAAGAAGGATATTTACCTTAAGCAGTTAGTCAGTAGAGGGTACGATAATCCTAAACTATCTGACTTAAGTGAGTTCGCTCTTATGAAGATTCTTCAAAATGAAGAATCTTTTTACAATAGAAATTCTAGTGAATAAGTTCTTACTTTGGTTTGCTTATTTTTTGATCTTTACCACACCTATCCAAATCTTCTTTTGCTTTTGGATATACTCATTTCTTTTTTCTTCGGATTACAGTCTGCTAACTTTTAGCACTTCAGACTTTATGGATCAGACTTTTCTAGTCCACATAAAAAATTGGATATATACATGGTTTTGGAACAGTTTTTTAGATTTTGTTTGGTCTCTACCTGCCGCCATAATGGTAACTCTTAAACTTATCATTAATTCTTGGTTGGGATTCTGGCTCCTACCTGTTGCAAATAAATTAAACGGAATAAAATAAAATCTATGAAAAAAATATTTTTAGTGATGGCCATATTCTTTTCATTAGACTCTTGGAGTGAACAGAATAGTAAATTGGCCATTGAGAATGCCATGCGAGTGCTAGATTCTTTTATGGCTCATTTCAATGCAAGAGATATGGAGCAATGGTCGGAGACTCTTAATTATCCTCATGTTAGATTTGCAGGCAGTGAAGTTACTGTTTGGGATACGAAAGAGGAATACTCCTCTGTTGATATTTTCGATAGGCTTACGTCAACAGGTTGGCATCATTCAGCCTGGCTATCGAGGAAAGTCATTTTAGTATCAGAAGATAAAGTTCACATTTCAACTGTCTTCCAGAGGTACGATGAAAATAACAATCCTTTGAAGCAATATCAATCTTTATATATCGTTACAAATAAAGATGGACATTGGGGAGTGCAAGCAAGATCAAGCCTGGCTCCATAGTAAATATTAGTAACTTTATCTGCGTGTAAATTAAAATAAGAAAACATGATAAAACAAGCCATTAGAGACTTCATAGTTAAACGTACTTTTGCTGCTAAATTAAGAAATAAAGGTATGAATACCTTCTCAAATTTTGAAATTCTTAAAAGTATTCGCTCCTCTGCAGAATTAAAAAGGACTGAAGAAAATAGACCTCATGAAGTAATGTATTTTCATAAAGTAGATGATCCTTATTCGCATCTTGCAATTCAATATATTGATAAGCTCCAAGAATCATTTGATATTTCTTTTCAATCTATTTTGGTCGGGGAAGAAAATGCTGATGCAGTTCATGAACCTTCTTTATATAGCACTTATTGTTTTAATGATGCTAGGCGGATTGCTCCATTTTTTGGAGTTGAATTTTCTGCAAAATCATACCCCTCAAGAGAGTTAGTGATTAAATCTAACAAAATATTGACTGCCGTAGATGCTTTAAATTTTGCTGAAGTCGCAAAAAAGGTAAGCTCAGCTTTATGGTCTGGTAAAGAATCAATACTTGATGACTTGGGGAGAGAATACAGTTCTACAGACGAAGAAGTATCGAATAAATTAGAATCAGGTAACCTCATTAGAAATGAAAAGGATTATTATTTTGGTTCTGCATTTTATTACGAGAAAGAATTATATTGGGGAGTTGATCGCCTTCATCATTTAGAGGATCGACTTATTGAGCTTGGTTTAAAAAAAGATTCAATTAACGAACCAATTTGCACACCTACTCTTAGTGCTCCATCCAGGATTGAGTCTGAAAACACTGTTAACCTTCATTACTACCCCTCTCTTAATAGCCCTTATACTTATGTAAGCTCAAAAAGAGTAAGAGAAATGAAGAATGATTACCCTGTCAATCTAATAACGAACCCTGTTTTACCGATGTTGATGAGAAATATGAAAATTCCAGCAATTAAAGGAAAGTATATTATTTCGGATGCAGCACGCGAAGG
>CAJWIK010000063.1 GCA_913042105.1 uncultured Gammaproteobacteria bacterium
CTTTGACTGATTTCCAGCATGAATCATGGTAAATCCCTTATTTGGATCAAATCTATAGCTTGTCTCTTCTTGAATGTTTTCGTTGGTTTCTGCATCTCTAATTAAATCTATTCCGTATCCCATTTCTTGGAGTAAGGTCATTTCAAAATCCCTTAAAAGCATCTCCAAGTCATCATCATGATCTTTTTTTGAGATACTCTCTAAAAAATATTGATACTTATCAAAGATGATTAAATGTGGGTCATCTTTTTCAGTGGCCTTTGTAATGAGCTCATTAATGTATACAAGTGAATTAAGAAAATTTCCACTTGAAAGCGGGTAATGGTCTAATATTTCGGCAGAAGAAAGTGTTTTCAATTCACCCTTACCTGAAAGAGATATTGATAACTTTGAAAATGGTGTCAGCACACTTCTCAAAGAACTTTTTGGTCTTTTAGCACCTTTTGCAACAGCATTTATTCTTCCAAATGATCTGGTAAAAAAGTCTACGATTAAACTTGTTTCTTGATATGGCCTTGTATGTAATACAAAAGCAGGCTCCAAAGAAATTCTATTTGCTGAGGTCATATCCCATTGATGGCAGGACAGATTCATTATCTGACCAACCACTTTTAACCTTTACCCAAATTTTTAACATAACTTTAGAATCTAAAAGCTCTTCCAATTCTTTCCTCGAGGCAGTACCTATTGATTTTAGCCTGGAACCGGACTGCCCTATTAGCATGCCCTTTTGGCTTTGTTTTTCGACATAAATCACTGAGTCTATATGAGTAATATTTTTATTCAGTGTGAACTTTTCAATGGCAACGCTTATCCTGTATGGCAATTCATCGCCTAAACGCATAATACATTTTTCCCTTATAACCTCACTGGCTAAAAACTTCTCTGAAATATCGGTAACTTGATCTTCGGGATACAAGTGTTCTCCATGCGGTAATTTAATAATTATAGAATTAATAAGGTCCTCTACACCGTTACCCTTCAAGGCTGATATTGGAATTATATTGGTAAATATATCTTCATCACTGCGTTCTTGGATGAAAGGAAGAAGCAGATTTTTATCTTCTAATTTATCAGTTTTGTTGATCACCAAAATGATAAAAGTTTCTTGAGAAATTGATTGGATACGACTGATATCTTCTTCACTCCAGCGCAAACTATCTACCACATACAAGACTATATCTACTCCTCTCATGGCGTTAGAAGCAACCTTATTCATATAACGATTGAGGGCTCTCTTTTCTCCTGTGTGGAAGCCGGGAGTATCAACAAATACTATCTGATTGGGTCCTTCTGTTTTAATACCCAAAAACCTATGTCTTGTCGTTTGCGGTTTTCTAGATGTGATAGCTATTTTTTGGCCAAGAATCTTATTCAATAATGTTGATTTACCGGCATTTGTTTTACCAACAATAGAAACATAACCTGATTTCAGTTCATTCATTGGCTTTCAATCAACTTCAACATATTTCTCGCTGCATCTAATTCAGCTTTCTTTCTTGTCTTACCTTCACCATGTGATATTAAATCAGCTGCGTCTACAAAACATGAAATTTGGAAGTGTTTATTTAGCTTATTTGTAGAGTCATTGCTTAAGGAATATCTTGGTAGAGATTTATATTTCTTTTGGAGTAATTCTTGTAGAGTTGATTTTGAATCTTTCAGTTCTTTTTCTTCTACTAGCTCGAGAAAATTATCTTGAAATAATTTGTCTAAAACTTCTATAGTCCTTGCATAGCTTGAGTCTAGAAAAATAGCACCTATGATTGCCTCTAATACGTTTCCAAGAATAGAATTTTCTTCTAAAGTCTCGCCTTTTCCTAGTTTTATGTGATTCGAAAGACCAATTTCAGTGGCCACTAATTGAAGATTTTCTCTACTCACAATACTGGCCTTAAAACGAGTTAATTTTCCCTCTTTAAGGTTCTCGTAAGTATCGAATAGTCTTTCAGAAACATAAAGATTTAAAACAGCGTCTCCGAGAAACTCAAGTCTTTCATTGTTTATTGTGGAGAGACTTTTATGCGTTAATGCTAACTCAATTAATTTATCATCTTTAAATTCATAATCTATACGAGGGAATAGTGTATTTGTCATTGAATTTTTGTATTTCTAGAAAAGCCTGGCAATTCGGAGAAAGATCTCCATTGCATCCATATGTAGTCAGCTCTTCCAATTAAATAATCTTCAGAAAAGTAACCCCATGCCCTACTGTCGAGACTGTTATCTCTATTATCTCCAATTGCAAGATAACTTCCCTTGGGGACCTTCCATTTGTGTTGTGCATAATCGCTCAGCCCTAAAGTTCTAACTACATGAACACCCTGATCTAAAGTTTCCTTGATCAAATTTTCTTGGGAGTTAGATGAAATTACTTCCTGTTTTAATTTTTGTCCGTTAACCCATATTTCGTATCCCTTAATTTCAATATCATCTCCAGGAATACCAATTATTCTCTTTACAAATTTAATACCAAGAGGAACACATCTACTCTCTTGTAAATTTTTAAATTTTGATAAGAATAGCTGACTTTCTGCAGTTGTAAGGTCTGCGAGATCTGGTCTAGCATCGGTTGGTTTAGTTTCACATAAAGTATGAGGCGGGATAAAAACTGCAACATCGTTTCTGTCCGGAGGACTCAATTCAGTTAATAAGTAATTCGTGCCAGGAAACTTCAACCCGTAGGCATGTTTGTTAACAAGCACAAAATCACCTACCTGGAGTCCAGGAACCATAGATCTACTTGGAATCTGATATGGCTCATAAGCAAAAGATCTTATGCAGGTTATGACTAGTAGTATGAAAAAATAAGACTTACTCTCTTTTCTTAGGTCATCGAGTTCTATTACCCTTCCTAAAATCCATGATAAAGCTGCTATTAAAGTAGCTATAGCAAGTACTAATCCAAAATCTAGATTCAATTTAAAGACTCTATACAAAATAAATAGAGCTATTAAGAACATTGCTCCGCTAACAATATCTCGCGATCTAGACTCTCCGCTTCTTGTGAACTTAATCCAAAGGATAAAAAAGAACGATTCAACTAACAAAGAAAAAATGATTGCAGTATCTAACATATTAGTCCTTGACCCTCAAAACAGATAAAAATGCATCTTGAGGCACTTCTACTCTTCCAATATTTTTCATTCTTTTCTTACCAGCCTTTTGCTTTTTCTGAAGTTTCATTTTTCTAGTGACATCACCACCATATAGTTTAGCAGTTACATCTTTGCGATAAGCCTTTACAGTTTGTCTAGATATGATCTTTGCTCCTATTGCAGCTTGAATAGCGACATCAAACTGCTGTCTGGGAATAACCTCTTTTAATGCCTCAGTAAATTGAATACCTTTTGAGTTTGCTACCGATCGATGTGCCATGTAAGCCAAAGCATCAACTTTATCTCCATTTAGTAGCACATCTAATTTAATTACATCTGACTCTTCATATCTATCGAGAGAGTAATCCAAAGAAGCATAACCTTTACTTACTGATTTCAATCGATCAAAAAAATCTACAACAATTTCACTCAACGGTATGTCGTAAGATAACTCTGCTTGGCCCCCGACATATCTCATATTGATTTGTTTTCCTCGCCTGTCGTTACATAGTTTCATTACAGAACCAATATAAGTATCGGGAACTAGGATATTTGCTCTGGCTATCGGTTCTAGAATAGTTTTTATTTTAGATGTTTCGGGTAAAGCACTTGGATTTTCAACCCTTTTTACTACTCCATCAGTAGAAATCACTTCATAAGCTACAGTTGGTGCTGTTGCAATAAGATCCATTCCATATTCTCTATTGAGTCTTTCTGAAATAATTTCCATATGCAAAGTCCCTAAAAATCCGCACCTAAAACCTGCACCTAATGCTTCTGAATGTTCAGGTTCATATTGCAGTGAAGCATCATTCAAGCATAATTTTTCTAAGGCCTCTCTAAATGCCTCAAAATCATCTGAGCTTTGAGGAAACAATGCAGCATAGACTTGGGGATTGACCTCCTGAAAGCCCTCAAGGTTGAGCGTTCCAGAATTAGCTTTTATTATGGTGTCTCCTACAGGAGCGCCTCTTATTTCCTTAATACTGGCACAAATAAATCCAACTTCGCCAGAATACAACACATTAAGATCTTGTATCTTTGGAGTGAAAACACCAATTTTATCTACCGTATGAGTTTCTTGTTTTGAAAATATTTCTATTTTTTCACCCTTTGATATTTTTCCTTTAACAACCCTAACCAAGGACACAACTCCCAAATAATTATCAAACCAAGAATCTATAATAGAAGCCTGTAAAGGCTCTTCGGAGCTTACTTTTGGAGATGGTACCAACTTAACTACTTGCTCAAGAACCTCTTTAATACCTGTACCATTCTTTGCACTAATAGAAGGCGCTTCTGAAGCATCGACGCCAATAATTTCTTCTATTTCTTTTTTTATTCTTTCAGGATCTGATTGAGCCAAATCAATTTTATTTAAAACAGGGATTATGGTTAAACCTTCTTCTACGGCGTTATAGCAAGTAGATAAAGTTTGAGCCTCTACACCTTGAGAAGCATCAACCAGAAGGATTGCACCTTCGCATGCCGAAAGCGACCTTGAAACCTCGTAAGAGAAATCAACATGGCCAGGAGTATCGATGAGATTAAATTGATAAAGCTGGCCATCTTCAGCCTTATATTCTAAGTTAACCGTTTGAGACTTTATGGTAATTCCTCTTTCTTTTTCTAGCTCTAAAGTGTCTAGAACCTGAGAGGTCATTTCTCTGTCAGAAAGCCCACCACAAAGTTCTATGATCCTGTCTGCAAGGGTTGATTTACCATGATCAATATGGGCTATTATTGAGAAATTTCTTATATTCATCGACTAAGTTTTAGCGATTGTTGAGCTAAGAGTGCTATTTTGACAAATTTAAACTAAGAATTCTCTTATTTCCGTTTCTCGAGACACCAATTGTGGTGCTTCTCTCCATATCTAAATTTGATAATACATCTCTAAACTCATTAACATTAGAGGTTCTTGATCTAGCTAATGCATAAATAATATCACCTCGTCTTATTCCTGAGGCATAAGCTATACCTTCTGGATCGACAGACGTAACCTTGACTCCGGCTACAAAAGATCTCTGCCCTTCATCTGTTTGATCTTCCACAGTAATACCTAAGGTATTTTGTTGTGTATCGTTGAAAGCCATAGAAGGATCTTTGGGTAACTCGCCTACCGTGACCTTTAATGTTTTTTTCTTTCCATCACGCAAGACCATTGCATTCACTTCGGAACCTGGCTTAATCGAACCCACTGTTAGAGGTAAATCTGAAGAATAAAATATTTCCTCTCCATCAAAAAATAAAATTACATCTTCTTCTTTCAAACCTGATTTTTCTGCAGGACTATCGTTGATAATTTGAGATATTAATGCACCTTTAGGCACATCCATTTCAAGCGCCTCAGCAAGTTCGCTGTTTATCTCTTGTATGCTAACTCCTAACCAACCTCTTGCTACATAGCCCTTTTCTTTTAATTGATCTGCAACATCGATTGCATAGTCAATAGGGATGGCGAAAGAAACACCCATATACCCTCCAGATCGAGTATAAATTTGGGAATTGATCCCTACTACTTCACCAGCAAGATTAAATAGAGGCCCGCCAGAGTTACCTGGGTTAATGGCAACATCGGTTTGTATAAAAGGTACGTAAGTTGAATCAGAGCCATTAGGAATGCTTCGCCCTTTAGCGCTAACAATTCCTGAAGTAACTGAGAACCTTAATTGAAATGGCGACCCTATAGCCACAACCCATTCTCCAACTTTTAATTGCTTTGAGTTACCTATTTTTAAGAAAGGAAGATCTTCTGCATCTATTTTTAGAAGAGCTACATCTGATCTTTCATCTGCTCCTATGACTTCAGCCTTAAACTCCCTTCTATCTCCCAAACTGACTGTTATTTCATCAGCATCTTCCACCACATGGTTATTTGTTAGTAAAAAACCGTCTGCCGAAATGAAAAAACCAGAACCTGTAGACACGACAGGCCTTGTATCTTCGCGCGGTGTTGAAGGTCTTGGTTGTTGACCAAAAAATCTTTCTAGAAACTCATCATATCTAGGATCTCCAAGGCCACGGCCATATGAATTTCTATTCTTAACAGTCTTAGTGCTTGTGATATTAACTACACCTGGTGAAGCGTCTTCGGCTAAATTTGCAAAATTTGGTAGGTCTCTAGATTGAGATTGCCCAAAAAAAGACAAAAAGATAATTGCCAAGAATATTTTGTAGTTCGTCATATATTATTTATTTAGTTGATCGGCAAAAAAGTTTGCTCTTTGAAGTATTTGATTCTTTTTATCAGGAGAAAGACTGCCAGTAACAGAAAGAACGTAAATTTTATCTTTAGATTTTATATAAGATATTTTAGTAGCGCCAGTAATGTTCATTTTATTTATTTCTTGAATTGGATACAAGCTTACTTTGAAAGTTTCGCCAGAGCCTGGATCCTTATAACTAGCAAGCGTACCAGTAGCATTACTCTGAAAATCCTGAAGCTCGACATTCAATTCTGATACAGAGCTATTCAAGACTTCCATGGCTTGAGGGCTATCGATAGCCTTAACTATTCGGTCAGTGGCTTTTTCTGAGAAGGTAATTTCAGCCTCAGGAAGAAAGGTGTAAGAAATGACAGCTATAAAACCCAAGCAGGAAGCAGCCATATACTTGGCCATTAAGTACTTTGATTTTGGTTCATCGAGCTTTTCTTCGGGCTTGGATTTATTGAGTTTATTATAAATTTCTTGCGATAAATCCCTACCAATAATCTCACTATCCTCTTCTTCAAGGGCTAGTTTGGTTAGTTGGATACTTCTCCAAAATTCTCTATATTCTGGATTTGATGAAATCTCATTCAATACTCTTCTAGTTTCAAAGTCTGAAAGCTCGCCATCAGCAAGAGCAGAAATTTTTTCTTTCATAATCTTATTACCTTTCATGATTTAGCTCCTGTAAGTAGCGATTGATCGTCTGTTTTATATTTCTTTATAGCCTCTTCTAAGACCTCTCTACCTCTAAAAATTCTTGATCTAACGGTCCCTACAGGACAATTAACTATTTCCGATATTTGCTCATAACTCAATCCATCGAATTCTCTTAAAGTTAAAGCTGTTTTAGTATCTTCTCCAAGCTGGTTCAAAGTAGAAGTTAAAATATCTTTTAGTTCACTGGCCTTTAGAAGGCTTTCCGGATTATCAGTTTCTATTGAATTTAGGTCTAAAGATCCATCTTCATGCATATCGGATGCAAGTAATTCGTCTTTTCTTTTCTTTGAAACTAAGAAATTTTTAGAAGTA
>CAJWIK010000064.1 GCA_913042105.1 uncultured Gammaproteobacteria bacterium
GGTTGTGCCATTGGTTGTTCGTCAAGATAAAACGACACATTGGGAGCTAAGCCGCCCACACCTGCTGTTGTCAGGTTTGGTGTTGTAGATGCAAGACCTCTAATATATATAGTACTTGTTCCTGGACCTGCACCACCGGCAGTAACACTTGGAAGTTGTAATAGATAATCTTCGAATACATTCACTCCTAATTCTTCTAAAGAGCTTTCACGAAGAGCAGATACAGATAGTGGAACATCTTGTAAGCTTTCAGCTTTCTTTCGAGCTGTTACTACAATTTCTTCTATTGCAGCTTGTGACATTAAAACTCCACTAAACGCTGATGCATTTAATAGAACTAAAGTTGAGATATAAAAAGTTAGTTTCTCTTTAAGTCTTGTAAACATTATTGGTCTCCCCATAAGCAGTAAATATGCTTATTTAAATTAAATTACTACGTAAAGTGTAGTGTATCGTCAAAAATAATCAAGTTAGAACAAATGCTGTCTTGAAAAAGTCAACCTTTTCGTCTGTTTTGCGTAATAAAGCCCTTCAAAGGCGTTTCTTACAAGTAAAGTATAAAGAACAATAAAGGGGTAATTAAAATTGCTCCTAAAATTGTAACTTTCTTAGTGGGTTTGAAAGTAATTACTAGGCATATAATAAATATAAATATAGTCGCTAAGAAAGATGGAAATTCCACAATTAAGTCTTTTGTACCAGTCTAGTTAGAATATTACCTTTTGCGCCCGATCCCATAGAAACCATTTTATTATCATCAGAGATTTGTAAAATTTCAGCTCCTTTACCAACAAGTCGATCAATTTCTATTTTTAGGTCTGAAACTTCAAATATAAGCTCTGCGACACCTTCACCACGTTGTTTCAAGGAATTTGAATAAATACTACTGTCTTCAGCCTTCACCAATTCAAAGAGTATTTTACTTACTGAATAGTCTTGATAAGTGATCCCCCACTCCTTCCTATCGTTGATTTCATTTAATTGGCTATAACCAAGATGTGAATAGTAATCTGATGCAGACTCCAAATCATCAACGCATATACCCAATCCTAAAAAACTCCAGTCATTCACCATGGGATGGGATTCATTGTTTTTCCGCCAAGATTTTTCCCAATCATCAGCATTTGGTCTCAAGGAGATCATTAAATCTCCGTGCAGCCTCGTATCTATATAGTTTTCTATAGTTTTACCATTTATGGTGACATTAAAAACTAACTCGCAACCACGATCTATAAAATATTGTGTATCTTTCTCGATATCATTTGTATTGAAAGCTATATGGTTAATACCATCACCTTTCTTCTCCAGGTATCTACTAATAAACATACCGGGGCCGGGTTGCATTGGATAAATTTCTAGCTGACAGTTCCCAATCTGTGACTGGCCATCTTTGAAATTATGAACTCCACCTGTTTTATATTTATGAGAAATTGGGTCTCCTTCAAGTTCTCTAAAAAAGGTTATCTCTCCTTCACCTTCGGTGTAAGGTAATAAAGGTTGTGGTCCTACACTGATTCCTAATCCAATTGATTGATAGTGCGTTAAGATCTCATCACGATCAATCACCATCATTCCAAGATGGTTAAATTCCCAATCAAACGTCATGCCATGTAACCGCCATCTACATTTAAAATGGTGCCATTTACATAACTAGAAGCGTCAGATGCAAGAAAGACAGCTGCATTTGCCATCTCATTAAAGGTTGCAACACGACCCAAAGGTATATTTTCTGGTCCAGTAGACCATGCCTCAAATTTTTCTTGTTCGGATATTTCTTTTTTTGGTTCTTGAATACTTGATTCTTTGTTACTTAAATTTTCTTGTCCAGGAAACTCTTCCCACTCAACTAAAGAAGGGGCAATGGCATTAACTCTTATATTGTGAGGCCCAAGGAATCTAGCATATTGCCTCGTCATCATAGCGATACCAGATTTAACTATTGCATAATTACCCATAGCTTTGTCGGCATGTGCTTTAAGTCCTCCTCTCGAGGTTAAGTTTATTATGCTTCCACTGCCTTGCTTCTTCATTATTGGAGACACTTCCTGAATAGTAAGCCAGTAACCTTTGAGATTAACATTGCTAAGTTTCTCCCAACTCTCTTCATCTAAATCGACAACAGATTTCATGTGATACATAACAGCCACATTCATCAAAATATCAATGCCTCCAAACTCTTGCATTACTTTATCGATCATCTTTCTTACATCTTCTTGAGAGGAAATATCTGTTTTAATACAGATCGACTTCCTTCCCATAGCCTTAATTTCTTCACTAACCGCCTTAAGTTGACCGGATTCAGTATTTAAATCTGTAACTGCAACATCGGCACCTGCTTCAGCAAGGCCGAGAGCAAAACCCTTACCCATATTTCTTCTAGCACCTATGACTAGAGCTTTTTTACCTTTTAATGAAAATTCTGATAAAGACATAAAACCAATAATTAAAATTAATAAATATTCACATTAGATTCTTTAAATAAAAGTATCAACAACATCCGCACGAATTAAGGTTAGATGGCAAGATTAATCTTGTAGTTAAACTAGAAGATTGACTGGATCTATCGCTTTCCTGGTTCTTAATTTCTTTAAGTTTTTTATTTAAATCCCATTCTTCTTGCTGAGATAAAAAATAGCCTGTTTTAATTTCAAAATCATGACTCCGCACTTCCGTATTTATAGATATTTTAGAATCATCAACTTTTGTGTAATCTCTAAATTCTTTTCCGTCGCACAAAATTGTTATTGAATTGACGTCCGGAAGATTAATGACTTCTATAAAAGTCTTTTGATTCGTTTTAGTTCTATCTCCATCTCGGATACTAAAATATAATTTCCCTTGTTGGTCATCATGAAAGGCCTTTTCAACATATAAAGCTGGAAAATCTATACCTTGAATGCTGGGCGAATAGAATTTAGTCAGATTTGGTTTATTAAAAAGACTTTCCCATGCTCCTGGTTCACAAACTTCAGCGCACATTGCCAATGCAGAAAGTTGACCTCTAGGCCACTTCTCTCCAAGGTTAAACCAAAACCCAAACTGACTATCATTAAGCCCAAAGAATTGAGGTTCAAAATTTTCTTCTGCATATTTTCTTAATCTTTCGTGAGTAACCTGATCGTCGAATTCCTTAGACATGGTTAATCCAAGGGCAAACATTCTTGGATCTGGAATGAATTCATTAGTTATTGGATTGGACGGATTATCCCATCCTAGAAAATTTATAGCTCCCCGATAAAGCAGTTCAGCGAACTGGGGATCTTGTGGTTTAGCATAAAAAGCTACTGCAAGACCGTGGGTAGGCAATGTTCTGTGATGATGATCATTAATCTCATCAAAATACATAGTGACCCATTCTAAAGATCCATTCTTGTTAAACCCATAATATTTATCCTTCGTAAAAGATAACCAATTTGAATATGAACTATGAAAATTATTGTCAAAAATCTTATCGTACATCATGAGACCCAGACCTGCTGCAGACAAACAAAAGGGCCATGCCTTAGTATTTTCACAATGGGGTCCCATGGGAGTTTTAGACCATTGCTGATGTAAGTGGTCAGCTAACTGATGCTGAGTCCATTCAAATCTAGAATTATATGCCCCAGCTACATTAAAAGGTGTTGACCATTTATTATATCCACTCACGTAAGTATGCAAAGATTGAGTTAAATTTAGCCAACCTTTAAAAAATAAGTTGCCATCCGCACCTATGGGGTCAGCATGAAATCCCCAAGGAGCAATACCATTAGCAGTCCAACCAGGAGCATCATAATTACCCCAAAATTCTTCTGGAATTAGCGTTCCTTTCCATGCTTCAGGATAATTTTTTCTGTCAGGATCATGACCAAATTGAGAGAGCCAATCAACAGCAGCCCAGTAAGTAATTGAGCGTTCGGCTATTTCATCAAGTATTTCAGAATAAACCTCTCTCCACGCAGGAGTTTTATCTGCCATTAGGCCTATTGCATAAGTAGATTCTTGAAGATCAAATCGAGGAAATGAACACATAGGGGCAGTAGATGTCTGGTCCCACCATTCATTGGGAGTTCCATCTTCAGTCCAATCATCCGGCGTAGTGGCTTTGCGATATAAAAAGTTTAACCATCCTTGAGCTCTTTCATTTAATTCAGGATGTTTGCTTTGCATAGGTCATTAAACCTTTGAACTGGCTCTGGATAGTATTTGGTTATGCCACCTATATAGTTCCGTTAGACTCTCAGAAGGTTTGAGATCAACCATGCTAGATGCAAAATCAATAGCTGAAAGAAGAGTAATATCCGCAACAGTATATCTATCACCAGCTGTAAATTCAGATGATGAAAATTCTTTATTTAATCTTTCGTAATAGGCCTCAACATTCTTATCACTAGCCTTCTTGGCGTCAGGAATTTGATTAAAAATTCCCATTGCACCTACTATAGGTCCATTCACCCAAGAAGTTCCGATTTGGCTCCAGAGCTCGAGTTCTATGAATCGATTTCTGCTCTCAATAAAAGAAATTTCAAAAGGATCATTTCCAAATAAATTAGGCTCTGGGACTAAGCTTTCAAGATATCTACAAATTGGAATTGATTCTGAAATACATCTACCATCATCAAGCTCTAAAACTGGAATCTTTCCACTAGGATTTTTGCTTAAAAACTCTGGCGACTTATGCTCTCTTTTTGCCATATCGCAGTTAATCAACTCTAAGGTAATATTTTTTTCTTCAGCAAAAATTTTTACTCTTCTAGGATTAGGCGCTCCAGGAAAATCATATAATTTCATATTTTTAACTTATAGCCGGTGCATCAGAGCCAATGAGCTCTTCTCTTAAAGTTCTCTTTAAAACCTTTCCGGTAGCGTTTCTTGGCAATGCTTCAATAAACTTTACAGAATAAGGAACTTTAAATTTAGCCAGGTTATCTATGCAGTGCTGAATAACATCTTTCTCTTCAATACTTTCGCCTGACTTCAAGCAAATGAATGCCACCCCGGTCTCCCCCCATCTATCATCCGGAACTCCTATAATTGCTGCCTCTGCAATCTGAGGAAGCTGATAGAGAACATTCTCAATTTCAGCTGGATAAACATTTTCTCCTCCCGAAATATACATATCCTTCCATCGATCTACTATATAAATAAAACCTTCATCATCAAATCTTGCGGCATCTCCTGTCTTAAGCCAATCTTCTTCGAAAGAACTTTTGGTGGCTTCAGGATTATTCCAATAGCCTGGAGTAATATTTGGCCCTCTTATATAAAGTTCTCCAACCTCCCCCCAAGGAAGCTCTTTGCCTTCTTCATCAACAACTTTAACCTCAGTGTGCAGAAGTGGCTTGCCTGCAGATCCAAGTTTCCTCTCTGCATCTTCTGCAGGAAGCCCTATGCCTCCAGGGCTTGTTTCTGTCATGCCCCACCCTTGAATCATTGATACTCCTCTGTCTGACCACGTTTTTAAGATGGCCTCAGCGCAAGGTGCTCCGCCAATTCCAGCTATCCTGAGACTAGACAAATCCGTCTTGTCAAAATCAGGGTGATTCATCATGAATTGATAAGGAGCAGGAACAGCAAAAAAATGAGAAACTTTGTACTCTGAATTACCTAAAATTGATAAAGCCTGTCCTGGATCAAACTCCCTGATAAGAATTAATTCACCTCCATTATGTAAAACGGGGTTAGCGTAACAATTCATTCCTCCGGTATGAAAAAGAGGAAGCACAACCAATTGAACGGAATCTGATGAAACGAAGGCCGGAGAAGCTAGATTGATTACATTATAAAGTTGCATTTGATGATTAATCATTGCTCCTTTGGGATGGCCGGTCGTTCCGGAGGTATACATGATCATAATGAGGTCTTCTTGATCAATCTCAGGCTGGTCGTAAGTATGACTAGATTCAGAAAGTGTCAGCTCGTATTGGCTGTTTGGATCTTCCTTATTTATTTCTAAAGAATCAGAAATACTACAATCAGAGACAAGGTCATTAGATATTTCAGCAAAGGAGTGATCATAAATAATTACTTTGGGAGTACTATCATTAATAATGTATTCAAGTTCTGGCTTTGTTAATCTCCAATTCAAAGGCAGTTCTATTGCACCTATCTTGGCACAAGCAAATTCAAGCTCAAAAAATTCTGCACAGTTTTGAGATAAGATGGCGACTCTATCGCCTTTCTCGACTCCTACTTTTTGTAACCAATTTGCTAAAAGACAAGCCCTGTTATCAAGTTCTTTGTAAGTAAGTAACTGATTTGAGCTCAAGTCTCTAATAGCTATTTTATTTGGCCTTACATAAGCATGATATGCAGACCAGTCGTAATGTTTAACAGCCATAATCTTCTCCGGTTATAAAAATACAATCATGAGTAAGTAAAATACTATTACTGCTCCCCAGATATTCAATAAAAATCCAATCCTTCTTCCAACTTGTTCCCCTTTTGAATATTGCCAAAGAAAAAAGAGAGCGCTAATAAACAGTAAAGAGATAATTATTCCTATATGCATAGCCACAACTTTACTGACTAAGTAATTAGCAAGCAACCTCTTCTAAAGACAAAAATAACTTTAAATGAACTTAATCATTTAGAATGATTGCTAAGAGTCATCCAAGAACAGTCCATATTAAAATAGTTTGAAAAAATCATCCAAACAAACCCCTCAAATCCTGAGAGGGATTGTCAAAAAGTCTAATAAATCAAAGGGGTTTTATGTAGATGACCTTAAGTATGATTCTCAATATAAGCTAGGGAAAAAAGAGCTTTTTAAGGCGATGCCTGGAGATCTAGTTGAGTGCTCTTTAACCGAAAAAGGATGGGCAAAAATCCTAAAAGTTAAAGAAGAAAATACGAAAGAGTTCATTGGTAAAATATTCAAAAGAGGCCAAAGGCTCTATACCAGTCCCTTAGGCTATGAATATGATTTGAAGATCTTAATAAGAGAGCCGCTCCAAAAAACAGCCAAAGATGGCGGTATTGGAAAATTCACCATGCACAAACAACCTTCCGTAGATGCTCTACCCGAAGCAAATATGACCTACCTATTTGACCAAGATAATGAATTCAATCTAGCTTATGAAATGTCTGTTACGAATCACCAGCTAAGAAGAGAATGGCCAAAAGCTGTAATTAATGAATCCAAGCAGCTTAAAGAAAAGAAATTTGATATTGATTCGGTAGTTGATCTAAGAAATAAAACCTTTGTCACAATAGATGGAAAAAGCGCTAAAGATTTTGATGATGCTGTTCTGGGAGAAAAAGATGAAGAAGGA
>CAJWIK010000065.1 GCA_913042105.1 uncultured Gammaproteobacteria bacterium
TTCGGTTAGATGCCATTTGAACTCTAATGCTTTTTTCTTCCATAATGAGAGATTCTCCCTAGATCTCAATATCTTTTATACATCAAAAGAGCTCAAATAAATACTTAAAAAAGGAGAAATAAATATCTGTATTTAATTTAAATAAAAGTAGAATGTTTAAAGGAGAGTTTTATGAAAAGATTAAAAGATAAAGTTGCAATAGTTACAGGTGCAGGAAGAGGCATCGGCAGAGAGATTTGTTTATATTTAGCTTCTGAAGGTGCAAGGATCGTTGTTAATGACTTAGGAGGTGACAGAGATGGAAGTGGAGAAGGAAAAGTTGCTGATCAAGTAGTTGAGGAGATAAAAGCTATAGGTTCAGATGCAGCTGCTAACTATGATTCAGTTGGCACAGTTGAAGGTGGACAAAATATATTTAACACTGCGATAGATGCATTCGGACGTGCAGACATACTAATCAATAATGCGGGTGTATTGAGGGATAGAACTTTATACAACATGGAAGAGTCAGATTGGGATGTGATAATGGAAGTGCATTTGAAAGGACACTACAACTGTACAAGACCTTTGGTAAGACACATCAGAGATAATAATGTATCAGGTTGTCGCATCATTAATATGTCCTCTGTATCTGGTTTATTTGGAAATTTTGGACAAGTGAATTACGGCGCAGCCAAAGAAGGTATAGCTGGTTTTACAAGATCCTTGGCATTAGAAGTTGCAAAATATAAGTGCACTGTGAATACAATCTCTCCTGGAGCGGCCACACGATTAACTATCGATCTGATGGAGGCAGCTGGAAGAAAATATGATGAAAATGATTGGACTCAAGGGCCAGGACAAATAGCTCCGGTTGTAGCTTGGCTTTGTACGGAAGAAGCTAGTGAGATTACTTCTCAAATCATTCACTCACAAGGTGGCATTTTAGGCATTATGCAACAGCCTGCAATTATTCAGTCTTTTACGACTGATGATATGTGGACATTGGATCAGCTGGATAAGTTAATACCAGAAATGGTAGAAACTAAAAAGTATCATGATCAAGAAGTTGAAGAGAAAGGAGCCCCTAAGAAGGTCTAATTAACCTAGCCACACTGTGGCCTGCTCTCTTATATCTGTCGCTGAAGCACCAACCTCGAAAACATATTCTGCAGGTTCTACCTGCCAAGAATGAGTCTCAATATTCCAAAAGGATAAATCTCTTTCTGTTAACTCAAACTTAACTTTCTTTGATTCGCCAGGATTAAGGTGAATTTTCTCAAATTTCTTTAATTCCTTTAAGGGCCTATCTATTTGAGAATTAGAAACACCTATATAACCCTGAATAATTTCTTTACCTTCTTTATCACCAGAATTTTTTACATCCAATTCAAATGCAGCAACAGATGATTCTCCCTTAGGCGGAATTGCTCTTAGATTAGAATATTCAAAAGAGGTATACGAAAGACCATGCCCAAATGGAAATAATGGTTCAATATTTTCTTTGTCATACCATCTGTAACCAATATACAAACCTTCTTCATAATCCATCTGTAGATCTTTTCCGGGATAGGATGAGTATGCTGGAGTATCCGGCAAGGTTTTAGGGAAAGTTGTAGGCAATTTACCTGAAGGGTTAGTTTTTCCAAATAAAATATCAGCTAACGAGTTACCAAATTCTTGTCCAGGAAACCAGCATTGTAATATTGAATTTGCATCGTCAACCCAGGGCATTTCACATGGAGAGCCAGTATTAAGAACAACTACTGTATTTTTATTAAGGCTGCACACTTTTTGGATAAGTTCATTCTGGTTAAGCGGTAATTCTAATGAAGATCTATCATTACCTTCAGTTTCCCAATCTGAATTAGTACCGACAACAAGAATCACAGCATCTGATTCTTGAGCTAAATTTAATGCTTCTTGCATTAAATCAAACTGGTCAGGTGCCTGCATGCCAATTTGAACAGCAGGGAATCTTCCTTCCCATTTATATTCGACTTCCAGATTATAGGATTGTCCTTTCTCAAAATTTATTGCTGCTCTTTTAGGGGCTGATCCCATACCAAAGAAAGCGTCACCTGGTTCTTGCGATGTCCAGTTATCTATTAGATTCTCATTATTGATAGATAGCCTAGAAGGTCCAATACTAAAAATCTCAAAATCATATTCTCCTGAGAATTCAGGTTGTAATTCCGCAGTGAACCTAACGCTTAATGACGGTCGTTTTGATTGAGCAACTATATCTAAACCGAACCCACCCATTGCCCAGAACTTATTTCCTTTTAAAACTTTTGTTTCAATTGGAGAGCCTTCAAATTCTTGTCCATCATAAAATTCAACCTTAAAACCATCGCTCCCTTTAAAGAGATTGGTGGGTATGGCAGGGAGGAATTTATAGGTATGACAACCTTTGGCATAATTGATTTCTACATCATCACCCAAAGCTAACTGGATACCTTCTAGGGGATGTACTACGTAATGTGGATTGAGTGACGCACTCCCTCCACCTAAATATTGTCCTTTCAGTGCATTTGGGCCAATAACTGCAAGTTTTTTAATATTTTGCTTATTAAAGGGTAAAACCTTTTCATTTTTAAGTAAGACCATGCCTTCCGAACCGGCCTTTCTTATAAGCAATCTATCTTCCTCTAAGTCATTACTTTCTTCTGGTTTTTCTATTGGGTTATCTAACCTACCGGTAAATTCTGCAACTCTAAGTATTCTTCTGACCTTGTCGTCAATTAGCTCTTCATTAACTTTTCCATCAGTAACACCTTTAACTAAATTTTCACCCCAACTTCTAGCTGGACCAGGCATCTCACAATCTAGTCCTCCATTAGCATTGCCTATGGTATCTTGGGCAGCCCCCCAGTCACTCACAACGTAACCTGGAAAATTCCATTCTTCTTTCAAGATTGTAGTTAGTAATTCTTCGTGTGAAGAGCAATAAATGTTGTTGAGTTGATTATATGCCGACATAACGGATAAAGAACCTGCCTTCACCCCCATCTCGAAAGGTAACAGATAAAGTTCTCTGAGTGTTCGTTCATCTATATTAGAGCTTACAAAATGCCTTTGAAATTCAGTATCATTTCCTATGAAATGTTTTAAACAGGCTGATACACCCACTGACTGAACACCTTTGACATAGCTACTAGCTAGTTCACCAGTAAGCATAGGATCTTCAGAATAACATTCAAAATGTCTGCCTCCCAAGGGATGCCTATGAAGATTGATAGTTGGGCCAAGAAGCACATCTGCGTCTTTACTCTTAGCCTCAATACCTATTGCCTTAGCAATACTTTCAACACTCTCAGAATCCCAAGAGGAAGAAAGACAAGAAGCACTAGGAAAACAGGCTGAGGTAGCTCCAGAAACAGAGTCTCCTCTGGCGCCTATAGGTCCATCAGTCATTTTGACTCTGGGGATATTTAATCTAGGAATGGCAGTTGTGTGCCAAGCGGAGGAGCCAGAAAGTATAGAAACTTTCTCTTCAAGAGTAAGCTCCTTTATTAAGGACTCAATTCTTTCCATAGAATAGTTTTATTTATGCGTAATCTCTTTTTTTATAGATTGAATTCTTAGGCTTAGCAAAAACATTTCTTACCATAGGTATAAATTCTTCTATATCCATATTTTTATAATCAGGATCGAAAGAGTTTTGATCATATTTAGCACAGAATTCAGCACAAGCATGCCAATAAGGACTGTCTTTATAGTCATCTCTCATATTTTTATCTAAACCGAGATAATCAAAGAAGTAATAACCTTGAAAAATTCCATGGTGTTTTACAATCCAATAGTTTTCCTCAGATACAAAAGGTTGAAGCATAGTAGCTGCCAGATCGGCATGGTTTGCAGAGGCAATCGTATCACCTATATCATGAAGAAGAGCGCATACAATATACTCTTCATCCTTACCATCTTTGAATGCTCTAGTAGCAGTTTGTAAACAATGAGTAAAACGATCAACAGCAAATCCGCCATTATCTCCTTTTAAGATCTCGAGATGCTGTAGAATTCTATCTGGAAGATGGGTTGCATGTTCTGAACCTTCTCTACCTATAATTGCATAATCTTCAGCGGTTCCATTTAACATTTCTGTAAAAGTAGCTTGTTTTGACATATACCCTCTCTCTTTAGTTGTTAATTATGCCGTAATTAAAAAAAATTTCCTACTTTTAGGTCATCCAATTTTTGATCGTTTTATCTTTAGGATCAATAAGTACTCCTGGGTTCATTATGCCTTTAGGATCTAGAGTTGATTTAGCGGAGACTAATACTCTATTAAATAATTCTGGGCGTTGTTTATCATAACCATTTGGCCTATGGTCCCTTCCTACTGCATGGTGATGAGTGACAGTTCCGCCTTTAGAATTGCACAACTCATTTGTAGCTAATTTAATCTCTTTCCAAATATCGATCATGGTCTTAGGAGTCGCATAAGCACCAAAAGTAAAATAAGGAGCTAAGCCATCTGGATAACTATGAGTAATACGACATGTAACTAAAGACGATTTGCCTGTTATCCTCTTAATGATACTTGCCGTTTCATCTTTAATATCTTTTATAAAATCAAAACTTTTATCCCAAGTGATGGCAGTTTCAAAAGTATCTTGAATAATACCTCTTCTAGTAAAACTTTCTCTGAGATAAGGCGCCTTAATAAAACTACTCCGCCAATTTCCAGATGAACCTGACCTATGTGCGTCTTTAGATTGTGTTTGAGGTTCCTCATATAGCCCTTTGTTTTCTGCAGCTATCTCCAAAGCCCTTTCTAGAGCATGCGACTTATCATGATCTGCAGACTCAAAAGAGAGAATCAATAAATGTCTAGAACCATCACCTGCTCCATTTAAAAGAGCCTCACTAGAGTCCAGAAGTCGACAATTTGCTGGAAATAGTCCTGATTGGCTGATTTGTCTTAATGCATTCAAGGCATCTTGATAATCTTCAAATTCAACTGTTGATGATGCTCTGAACGTGGGTCTATCCTGAAGTCGCATCGAGGCTGATGTAATAACCCCCATTATTCCCTCTGATCCAATAGCAAATCTATCGGGGCTAGGACCAGCTCCAGAACCTGGCAAACGTCTTGTTTCAAATGAGCCTGAAGGCGTTATCATAGTCAAAGACTCAACAAAATCATCAATATGAGTATACAAGGTCGCATAGTGACCTCCAGACCTTGTAGCTATCCATCCTCCTAGCGTAGAAAACTCAAAGCTTTGAGGGTAATGTCTCATAGTTAATTCGTGCTCTTTTAATTTTGACTCTAGGTCAGGACCAAATATTCCACCTTGGATGAGAGCAGTCCTGCTTTCTTTATCTATCTCTATGATTTGATCAAGGTTTTTCATATCTAAGGAAATAACACCCTTAAAGTCTTCCCCTACATCTGTTTCGACCCCTCCACAAACGCTAGAACCTCCTCCGTAGGGAATCACAGCCACATCATTTATTGATGCCCAGTCTAAAATATTTGAGATGTCATCTTCAGACTTAGGAAAAGCAACTAAATCTGGAGGAAATGGAAACTTACCCAGAATAGATCTGGCAGAATCTGGAAAAGACTTACCATAAGTATGATTCAATCTTTCGAGTTTATTATCAGAGAGAATGGCTTCTAATCCTTTGGGTGGTATAAGTTTTGATTTCGATAATTCAACATCATTAACTTTTGGAATATCAATTCTTTCGACAGAATCAAGTTGAAAAGTACTGGCTATTCTTTTATCAATACTATTTTCTTCTTCTTCTGAGAGGAGTTCATCCTCATATCCCCAACCCCAAAATTTTCTTACTTTCATTTTATCTCTCCCATTAAAAGATCTTATTATGTAAGATACCAAACAGTAAAGACGAACTAATGTTAAAATAATTTTTTAAAAAAAATAATATGGCAAAAAAATACGAAAACTACTCAGTTGGAGATAATCTTTCTAAATCTAGTGATGCATATTCTGCATGGACTAATGATCTCTTAAGAAAACTTGTTGCAGGGAAGACTGTTATACAAGCAGGTGAATCTACTGGCGGACACAGACTAGTTGAGTCAGAAGTTGTCTATGTATTCCTTACAGGTACTGGGCAAATGGAAGTGATTGAATATTCTAATCATGAAGGCGGACATGGAACTAACCCAAGTTTCGGTATAGAACACAAGGCTGAACTTGTTATCTCTGCTGGGGATATTGTCTTAGCTGAAGAAGGTGACTATATTAAAGTCAATAATACTTCTGATGTAGAACAATTATCTTATCTAAGAATATTCGATAGTGAAGGAGCTCGTAGCTAAAAAAAATCCCCACTCGAAAGCAGGGATTCCGAAAAGCGTATCTCAACTACTTTTCAACTAACTGTTAAAACTGTTAGCCGGAACCGGGGGTAACCCGTGTCAGAAGGATACTCCTGTTGTTCCTCTTCTATAATAAATACTAATAGTGATCACCTCCTGTAGAGGGTAATAATAATCCACGAATTCAATTCCCCTCGTGTTAAATTGAATGTGGGACGTCTACCGAAAGAATATCAATAAAATTAAAATTAGAAAAGTTTTTTTTACAAGTTTAAGATTTAAGATTCAGCCAAGATATTTCTTCATCTGATAAATCTATATTTATAGCATGCAAAGAACTTTCAGTTTCAAAAAAGTTTCTAGGTCCTATCAAGGGAAAAGAGGGAAATTTTTGATTCAAAACAAAGGCTAACGCTAACTGTATAGGATCGACTGCCTTTTTTGTTGCGAGTTCAAAACATCGAGATCTACGCTCAAGATTATCTTCACTTCCCCAAACTCTTTTTTGTTCTTCAGTATTGGGGTCAGCAACATGAGTTAACCCTGTAAATTCTTGAGAATCAAGAAAGAAACCACGGGCTTGGCTTGACCATGGAAATATTGATATTTGGTTGTCAGTTAGGTACTTTACATAATCATCTTCAGAACAACTAAAACATCCAGGCCAAACAGGATTATTCATTTGAGCTAAGCTAAAATTATTACTTAAAACCGTGAACGCTTCTTTCCCTGAAGACAACGCATAGTCATTAGCTGCTTTAAATCTATCAAGAGACCAGTTTGAAGCTCCAAATATAGAAATGAGACCTTCATTTTTTAGTTCATTAAGAGTATCAATAAATTCCTCTACTGGAATATCTTCATTATCTCTATGCAAGCAATAAATATCGAGATGACTAATAGACATTCGGGAAAGCGTTTCATTTAATTGGGGT